>JACMOT010000323.1 GCA_014377915.1 Tardiphaga sp.
CCCTCGGCTTCGTTTTCTACATGCTGTGCGCGGCGTTCGGCATTACCGCCCTTTTGTTCACGGTGCCCTATGCCTACGACGCGCTGCGGCTCGGCGGCGCCGCCTATCTGTTGTGGCTGGCTTGGCAGGCCTTGGAGCCCCACGGTCGCTCGCCATTTCAGGTGAAAAAGCTCGCCGTCGACGGCCCGCGCAAATTGTTCGCGATGGGCTTTGTCACTAACCTGCTCAATCCGAAGATTGCGATGCTGTATCTGGCGCTGCTGCCTCAGTTCATTGATCCTGCCGCGGGCTCCGTACTGACGCAATCGCTGGCGCTGGGCTCGGTGCAGATCGTCATCAGCATCGGCGTCAATGCCCTGATTGCGCTCGGCGCCGGTTCGATCGCGCTGTTTCTCGGCCAGCGCCCGACCTGGCTTAAAGTTCAGCGCTGGCTGATGGGCACGGTGCTGGCAGGCCTCGCGGTGCGGATGGCGCTGGAGACCAGGCGGGGGTGATCGTTGTCGCTCACCGGATCGCGGTGGCACCGCCGGGAAGCGACAACATCTGATCGATCATGCGGACGCGCTGTGCGATGCCGTCGGCGACGGACCTGACCATCTCCTCGGGAAACTCCGGCGGCAGCTCAGCGAAGACGTCCTGCGTCCATCGTTCCGCATGGGCGGCAAGGTCCTCGAAGATCGTTGCCAGCAGTGGCGCCCCGCGCCTTTGCCAGCGCGGCGGGCTGGGCAAAATGCCGGGGCACGATCTCGTCCATTCGGTAGTGACGGTTCATGCCGATCGCCATCGCCAGCTTGAAGTTGTTTCGCTGCACCTGTCTGGCATCGAGGCTGGGCTGGGCCGAAAGAACGTCGTAGAGCGGCGTCATCCGATACTATCGCGTATAAAGGGCAAATATACGCGATACCGTATATAACGGATTTATACGGGATCGCGTATAGACTGATCTTAATCCAGCTTCACGTCGAACCCGCGTTGCACCGCCGGCCGTGCCATCAGCATTGCGTACCAGCGCGCCACATGGGGAAAATCCGCCAGCGCTACCTTGTGGCGCTCGTGGCGCCAAGCCCAGCCGAGGATCGCGAAATCCGCCACCGACAATTCGCCGGCGACGAATTCATGGGTCGCCAGACGCCGGTCCAGCACGCCGTACAGCCGCCGGGTCTCTTCG
Source organism: Tardiphaga sp. (assembly GCA_014377915.1). The sequence goes on from JACMOT010000323.1 coordinate 1,169, forward strand.
GAATAGCGCTTCAGCCCGTAAGCTCGGTCAGCTTCGTTTTCCAGCGCGATGAAGTGATGTACCTGGCCGGGCATCGGACCAAAACCTCCCATCTGCCACATCAACCATTCCAGCACCGGAATCCTGTCCGCCAGCGATGTGGGCAGGAACTGGCCGGTCTTCTCGCCAAGATAAAGCAGGATGGCGCCGGATTCGAACACGCTGACCGGCCTGCCGTCCGGGCCATCGGGATCGACAATCGCCGGGATCTTGTTGTTCGGGCTGATCGCCAGAAATTCCGGCTTCATCTGCTCACCCTTGCCGATATGCACCGGAACGACCTTGTAAGGCAGCCCCATCTCCTCCAGCGCGACCGAGATCTTGCGACCGTTCGGCGTATTCCAGCTGTGCAGTTCGATCGTCATGGCGGACCTTTCGGGGGATGCGACGCGGTGAGGTGTGAGTGGACATACAGACTGCGGCGGCGTAGGTCGACCGCATCGGCAGCCAGGCACCGCCCGACCGCGGAGATTCTGATGGATACCACAATCGTTGCCCCGACCGAGGCCGCGCTAACCGAGCCGCCCAGTATCGGCGGGTTGTTCATAGGATTTCTCGGCCTCGGCCTGACCGGTTTCGGCGGCGTGCTGCCGATGGCGCGGCGGATGATCGTCGAGAAGCGGCGCTGGCTGGCGCCCGCGGAGTTCACCGAATTACTCGGGCTGTGCCAGTTCCTGCCGGGCGGCAACATCATCAACCTGTCGGTGGCGATCGGCCTGCATTTTCGCGGACTGGCCGGCGCAGTCGCGTCGCTGACCGGGCTGATCGCAGCGCCCTCCGCGATCGTCATCGGGCTCGGTGTCGTCTATGACCGCTTCAAGGACGACCCCAGAGTCGGGCATTTGTTCGCCGGACTGGCCGCCGCCGCCGCCGGCCTGCTGGTGGCGATGGCCGTCAAGATCGCGTGGCCGCTGCGCACCAGACCGCTCGCCATCCTCATTGCCGTACTGTGCTTCGTCGCCATCGCCATCCTGCGGCTACCGCTGCTGCCGACCATGGTCGTGCTGGCCTCACTCAGCATGCTGGTCACCTGGAAGCTCTCGAAATGACGGCGGTGCTGCTGGCGCTGGCCGCGATCTTCGCCGAATTGTCGCTGCTCGCCTTTGGCGGCGGCAACACCATCCTGCCGGAAATGCAGCGCCAGGTGGTCGACGTCCAGCACTGGATGTCCGCCCGGGATTTCAGCGCGATGTACGCGCTGGCGCAGACCGCCCCCGGGCCGAACATGATGGTGGTGACGCTGATTGGCTGGCGCGTCGCCGGCTGGCCGGGCGTGATCGTCACCACGCTCGCCAAATTCGGGCCATCGTCCATTCTGACCGGCGTGGTGCTGCATTACTGGAAGCGCTTCAAGGACCGGCCGTGGCGGCGCATCGTGCAGCAGGGGCTGGTGCCGATGACCGTCGGCCTGGTAGCGGCCAGTGCCGCGCTGATCACCGAATCCTCCGACCATGAATGGACGCTGGTGGCGATCACCGCCGTCTGCGCGACGTTGTCGGTTACCACCAGGCTTCACCCGCTATGGCTCCTCGCTGCCGGCGCGATCGCCGGATTGAGCGGAATCGGGCTGCCGTGAGACCGGTTGTTTGTTGACTGGCCGTCGCGGGCGCTGGAATGTTCCCGCCGTGGCCGGTAGACTGTCGCCGACTTCAGCGAAAGAGCCCGTCTTGTCCAAATTAGCCTCCCGTGCCCGCTTGTTCGACATCATTCACGCCCGTTCGTTCGGCTATGGCGAGATCACGCTGGCCTCGGGCCGCAAGAGCCACTTCTACTTCAATTTGAAGCCGACCATGTGCCACCCTGAGGGCGCGGCTCTGCTGGCCGAATTGACCTACGACGCCTTGCGTGACGACCGGCTCGATTATGTCGGCGGGCTGGAGATGGGCGCTGTGCCGCTGGCCGGCGCGATCGCACAGCTGTCCTGGTTAAAGAACCACCCGATCGCCGCCTTCTTCGTCCGCAAGAAGCCGAAAGAGCACGGCGCCCGCCTCGCCGTCGAAGGCCTTGCCGCGGGTGAAACGCTGCGGGGCAAGCGGATCGTCATCGTCGAGGACGTCACGACCACCGGTGGCTCCGCCATCAGGGCGCTGGAAGCCGTACGCGAAGCCGGTGGCGACGTCGTGCTGGTCTATACCATGGTAGACCGCGACGAAGGCGCCGCGGAGAATTTTGAAAAGGCAGGCGTGGCGTTCCGCTCGCTGTACAAGGCCTCCGAATTCCTCAAATCATGAACGCCGTCGCGCATCTCGACGGCGCCATCCTGAGCTGGTTCTGGGCGATGCCCTTCGCCGGCATTCTGCTCTCGATCGCCACCGGCCCGGTGCTGTATCCGCATCTATGGGAGCACCATTACGGCAAATTCGCCGCGGTGTTCGCCGCACTTGTGGTGGTGCCGCTGTTCGTGTTTGTCGATTCGGCCACGGTGGCCGCCACGCTGTCCCACACCGTGCTGCTGGAATATCTGCCCTTCATCCTGCTGCTGCTGGCGCTGTTCACGGTGGCCGGCGGCATCTATCTCGAGGGCAATTTGCACGACAGCGCCTTCACCAACACCGCGCTGCTTGGCTTCGGCGCCCTGCTCGCCAGCGTGGTCGGCACCACCGGCGCCTCTATGATCCTGATCCGGCCGCTGATCCGCGCCAATGACGGCCGCGACGTCAATGTCCATGTCGTGATCTTCTTCATCTTTCTGGTGTCCAACATCGGCGGTTCGCTGTCGCCGCTCGGCGATCCGCCGCTGTTCCTGGGCTTCCTGAAGGGCGTCGACTTCTTCTGGACCACCCGGCATCTGCTGGCGCCAACGTTGCTCGCCATCGGGATCGTGCTCGCCGTCTTCATGGTGATCGACGTCACCCTGCACCATCGCGAGGGCAACTTTCCCGGAAAGAGCGATCCGACTCCGGATTCGCCGCTGCGGCTGCACGGCAAGATCAACCTGCTTTTGCTCGTCGTCATCATCGCCGCGATCCTGATGAGCGCGAGCTGGAAGCCGAGCGTTTCGATCACCGTGCTGCACACCACGCTGGAACTGCAGGACCTGCTGCGTGACCTGATTTTCGTGCTCGTGACCTTTGCGTCACTGTGGCTCACGAGGGCCGGACACCGGGCCGCCAACCAGTTCGCCTGGGGACCGATCAAGGAGGTGGCGATCCTGTTCGCCGGCATTTTCATCTGCATCGCGCCGGTGATGGCGATTCTGCAGGCCGGCACGAACGGCGCGTTTGCGCCGCTGGTGGCACTGGTCAGCCATGGGGACGGCACGCCCAACATCGCGGCCTATTTCTGGCTGACCGGCGGATTGTCGGCGTTTCTCGACAACGCCCCGACCTATCTGGTGTTCTTCGAACTGGCCGGCGGTGACGCTAGAATGCTGATGAGCTCGGGCGCGGCGACGCTGGCGGCGCTTTCGGCAGGAGCCGTGTTCATGGGCGCCTTAACCTATATCGGCAACGCGCCTAACTTCATGGTCTATGCCATTGCCCGCGACGCCGGGGTTCGGATGCCGAGCTTCTTCGGCTACATGCTGTGGTCAGGCGCCGTGCTGCTGCCGGTATTCGCGGTTCTGAGCTGGGTATTTTTTCACTAGCCAGCCCCGCGCTTACGCCTCGTTTACCATACCGCCTCTAAAGTGAAACGGTACTGGGCGACGTCCGCCCGGTCGGTACGGTTGTGGGGCAGGCGTTGCGTCAAACTCGGAAGATTTCACGGACCGGCCGCCTGCTGACGCTGCTTGCCGCGATCGCATTCGCGGCTCCGCTGCTGGCCCCGCACGACGCATCGGCCGAGGGCTTATTCGATTTCTTGTTCGGCGGCGGTCCGGCGCAGAAGCAGCAACCGCGCAAGGGCGCGGTGCCGGAAGCCAATTTCTTCGCCGATCCGTTCGGCCTCAACACCGCCGCCCCCCCGCCGCGCCCGGTGCAGAGCGCCGGCGGCTCCGGTCCCGCATTCTGCGTGCGGAGCTGCGACGGCAAGTATTTTCCGCTGGGCCGCGGCGTCAGCCCGGCGCAGATGTGCCAGGCGTTCTGCCCGGCCGGCAACGCTAAGGTGTTCTTTGGCAGCAACATCGACAGTGCCGCGTCGAGCACCGGCGAGCGTTACCCCGACTCTGAAAACGCCTTTGCCTATCGCAAGGCGCTGCGGGCCGACTGCACCTGCAATGGCCGCGATCCCGCCGGCCTCGCACCGGTCGATCTCACGCTGGATTCGTCGCTGCGCCCCGGCGACGTGATCGCCACCACCAATGGCCTCGTCGCCTATTCCGGCGTCCGCAACGGCAATACCCAGACCGCCGAGTTCACCCCGGTATCGTCCTATCCCGGCCTGACCTCGGATGTGCGCGCGCGGCTCGGCGAGATGAAAGTGGCCCCGGTCTCGGCCGAGATGATCGTCGAGGAAGCACCGATGCCGGAGGGGATGCGGGACCCCGCGTCCGCTATCACCGCGGTGCCGAAAACAGCGCCCCGTGCCAAGCGCGCAGCAATCGACTGATCAGCGCCCGACAATGACGCCGATCACGTTCGGTGCCGCCATGTACTTGTCCTCGATTTCGGCGCGCGCCGCGGCGCGGTTCTCCGGCGTCAGCAACCCGCGCTTCTCGGCCAGGATCATCCAGCAATAGCCCCACCAGTCGGTCAGCATGCCGTGGTCGTCGATCAGGTCGTACCCCTGCTCGGCCGCAAAAATCCGGGCATGGGCCTCGTCCAGTGAATCCAGCCAAGCGTGGTCGGCGAGCTCAAACAACTCGTCGCTGAAATCGTCGGTGGTGTAGCCCCATACCGACAGACAGACCGCGTTGAATTCGCGGTCGATCTCGTCGTCGTCGATATGATGTCGCCGCGCCGCCTGGTGCAGCCGCGACAGCGAACGGGCGAAATCCGCGATCCGGGTGAGCGCGAACTGATCAAAGGCAATGGTGGACATGTAGTCCTCGCAGGCTTCAAGAGAGCTAGATATTGTAACGCGCATCCGCGAATCACGATGATATATCAAGCACTTGCTAAAGTGTTCTTAATTTGTTCCTAGATACATCCCAATTCGATGGTGCGAGGCCTGCACCCGCATGCCGGGACAATATGCAGCCTACACGTCTGCCCAAATCAAAGGCATAACCATAGCAAAAGCTCGCCAATGCGCCGGGTTCCGGAGACCGTCGAATGCGCGTATGCTTTTTCCATCGGGACACAGATCAGGATTTCAGGTTTGTCAGAGCAATCGATACCAGCGAAATTCCAGCCGCATAATCCGCCGCTCGACGAGCCGGCGCTTGAAGAAATCAAGAGCGCCATCCTCACCAAGTTGACGCTGACCATCGGCAAGGACGCGGCGATCGCCACCAAGCACGACTGGTACACGGCCACCGCGCTGACGCTGCGCGACCGCATCATGCATCGCTGGCTGGTCACCGAGAAGGAAAGCTACGACGCAGGCCGCAAGCGCGTTTATTATCTCAGCCTGGAATTCCTGATCGGCCGGCTGTTCACGGACGCGCTCAACAATATGGGCCTGCTCGCCCTGTTCGAAGCGGCGCTCGGTGATCTCGGCGTCGGCCTCGACGATCTCAGAAAATGTGAACCTGACGCGGCGCTGGGCAATGGCGGCCTCGGCCGTCTCGCCGCCTGCTTCATGGAGAGCATGGCGACGCTGGCTATTCCCGCCTTCGGCTATGGCATCCGCTATGATTTTGGCCTGTTCCGGCAGATCATCTCGCATGGCTGGCAGCAGGAATATCCCGACGAATGGCTGGGCTTCGGCAATCCGTGGGAGCTGCAGCGGCCGGAAGTGATGTATCACATCCATTTTGGCGGCAGCATCGAGACAATCGAGGACGCGCGCGGCCGCAAACAGGTGATCTGGCATCCCGGCGAGACCGTGGAAGCGGTCGCCTATGACACGCCGATCGTCGGCTGGCGCGGCCAGCATGTGAACGCGCTGCGGCTGTGGTCGGCACGGGCGCCGGATCCGCTCAAGCTCGACGTCTTCAACACCGGCGACTATCTCGGCGCCAGCGCCGAGCAGGCCCGCGCCGAAGCGATCTGCAAATTCCTCTACCCCAATGACGAGAGCGCCGCGGGCCGCGAATTGCGGCTCCGCCAGGAATATTTCTTTGTCTCCGCCTCCTTGCAGGATCTGGTGAAGCGGCATCTGGAGTCCGACGGCAATCTGCGCGAGCTCGCCACCAAGGCCGCGGTGCAGATGAACGATACCCATCCCAGCCTGGCGATCGCCGAGCTGATGCGGATCCTGGTCGACCAGCACAACATGCGCTGGGACGCCGCCTGGCAGATCACCAATGCGACGTTGTCCTACACCAACCACACGCTGCTGCCGGAAGCGCTCGAGACCTGGCCGGTCGAGCTGTTCCAGCGGCTGCTGCCGCGCCATCTCGAGATCATCTATCGCATCAACGAAGCGCATCTCGACCGCGCCGACGCTACCCGGCCCGACGACACCGTGTACCGCGCCTCGGTCTCTATAATCGACGAGGGCGCCGGCCGCCGCGTCCGCATGGGCAACCTCGCTTTCATCGGCTCGCACCGCATCAATGGCGTCTCGGCGATGCATTCGGAGCTGATGAAGGAGACCGTGTTTCACGATCTCAACCAGCTCTATCCCGGCCGCATCACCAACAAGACCAACGGCATCACCTTCCGCCGCTGGCTGATGCTGGCCAACCCGAAACTCACCAACCTTCTGCGCGCCACCTGCGGCGAGGCGGTGCTCGACGACCCGACCCGGCTGACGCGGCTCGAGGGCTTTGCCGGCGACGCGTCGTTCCAGCAGCAGTTCAACAAGGTCAAGCATCACAACAAGATCGCGCTGGCGCGAGTAATCGGCGAGAAGCTCGGCATCCAGATCGACCCTTCGGCGCTGTTCGATGTCCAGATCAAGCGCATCCACGAATACAAGCGGCAACTGCTCAACTTGCTGGAGACCGTGGCACTGTACCAGGCCATCAAGGACGAGCCCGACAAGGACTGGGTGCCGCGCGTCAAGATTTTCGCCGGCAAGGCGGCAGCCAGCTATCGCTATGCCAAGCTGATCATCAAGCTGATCAATGACGTCGCCGAGGTGATCAACAACGACACCACGATCGGCAACAAGCTGAAGGTCGCGTTCCTGCCGGACTACAATGTCAGTCTGGCCGAGATCATCATCCCGGCCGCCGACCTGTCCGAGCAGATTTCCACCGCCGGCATGGAAGCCTCCGGCACCGGCAACATGAAGCTGTCGCTGAACGGCGCGCTGACCATCGGCACGCTGGACGGCGCCAATATCGAGATCCGTGACAATGTCGGCCCGGAGAACATCGCGATCTTCGGCATGGATGCCGCCGAAGTGGTGGCGCGCCGCGCCGCCGGCCTCGACGCCCATGACGTCATTACCAGGTCGCCAAATCTCGGCCGCGCCATTACCGCGATCGAGCGCGGTGATTTCTCGCCTGACGATCCCGGCCGCTTCGTCTCGGTCGGCCACGCACTGCGCCACCTTGATCATTACGTGGTGTCGGCCGATTTCGATTCCTATTACGACGCGCAGCGCGGCATCGACGCGCGCTGGCGCGCCGGCTCGGCCTGGAGCCGCGCCAGCATCCTCAATGTCGCCCGGATGGCGTGGTTCTCGTCGGATCGCACGATCCGCGAATATGCCGAGGACATCTGGGACGTGCCGGTGGCCGGCGAACCGCCGTCGTCACTGGCTTTGCCGCACCAGCGCAAGGTGACGTGAATCGGTCCCGCTGTCGCTGTCATGAGCGCGGCGACATGCGGGGTCTATCTCGACGGAATTCCCGCATATCGTCGCGCTTGTGCGGCTGCAAGACCAGGTCGGTCGATCGCCACGATCCGAATGGCAGCAGGGCTTGCACGCTTGCTACGCCACGATTTTTTCGGGCGTCACACACCCTGATACCTGGACAACCATAACGGACCGCAACTCCGCTAAAAATCCGCCTATTGCGGTTCCATTTATTTAATTCGCTGATCCTACCTTGATCTCGATCGCGGCGTCACGCCATCCACCGATCGAGAGACGATCAGCGGATTTCTGATGCGACACGATCGGAAACATCAGGATCATCCATGTCGGCTCCCCTCGATTCACGCGATATGACGGCTTCGCTGCTGCAAAGCATGGACGTGCGGTCGTTGTTCACCGACACGGGCCTTGGGCTGGACTCCTTCGATTTTTCCACCCTCATGGATGCGGCCCCCGCCAGCGACGCGCTGACCACCGGCCAAGAGGCACATGCCGCGTCGCATGAATCGTCATTCGGCCTGGATCCGGCACATGCGCCATCCGTTGGCGAACTGCTCCACGTCTCCGACGCCAGCGTCGGCAGCGGCAGTGGCGCCCATGACCCCACCGCGCATGTGGGCGCCCATGCCGATGCGATGCCTATACAGACCGTGCACCCGGCAAGCCACTTATCGGTGACAGACGCCCCGACGGAACACAGCCCGTCAGCCGTGGCGACGCCGGCCGCGACGGCAACCAACGCGACCGAGACGACCACCCCGTTCGCAACGCTTGCATCGCTCGACACAGCGCCGGTGATGGCCAGCGTACCGGCCGCGCTTGCCGGGCCGGCCGCCTTGGTGCAGGAGGCAGCCGCGCCAGCGTCCCCCACAGCGGAATATATCCCGACCGCGGTGACCGCTCCGGACGCACCGATCGGGATCGACTTCTCTCCGACCGACAGTGGCGATGGATCGCTGGGCGTGCTGATCGATGGCGATGGCGACATCGTGTCGGCGCTCAGCAACAGCACGTCGAGTTCGACCGCCGGCAGCGGCGGCAGCGCGGGTACTGCGAGCAGTGCCGCCACCGCCGCGACGGCCTCGCCCTTTGTCATCAATGTCAGCTACGACGCCAGCGTCGGCAGCGCCCCCGCCGGCTTCAAGGCCGGGGTGGCCGCCGCCGTGCAATATTTCCAGAGCCAGTTCACCGACCACGTCACCATCAATATCAATGTCGGCTATGGCGAGGTCGGTGGCTATACGCTCGGCGCCGGCGCGCTGGGCGAGAGCCTGACATATCTCAACAGCTACAGCTATGCCCAGGTCAAGGCCGCGCTCACCGCCGACGCCAAGACCGCCGACGACGCGACCGCGGTGGCGTCGCTGCCGATCGCCAGTCCGGTGAGCGGTACGTTCTGGGAATCGCGCGCCGAAGCCAAGGCCACCGGCCTGCTCGGCGCCAGCACCAGCGTCGACGGCTATGTCGGTTTCGCCGCCGGCAATTGGTTCGATTACGACAACAGCAATGGCGTGACCGCCGGCCAGTATGACTTCTTCGGAGTCGTCGCCCACGAGATCTCCGAAGTGATGGGACGCTCGCTGCTGGTCGGCGGCACCATCGGCGGCATCGCCAACGGCTATTATCCGCTCGACCTGTTTCACTACGCCGCCTCGGGCGTGCGTGATTTCGCGGGCACCACGCCGGGCTATTTCTCGATCAACGCCGGCGCCACCAATCTCGACAGCTTCAACACCAATGGCAACGGCGATTACGGCGACTGGGCATCGAGCGCCGGCAACGACGCCTTCAATGCGTTCAGCGCCTCGGGCGTTGTCGACACCGTTTCATCGTCCGACCTGCGCGAGCTCGACGTGCTTGGCTGGGACCGCGGATCGACCGGCTCGACCACGCCGGTGCCGCCCCCTGCCCCCGCCAAGGCGGACCTGGTGGTCAGCGGCCTGTCGTTCAGCGGCACGCATTTCAGCTACCATGTCGGCGATACCGGCGCCGGCGTAGCCACCGCATCGACCACCGGCATCTACGTCGCCTCGACCGCGTCGGGCGCCGGCACGCTGATCGGCACCATCGCCGCCGGGGCGCTGTCGGCGGGCGGCTCCGATACCGAAGCGGGCACGCTCAACTTTGCCACCAACTCGGCGCCTGCGACCTATTATTTCAGCGTCACGGCCGACAGCAAGAACGTGGTGGCGGAGAGCAACGAGGCCAACAACTCCTCGGGTGCCATTGCCCTGGTGGTCGGCAACAGCGGCAACAACGTTCTGACCGGCACCACCGGCAATGACGTGCTGTTCGGGCTCGGCGGCAACGACACGCTGACCGGTGGTGCCGGTGCCGACCAGTTCGTGTTCAACACCGCGCTCAACAAGACGACGAACGTCTCCACGATCGTCGACTTCAGCCACGCCGAGGGCGACCACATCGCGCTCGATCATACGATCTTTTCCACGCTGACGCCGGTGGCGCTGGGCGCGGCGCTGACGGCCAACAATTTCTACGCCAGCGGCAACGGTACCGCCCATCTCGCCACCGACCACATCCTGTATAATTCAGCCACCGGCGCGTTGTCCTACGACGCCGACGGCACCGGCGCCGCAGCCGCGGTGCAGTTCGCCGTCCTGACCCATCATCCCACCCTGGTGGCCAGCGATTTCATGCTGGTGTAGTCTGAACGGGCCGCGCCGCGGCGGGAAAAGTCCGGCGCCTATGAGATGCCCGCCTCGGCGCCCGGCCGGGCGTGAACCGGCAACATCAGATAGTGAACGCCATTATGTTGCGCCTTCGGAAAATGCCCGGCGCGTATATTGACCTGGATCGAGGGCAGCAGCAGCGCCGGCGCTGCCAGCGTCGCATCGCGCGCCGTCCGCATCGCCACGAAATCTTCTTCGGTGACGCCATCCTTCACATGCACGTTGCCGTCGCGCTGCGCGCGCACCGTGGTTTCCCAGGCATAGCTGTCGCGCCCCGGCGCCATGTAGTCGTGGCACATGAATAATCGCGTCTCCGGCGGCAGCTTCAGCAGCCTGCGGATCGAACGAAACAGCTGGTGCGCATCGCCGCCCGGAAAATCGGCGCGCGCGGTGCCGTAGTCCGGCATGAACAGCGTATCGCCGACAAACACCGCATCCCCTATCCTGTAGGACAGATCGGCCGGAGTATGGCCCGGCGTGTACAACGCTTCAACGCTCAGATCGCCAATCCTGAACGTCTCCCCGTCGGTAAACAGATGGTCGAAGTCACTGCCGTCGGTCCGCAGGTCCTGCGCGTTGAACACCGGTCGGAAAATCTTCTGCACTTCCTTGATATGTTCGCCGATCCCGATCCTGGCGCCGGTCTTGGCCTTGATATAGGGCGCGCCGGAGAGGTGATCCGCATGAGCGTGGGTTTCGAGCGCCCAGTCGATAATAAGGCCATCGTCGGTGGCCGCCTTCAGTATCGCCTCCACCGAGCGCACATCGACGCCGCCGTCGCGGTGGTCATAATCCAGCACGGGATCGATCACCGCGGCGCGGCGGGTGACGGGATCGCTGACCAGATAGCTGACCGTATTGGTCGGCTGGTCGAAGAAGGCCCTGATGACAGGGGCGGCCTCTTTGGATCTGGTCATGCCTCAAAACTCCTGCTGTGAAATGCTGTTGACGAACATATTAGAATATACTAAATAAGCAACACCTAATATGAATGAGAGCAACATGGCATCCGCCCCAGCAATGGACATCAGCGATTTCGCCGTCAAAGCCGTCGAAGTCGCCAACACCTTGCGGGCGCTGGGCAATGAACGGCGGTTGATGATCCTGTGCAAACTGGTGGAAGCCGGCGAGATGACGGTCGGCGCGCTGGTCGATGCGGTCGGCCTCAGCCAGTCGGCACTGTCCCAGCACCTCGCCAGGATGCGCGACGAGAACATCGTGACGTTCCGCCGCGACGGCCAGACCCTTTGGTACCGGATCAGCGATCCGCGCATCGAGCAATTGATGGCGGAACTGCATCGCCTGTTCTGCCGAACATCCCCTTCACCTGCTGACAGGATAATCCCATGACCCTTCCCCGCATCTCCCCCGATGAAGCCCGACAGATGATCAGCCGTGGCGCCGTGCTGGTCGATATCCGCGAGGCCGACGAACACGCCAGGGCGCGTATCGCGCAAGCCCGCCATGAACCATTGTCGCGCCTCGGCACCATCGACCCCGGCAAGGATGCGCCGGCGGTGATCTTCCATTGCAAGTCGGGCGGCCGGACTTCCGCCAATGCCGCACGCCTGCAGGCGGCCACCGACTGCGAGGCCTTCATCCTGGACGGCGGCATCGATGCCTGGAAAAGCGCTGGCCTGCCGATCGTCGAGGACAAGAAGCAGCCGATCGAGATGATGCGGCAGGTGCAGATCGTCGCCGGCACGCTGGTTCTGACAGGCGCCGTGCTCGGCGCGCTGGCGCATCCCGGATTCTACGCGCTATCGGCGTTTGTCGGCGCCGGGCTGGTATTTTCCGGTGTGTCCGGCACCTGCATGATGGCGCGAATCCTGGCGCTGGCACCGTGGAATCGCAGCGCCGCGCCGGCGCACGGCTGAACCGGACTGACCGATGCCGATACCATTCGCTGATGTCGCCACGCTGCTATCCGGCGGCCTGGTCGGGTTCGTGCTGGCAGTGGTCGGCGGCGGCGGATCGATCCTCGCGGTGCCGCTGCTGGTCTATGTGGTGGGCGTTGCCTCCCCGCATGTCGCGATCGGCACCAGCGCCGTCGCCGTGGCGGCCAGCGCCTTCGTCAACATGCTGTCGCATTGGCGCGCCGGCAATGTGCGCTGGCCGTGCGCCATCGTGTTCTCGCTGGCCGGGATCGGCGGCGCCTTCACCGGTTCAGGTATTGCCAAGCAGGTGGATGGCCAGAAGCTGCTGGTGTTTTTCGGCATGCTGATGATCGGCATTGGCGCTTTGATGCTGCGACGGCGCGGCGGCGGCGGTGATGCTTCGGTCCGCCTCAGCCGCTCAACGGCACGAAAGCTGCTCCCGCTGCTGGTCGTCATCGGCTTTACCGTCGGGATACTGTCCGGCTTCTTCGGCATCGGCGGCGGCTTCCTGATTGTGCCCGGCCTGATGCTGGCGACCGGTATGCCAATGACATCGGCGATCGGCACGTCGCTGGTCGCGGTTGTCGCGTTCGGCGCATCGACCGCGACCAGCTATTCGCTCTCCGGCCTGACCGATTGGCGGCTGGCCACAATCTTCATCGCCGGCGGCCTGCTCGGCGGCTTCGCCGGCATCGCGGCCGGCAAGCTGATCGGTACACATGACCGCGCGCTTCGCTTGACCTTCGCCAGCGTCGTCATCCTCACCGGCGGCTACGTCTGCATCCGCGGAGCGCTACAATTGATCTGACGATAATCGTCTGGACGGCGATGCTCGCGCGGCAGGCGCTCCGATAAATGCCGGCGCCGCTTGCGCCCTCGGCCCGCCGCATGGCCGCGCTTTCCTGCGCGGCCGTCAGCCCGGCCGATCGATCGAGGCCGCAAGCGCCTGCGCCACCGCCGCGATGATCGCATTCTGCCGCTCCACCGGAGCACTCGCCTGGGTCAGGTAGACAGCGACCAGGACTGGCGCGCGCTGCGGCGGCCAAATCACCGCGACATCGTTTGCCGTGCCCTGCCGCCCCGTGCCGGTCTTGTCGCCGACGCGCCAGCCGGCCGGCAGCCCCGCCCTTAGCCGGGTGTCACCGGTCTTGTTGCCGACCAGCCAGGCAATCAGTTGATCGCGCGACCCCGACGACAGCGCTTGGCCCGTGACCAGCGACCGGAAATCGGAGGCCATCGCATTCGGCGTCGTGGTGTCGCGCGGATCGCCATCCTCGGCTTCGTTCAACTCAGGCTCGATGCGATCAAGCCGGGTGACCGGATCGCCAAGCGCGCGCAGGAAAGCATTGACCTTGGCAGGTCCGCCCAGACTCGCGAGCAGCAGGTTGGCGGCCGTATTGTCACTCTGCGTGATCGCCGCTTCACAGAGTTCCGCGACCGACATGCCGGCTTCGCCGACGCGTCCCTCGGTCACCGGAGAATAGGACAATAGGTCACTCTTGGCGAAGCGAACCCGGCGGGCGAGGTCTTCCTTGCTCATATCGACGCGCTGGAGAACGGCACCGACGGCAAGCGCCTTGAAGGTGCTACACATCGGAAACCGCTCGTCCGCGCGGTGACCGAGTTGCGCACCCGTCGCGGTGTCGAGCATAGCGACGCCGAGTCGCCCGCCACTCTCGCTCTCCAGCCGCTTCAAAGTCACGGCGAGTTCAGGGCCTGGTCCGTCCGCCGCGAACGCTCCGTTCGGCCGGTTCATCAAACCTGCCCCGGCAAGCGCCTCGCCTGTCGCTGCCAGAAATCGACGTCGGTTCATCATCTGCATCGTCCTCCGCTGCGGCGACAAAATGCGCAGCGCGACAGAAATTGACAAACGATCATTCATCGGGCGAGACATTAGAAAGATTTGGATCGACGAATGAAGTCATCGCATTTGCCGCTCAACGCCCTGCGGGCCTTCGAGGCTTCGGCGCGACACCTCAGCTTCACTCGCGCCGGGCTGGAACTGCGGGTCACGCAGGCGGCGGTCAGCCATCAGGTCAAGGGCCTGGAGGAAACGCTCGGCGTAGAACTGTTTCGCAGGCTTCCGCGCGGCCTTGCGCTCACCGACGAGGGACAGGCGCTGTTGCCGACAATTGCTGCGTCGTTCGAAAACATCCGTGCGACGCTGAACCGCTTTGAGGATGGCCGCTTGCGCGAAGTCCTCACCGTCGGCGTGGTCGGGACCTTCGCGACCGGCTGGCTGCTGTCGCGCCTGGCGGCGTTCGAACGCGCTCACCCCTATATCGACCTGCGGCTACTTACCAACAACAACCGCGTCGATATTGCCGGAGAAGGCCTCGACTTCGCGATTCGTTTTGGCGACGGGCTGTGGCATGGCACCGAAGCCACCCGGCTGTTCGCCGCGTCACTGACGCCGGTCTGCGCCCCGCAAATCGCCAAAAAGCTGCGCCGGCCTGCCGATCTCGAGCGCAAGCCGTTGCTGCGCTCGTATCGACCCGACGAGTGGCGCCTGTGGTTTGCCGAAGCGGGGATCGCCAGCCCGACGATCACCGGTACGATTTTCGATTCCTCGATCACGATGGCGGAAGTGGCCGCACGCGGCGCCGGTGTTGCCCTGCTGCCCGCCAGCATGTTTGCGCACGAACTGCGCGAGGGCCGGCTGATGCGGCCATTCAAGATCGAAATAGTGCTGGGCGCGTACTGGCTGACGTCGCTGCGATCGAAGCGCCCGACCGCGGCAATGCTCGCGTTCAAGAACTGGCTGCTCGACAGTGTCGCGGCGTCGAACCCGGGTGGTCTATCAGCTTAGTACAATCTTGATTGCGATGAATCAGTCGACCAACATCGTCATTGCGAGTTCGGCACCGGCTTTTTGGCCGGTCCTGAGATATAAAAGATAGTCTTCGTGTCCCGGACTCGGTGCGGCATTCTCAGGCGATGCCCTTGCATCGCCGCCATGCCGCTCCGCAGCGCCGGGACCTTATCAGGCAACAGCGCTCTTGGCGGTCCCGGCTCTGCAGCGCATGACGCCTCCTGCGGAGGCGCATTGCGCCGCGTCCGGGACAAGTACCCTTTCTTCCTAGGAGCCCTTGCGACGAAGCAATCCAGTTCTTCCGCGATTGAAGCCTTCTGGATTGCCGCGTCGCTTCGCTCCTCGCAATGACGGAGAGCCCTTGCGTTATCAAAAAGGGCGGCTCGATGAGCCGCCCTTGCTTGAACGTCGGTCCGGCGAAGAACTACTCCGCGGCGGGCTTGACGTCCGGCGCAGCCGCGCGCACGTCGGCATCGACCTGGGCTTCGAACTTGGCAAAGTTCTTCTGGAACATGCCGACCAGTTTTCGAGCGGTCGTGTCGAACTCGGCCTTGTCGGTCCAGGTGTTGACCGGATCGAGGATCTCGCTCGGCACGCCTTCGAGAGCCGTCGGCACCGCGAAGCCAAAATACTTGTCGGTGCGGAATTCGACGTTGCGCAAGGAACCATTGAGCGCCGCGGTGAGCAGCGCACGGGTCACCTTGATCGGCATCCGCGAACCGACGCCGTATTTTCCGCCGGTCCAGCCGGTGTTGACCAGCCAGCAATCGACATTGTGCCGGGCGATCAGGTCGCGCAGCATGTTGCCATAGACCGACGGATCCAGCGGCAGGAATGGCGAGCCGAAACAGGTCGAGAATTCCGGCTCCGGATCGTTGCCTAGCCCACGCTCGGTGCCGGCTACCTTGGCGGTGTAGCCGGACAGGAAGTGATACATCGCCTGCGCCGGCGTCAGCCTGGCGATCGGAGGCAGCACGCCAAATGCGTCGGCGGCAAGCATCACCACGTTTTTCGGCTGTCCGGCGCGGCCGCTGCGCGAGGCGTTCGGGATGAATTCCAGCGGATAGGCCGAGCGGGTATTTTCCGTCTTGGTGCCATCGTTAAAATCCGGCACCCGGGTGACGGGATCGAGGATGACGTTTTCCAGCACCGCGCCGAACCGCTTGGAAGCGGCGTAGATTTCCGGCTCGGCTTCTTCCGACAGCTTGATGCACTTGGCGTAGCAGCCGCCTTCAAAATTGAAGATGCCGTCGGTGCCCCAGCCGTGCTCGTCGTCGCCGATCAAAGTGCGCTTCGGGTCGGCCGAGAGCGTTGTCTTGCCGGTGCCAGACAGGCCGAAGAAGATCGCACTGTCGCCGTCCGGGCCGACATTGGCGGAGCAATGCATCGGCATCACGCCGCGGGCGGGCAGATAGTAGTTCAGCGTGGTGAACACGCTCTTCTTCATCTCGCCGGCATAAAAGGACCCGCCGATCAGGACGATCTTGCGGGCGAAATCGATGGCAACGACATTTTCGGAACGCACACCATGGCGTTTCGGATCAGCCCTGAAGCTTGGCAGATCGATGATGGTGAGTTCAGGGACGAAGTCCTTGAGCGCGGCGGCTTCCGGACGAATCAGCAGCGTGCGGATGAACAGCGAGTGCCAGGCCAGTTCGGTGAACACACGGGTCTTGATCTGGAACGCCGGATCGGCGCCGCCATAGAGGTCCTGCGCGAACAAGGTCATGCCTTCGGCATGCGCCTTGAAATCCATATAGAGCGCTTCGAACTGCGCCGGCGTGATCGACTGGTTACCCGCCCACCACATCTGTTCGGTGGAGGCGTCACGGACAGTGTATTTGTCCTTCGGGCTGCGGCCGGTGAAATCACCGGTGTCGGCGCACAGCGCGCCATCGGCGGACAATTCAGCCTCACCCGCGCGCAGCGCATGCTCATAAAGCCGCGGCGCCCCAAAATTCCAGTTCATTGCCTTGAGATTTTTCAGCCCGAATTTGTCGGCGCCAAAGGCCCCGTTGCGCACGCCGGTTTCTTGCACGAATTATCCTCCTCAAGCCCGCGGTCGTCATTGCTGCCGCGGCAGATTTTAATATAGCCCGTCTGGTCAAAATCCGGCGATTTAATAGAGACGAACGCAGATCCCGACAAGCAGGGCTGTCCTATTTGACTATTTTCGTTTCCCCTTGATACGGCTCAACAAGCGACGGTCCGCGCCTGTTCCGCGAGTTCACGCAGCATCGACCGCAACGCAGCGGGGGTGACGATACGCCGCGGGAAATCCAGCCGCAGCACGACGGGGCCCGATTGCAAGTCAAGCCCGTCAGGATCGCAGCCGGTGCAGCGCCATTCGCCCGGTTCGGCGCCAAGCAGTTGGGTTGCATAAAGATTGAGCGCCTCGCGGTGATCGGTGTTCATATGGGCAACCGCGCCCTCCCCGGCTTCGACCACGGCCTCCGCCCCGGTCAGATCGGTCAGGAACTGGTCGGGCGCCAGATCGATGATGCGACCGAACCCGGCGACCAGATGCACGGCCTTTGGCCGGATCCGGAAGAAGGCAAAATCCTTGAACCCGACAAACACCTCTGCCGAAGGATGAGCACCCAGATAGCGCGGTCGCAGCAGCGCCGTTGCCGCTTCGTCGACCTGTTCGGCGGTGCCGTCGAGCATGATCCGGGCGCCTTCTAGCGGGTCGCCGGGTGCGCGCTCGTCCAGCATCAGCGACACCCGGGGGTCGGCGAGGAGGTTCTGGGTGTGCCGCGCGAGCCGCGAAATCAGCAACACCGGAGCACCGTCGGGATGGCTGGCGACGTTCACCAGCGAGCAATAGGGGGCGCCACTTCCCGCGCTCAGGGTTGCCAACGCACCTTGGCGGCTGCGCCGCAATAGCCCCCTCGTCACCCGGACCGGGTCGAAATCGGAACTCGCTTGCACCGGTTAAATCCCCAATTTCATTGAAAAAAGCACCGTTTTCTTCATTCCTTCGAGGGTATATAGATTCATTGCACTTTTAGTTCATTCAAACGTTAACGGAACTTGGCCACACTTCAGCCTAGCTTGCATTGCTCGTTGACTGTGTTCTCAAGGCCATCTCCTACGGCAGACAGTCGAATTGTTCGTCGTCTTGCCATCCCGCTTCGGAAAGCAGGCTCATGCCCACAATCGCTTTGGTCGACGACGACCGCAACATTCTTACTTCCGTCTCGATCGCGCTCGAAGCCGAAGGCTATCGCATCATGACCTACACCGACGGCGCGTCCGCGCTGGACGGTTTCCGGACCAGCCCGCCGGATCTGGCGATCCTCGATATCAAGATGCCGCGCATGGACGGCATGGAGACGCTGCGCCGCTTGCGGCAGAAGTCGGACCTGCCCGTGATCTTCCTGACCTCCAAGGACGAAGAGATCGACGAATTGTTCGGCCTCAAGATGGGCGCCGACGACTTCATCCGCAAACCGTTCTCGCAGCGCCTGCTGGTGGAACGCGTCAAGGCCGTGCTGCGCCGCGCGGCCCCGAAAGATCCAACTGCCACGCCGAAGGAAACCGACGCCAAGGCGCTCGACCGCGGCCTGCTCCGGATGGATCCCGAACGACATACCTGCACCTGGAAGAACGAGGCGGTGACGCTGACAGTCACCGAATTCCTGATCCTGCAGGCGCTCGCCACCCGGCCTGGCGTGGTCAAGAGCCGTAACGCGCTGATGGACGCAGCGTATGACGACCAGGTCTATGTCGACGACCGCACCATCGACAGCCACATCAAACGGCTGCGCAAAAAGTTCAAGGTGGTCGATGACGATTTCGAGATGATCGAAACGCTGTACGGCGTCGGTTATCGGTTCAAGGAAACCTGATCCGACACGTGGCCAAATCGGCGGCGGGGCACTGACGGGCGGGCTCGATTGGGCTAGGATGCGTATCGCTGTCCTATCGAAAACAACCGGATTGTTTGGCATTGCTGGATCGAACACAGCCTGATGGGGGGCTGGATGCCGGCGGCACCTCGCCCCTCGCGCCGGACTCCACCGTCGATACCGAGACGTCAGGCTGGAAACGGCCGCTGAAATGGCTGGGCAGTGCCCGGCGATTTTTTGTCGCACTGACTTTTTCAAGCCTGACGCGACGCATCGTTTCCCTGAACCTTGCCGGCCTGGTCGCCCTGGTGGCGAGCATTCTCTATTTGTCCCAGTTCCGGGCCGGCCTGATTGATGCCCGTGCGCAGAGCCTGCTGGTACAGGCCGAGATCATCGCCGGTGCCATCGCCGCCTCGGCGACGGTCGAAACCAATACCATCACCATCGATCCGGAACGTCTGCTCGACCTCAAGCCCGGCGAGACCTATGGCGCCCCCGACGAGTTTTCCGGGCTGGATTTCCCGATCAATCCGGAACGGGTGGCGCCGGTGCTGCGGCGGCTGATCTCGCCGACCAAGACCCGCGCCCGCATCTATGATCGCGACGGCGTGCTGATTCTCGACAGCCGCAGCCTGTACGGCCGCGGCGACGTGCTGCGCTTCGAACTGCCACCGCCATCTTCCGAGAAGGCCGGCTTCGCCGAACGCGCGATGATCGCCGTGCGCACCTGGCACAACCGCGGCGATCTGCCGCTGTACCGCGAACTCGGCCCGGAAAACGGCCATGGCTACCAGGAAGTCTCGCAGTCGCTCGACGGCATGAAGACCAGCATGGTGCGGATCAACGAGCGCGGCGAGGTGATCGTCTCGGTCGCCGTCCCCGTGCAGCGGTTTCGCGCGGTACATGGCGCGCTGATGCTGTCGACCCAGGGCGACGACATCGACCAGATGGTCACCGCTGAACGCCTCGCGATTCTGAAAGTATTCGCGGTCGCCGCCGTGGTGATGATCGTATTGTCGCTGCTGCTGGCCCCGACCATCGCCGGT
Organism: Tardiphaga sp.; assembly: GCA_014377915.1. The sequence goes on from JACMOT010000323.1 coordinate 21,239, forward strand.
CCGGTGCGCCGTCTCGCCGACAGCGCCGAGCGCGTCCGTCGCCGCATCCGCACCCGCGTGGAGATTCCGGACTTCACCCGCCGCCGCGACGAGATCGGCCATCTGTCCGGCGCGCTGCGCGACATGACCGATGCGCTCTATAACCGCATCGAAGCGATCGAGATGTTCGCCGCCGACGTCTCCCACGAGCTGAAGAACCCGCTGACCTCGTTGCGCTCGGCGGTGGAAACCCTGCCGCTGGCGAAGAATGAAAACAGCCGCGGCCGCCTGCTCGCGGTGATCGAGCACGACGTCAAGCGACTGGACCGCCTGATCTCCGACATCGCCGACGCCAGCCGGCTTGACGCCGAATTGCAGCGTAACGAAATCGCGCCGGTCGACATCCGCCGGCTGCTCACCACACTCACCGGCGTGGCGAATGAAACCAAGCTTGGGCATGACGTCAGCGTCGAAATCCATTTCGAGGGGGTGGCCTGGGATCAATTCGCGGTGGCGGGCCATGATTCCCGGCTGGGCCAGGTGATCTCCAACCTGCTGGTCAACGCCCAGTCGTTCTCGGCGCCGGGCGGCAAGGTCCGGATCCTGTGCCGCCGGCGCAAATCCGAGATCGAGATCCAAATCGACGACGACGGCCCGGGAATTGGTCCCGACGCGCTGGAGCGGATCTTTGAGCGGTTTTATACCGACCGGCCGCATCAGGGCTTCGGTCAGAATTCCGGCCTCGGACTATCGATCTCCAAGCAGATCGTCGAAGCCCATCGCGGCAAGATCTGGGCAGAGAACCGGCTCGGCCCGGTCGATGCGGAAGGCGAGATCCCGGTGCTTGGCGCCCGCTTCGTGGTCCGGTTGCCTGCCAAATGAACCGACCGGATGGCAGCAGCGTGCATGGTTCGGCGGTACTGGTCGGCGACCGGGCCATATTGATTCGCGGCCCATCGGGATCCGGAAAGTCACGGCTGGTGTTCGATCTGATTTTGGCCGGTCACGCCGGTCAGATCCCGGAGGCGGCGCTGGTCGGCGACGACCGGCTGATACTCCGGGTCGAGGACGGGCGGTTGCTGGTGCGATCTGCGCCGGAACTGGAAGGACTGCTCGAGATTCGCGGGCTAGGCATTCGGCGCCTCGATTTTGCCGCGGAGGCCATCGTCGGATGGGTTGTCGACCTCGATGCGGGCGATGCGGCCCGGCTGCCGGAGCCAAAATCGCTGGAAATCACCATCGAAGGGGTCGTATTGAGCCGGATTCCGGTCGGTATCGGGTTTTTTCCACTACCAATGGTGGTGGCCGCTTTGACGACAATCGAGGGTTCGGTTGGCCTGCGACGACTGGACAGTTGCTCGAAGGGAATTGGTAACCATATTAGTCCCACTATCGCCACAGAATAGACCCGCGCCGCCTCCTGATTAGTTCTTATTTTAAGGGAGAAACGCGAAGACGCCTCTTGCATAGGGGCTCTGGATGGTCAAAGTGGCCCTTTCGTGCGGTGCACCAAAAGCGCCCACGAGGAGTTTCCGATGATTGGTCTAGTACTTGTGACCCATGGGCGCCTTGCCGACGAGTTTAAGGCGGCGCTTGAACACGTGATGGGTCCACAGAAGCAAATTGAAGCCGTCACGATCGGCGCCGAAGACGATTCCGATTTGTGTCGAAGTGACATTATCGAAGCAGTTAATCGCGTGGACAGTGGCGATGGCGTCGCCATTCTCACCGACATGTTCGGCGGCACACCCTCGAACCTGGCGATCTCCTGCATGAGCCGCCCCAAGGTGGAAGTGCTGGCCGGAATAAACCTGCCGATGCTGGTGAAACTCGCCAAGGTCCGCGAAGAGCGCACTTTGCCCGATGCGATCGCAATGGCGCAGGAAGCCGGCCGCAAATACGTCACCATCGCCAGCCGGGTTCTCGCCGGCAAATGAACGACGCGCCCGACGACGCAAGCCCGACCAGCAGCGCTGCTGCCTCCGACGACGCGTCGTCCGGCGAGGTTCGCCGCGAACTTGCCATCATCAACAAGCGCGGCCTGCATGCGCGGGCGTCGGCCAAATTCGTGCAGATGGTCGAGCGCTTCAATGCCGAGGTCACCGTGACCCGCAACGGCGAAAGCGTCGGCGGCACCTCGATCATGGGCCTGATGATGCTGTCAGCCGGCCCCGGCACCACCATCATGGTGTCTGCGAAAGGCCCGGAAGCCGAAGCCGCCATCCTTGCACTGGCCGAACTGGTCGCCAGTAAATTCGGCGAAGAATAGCGTTCTTCCCTCGTCGACAAGCGACGAGATCGTTGCGTCCTACCTCGACGGCGGCACGATGGTCACATTCCACCCTGTCGGCGCCCCGGCGCCGCCCGCGTAGAACCGCCGCGTCGTCATCACGATGCGCTCCCCCGCTTTCACATTATCCTTCATCCAGGCGTCGCAGCCGGGCTGCTGCGGGCTGCCGACTTCGCAGACCCCGATGAAACCCTCGCGGTTGGCCTCGCCCAGCGAGGTCAGGCCGGAGCCCCAGGCCTCGTTCGGCGTCAGCGGCGCCGGATGGTCAGGGCTGTAAAACGTCATCAGGGTGCTGACCTCGGTCGGGCCGATCACGACCGCCCAGCGGCTGTGAAACCGCTGCCGCCACGCTTGCGTCAGTTCGCGCGCCAGTTGCGAATAGGAGCCGTGGGTGAACTGCCCGGCGCCATTGCGTGGCGCGGTGGCAATGGCGATCTGCGGCGACGCGGCCAGCACGATCAGGCTCAGCGCCAGCCAGACCGCCGCGATCCGCACCAAAGCGGCGCGCGGCACCCGCAGAGTCGGGATCGCGACCACGCAGAGCGGCACCAGAAAGAACAGCGAGATGCCCCAGTCGGTCTTCAGATAGATGTCGAACCCCAGCGCACCGAGCGGCGGACCGACGGCGACGATGCCCTGGATAATCCAGATGTTCACCGCCTGATCGCGACGCACGCCGCAATGGTCACGCATCGACCACGGCTCGGCGAAGAACGCCCGCGGATCGCGGAACGGCAGGGTCCAGCGCCGCGGGCTCCACGCCAGCGCCAGCGCGGCCAGCGCTAGCGGCAGTGCCAGCAGCGCCAGATTATGTCCAATATAGCCCAATACCAACTGCAGGCTCTGCCAATGGTCGGAGATCGCGTAGGTGCCGCCGGCATAGGTGATCGGCACGAAGTCGACCTGCTGCAGCCATCTGAAATGCGGCACCATGGCAACGCCGAGGGTGACGATGGCGACCCAGGGCGCCGGCGAGCGCAAAAACAGCATTCGCGCCGGATGGATCAGCGCCGTCAGGCCAATCGCGCCGATCATCGTCAGCACCCAGTATTTGGTCATCAGCGCCAGCGCGCCGGCGAGGCCCAGCAACAGCCCGGCGCGGATCGTGCGCTTGTCGAAAGCGTCGAGATAGGCCAGCACCAGCAGCGGCAGCGTCACCAGCTGCAACAGGTCCGGATTGTATTTAAAACCCTTGAAATTGAAGATCGGATAGAGCGCCAGCATCACCACCACGAGGAAGGCACGACGACGATCGACGACGCGCAGCGCGATCGCCCAGCAGATCATCATGCCGGCGCTGACGGTGGCCATCGCCAGCGCATAGGTTGCCCAGTCGGTTGCCGGGAAAATGCTGAACCAGGCCGCGGCGACCCAGCCGGACAATGGCGGGTGTTTGCCATAGCCAAGCAGCAATTTCTGTCCCCAGGCAAACCCTTCGCTGACGTCAAAATGCACGTCCTGCGCCGCCTTGAGCTGGGTCAGGATCGCGGTCCACAGCACCGCATGGGCGATCACGAATCCGGCGACTAGCCAAATGCTCAGCCGCGCGTCGCCCGCCCAGGCCACCAGCCGGGCGGCGCCGCGGCGACCAAAGGAGCGCGGGCGCGGGCGCGCGGCGGCAGGCCGTGAAACAGTCTTGTTCATGCGCCCTGCCTAGCGCGTTTCCGCCCGTCATGAAATCAGGAAGCCGTGAGGCCCAAAGGCCCGTAAACCCGGCCCGGAATCGCAATAAGGTTGCCGCATCACGGCCCGAATGCTATCCCGCGCCCATGACAACTGTCCCGATTTCGAACATCCGCAACTTCTCCATCGTCGCCCATATCGATCATGGCAAGTCGACCCTCGCCGACCGTCTGATCCAGACCACCGGCGGTTTGCAGGCGCGCGAGATGAAGGAGCAGGTGCTCGATTCGATGGACATCGAACGCGAGCGCGGCATTACCATCAAGGCGCAGACGGTGCGGCTGAACTACCTCGCCAAGGACGGCAAGGAGTACATCTTCAACCTGATGGACACGCCCGGCCACGTCGACTTCGCCTATGAAGTCTCGCGTTCGCTGGCGGCCTGCGAAGGCTCGCTGCTGGTGGTCGATGCCTCGCAGGGCGTGGAAGCCCAGACGCTCGCCAACGTCTATCATGCGCTGGACGCCGGCCACGAGATCGTGCCGGTGCTCAACAAGATCGATTTGCCCGCCGCCGAGCCCGACCAGGTCAAGCAGCAGATCGAGGACGTTATCGGCATCGACGCTTCCGACGCGGTGATGATCTCGGCCAAGACCGGCATCGGCATCGACCTGGTGCTGGAGGCCGTGGTCCACCGCCTGCCGCCGCCGCAGGGCGACCGCGATGCGCCACTGAAGGCGCTGCTGGTCGATAGCTGGTACGATGTCTATCTCGGCGTCGTCGTTCTCGTCCGCGTCGTCGACGGCGTGATGAAGAAGGGCATGCGCATCCGCATGATGGGTACCAACGCCGCCGTCGACCTTGAGCGCGTCGGCTATTTCACGCCGAAGATGACCACGGTGGAAGAACTCGGCCCTGGCGAGATCGGCTTCATCACCGCCGGCATCAAGGAAGTTGCCGACACCCGCGTCGGCGACACCATCACCGACGACCGCCGCCCGGTGACCGAAATGCTGCCGGGCTTCAAGCCCGCCGTCCCCGTGGTGTTCTGCGGCTTGTTCCCGGTCGACGCCGACGATTTCGAAACGCTGCGCGCGGCGATGGGCAAGCTGCGCCTCAACGACGCCAGCTTCTCGTTCGAGATGGAAACCTCGGCCGCGCTCGGCTTCGGCTTCCGCTGCGGCTTCCTCGGCCTGCTGCATCTGGAGATCATCCAGGAGCGCCTCAGCCGCGAATTCGACCTCAACCTGATCGCTACGGCTCCCTCGGTGATCTACAAGATGCACCTCACCGACGGCCAGGAGATCGAGATCCACAATCCGATCGACATGCCGGATGTGGTGAAGATCGCCGAGATCCAGGAGCCATGGATCGAGGCCACGATCCTGACCCCCGACGAATATCTCGGCTCTGTGCTGAAGCTGTGCCAGGACCGCCGCGGCAATCAGAAGGAGCTCACCTATATTGGCGCCCGCGCCATGGTGAAGTACGAATTGCCGCTCAACGAGGTCGTGTTCGACTTCTACGATAGGCTGAAGTCGATCTCCAAGGGTTACGCCTCGTTCGACTATCATCTGACCGACTACAAGGCCGCCGACCTCGTCAAGATGACGATCCTGGTCAATGCCGAGTCGGTCGATGCGCTCAGCATGCTGGTGCATCGCACCCGCGCCGAAGGCCGCGGCCGCGCCATGGTCGAGAAGATGAAGGACCTGATTCCGCCGCACATGTTCGTGATTCCGATCCAGGCCGCGATCGGCGGCAAGGTGATCGCCCGCGAGACCGTGCGCGCGCTACGCAAGGACGTCACCGCGAAATGCTACGGCGGCGACATCTCGCGGAAACGAAAACTTCTGGAGAAGCAGAAGGAAGGCAAGAAGAAGATGCGGCAGTTCGGCAAGGTCGACATCCCGCAGGAAGCCTTTATCGCGGCGCTGAAGGTCGATAGCTGAGGCGGCGCTCACCGGCCAGTCATCGGAGCGTACGCGGCGACGGGACCCTCAACGTTGCCCGGTCAAGCTTCAGCAGGTTGCGCCGCTGAAGCTTGACCGGGAACACCAATGATAGTCTTCGTGTCCGACACCAACGCCTTGCTGTCCTCGGCGTCGCGCCGCGGATCCGTCCAGGCAGCGCGGCACACCGCCGCAAATACCCGCCACATGTCGCGCTCCAGGAAACGGCTGGTGAGCGCGGCGACAGCGAGGCAGGCGGCGAGCGCGACAGGAAGGTTGAGCCAGTTCATCGCCAGATCGTTCAGGCCGATCATGGCGTAAATCTCATGCAGGGTGTGGATCACCAGCATGTGCTCGATATACAGCGTGTAGGAAATATCGCCGCAATAGCGCAGCGGGCGCAGCGCCGGCAGCGCGATGGTCTTGCTGGCCAGCGACAGCGCGGCAACCAGCCCGGCGTAGCCGGCGGCGAGGCCGAATGTTCCAGGCAGCACCGGATCGAACGTGTTCCAGATCGCGAAAATGACAGCGAGGACTGCGATTGCGCGACACGCCCACGCGCTGCCAATGCGCAGCCGCGAATGATGCAGCGCCGCCGCCAACCCGCCGAGCGCAAACTCCCACACGAAGGGGCTGGTCGCGATCTTGAGATAGCCGACCGGATAGTCCGTCGCCCAGGATTCGTAGATGCCGGTCAGGGACGCGCCATAGGCCAGCGGCACCACGACCAGCATGACGCCACACCACGCCGCGAGGAACAGCCAGCGCCCGCGCGCCAACAGCAGCGATACCGCAAACACGGCGTAGAAATACACTTCGAAACCGAGCGTCCAGCCGGGCCCGATGATCTGGTCGGCAAACAGCGTGTCGTAGCTCCCGGGGATGAACAACAGGGATTTGACGAGCATCAACCGCGTGGCGTCGTCGCCGACCAGGCCCCAGCCGAAGCGGGCGAAACCCGCGAGCAGCGTCAGCACGATATAGGCCGGCCAGATCCGCTGCATCCGCTTGGCGGCGAAGCGTACCGCCGAACGAAAACCGCCGGCATCGTTTATCGTGGTGTGAACCATGATGAAGCCGCTGATGATGAAGAACAGATCGACGCCCGAGCCGAGATGGTCCAGCACATCGACCAGCCACCGGGCGGGGGCGTCGGCCGGCAGAAACACCGCGCCATGGGAGATCACCACACTGACGGCCGCTGTGCCGCGCAGCACCTGCAGCCAGTCGAGCCGCTTGATTGGATCGGTCACTGCTAAGACTTTCAGCGGCACGCGCGAGGCGCTAGGCAATATCACGTCGGGCATCGTGACCGTTGAGCCCTACGCGACCCGTCTTAACGAGACGATAAATCGCAGATATCGGGCGATGGTAGAGCTGTACATCCACTGATACTTTGGTACCGGCAAGCGCAAACGGTCGCTTCGGGACAAGCAACTACGCTCCTTTTTCACCCTGACATCTGAAGGCCGTAAGACTACGGGTCACGAACAGCACGGGCCCGTCGCAAATCCACGCATTGACGTTCGAGCGCGCGATTCGCCGACCGATCGCCGTTGCCCGCGCGGCGTCGGTCGCGGTCATCGGCGGACGCACTTCCGGACTGTCGATCAGGCGCGGCGCCAGAGCCAGTGCTTCAGCGGCACCGGTCCGGCGACTCCACTCGTCAGCTGTTCATCGGCTGCCTTTGACAACCTTTTGCCGCCGCCCGCGCCGCTCTAACGACCCGCCTTGGGCAAGGCTCCGCAAGAGCTGGCAGCCCTCGCCCCGGCGAAGCGAGCATCAATCCAGGTCTGGGCGTCGGCGCCCCCCTTCGACATCGAGCCGCCATGGTCAGCGCCAGCCACCACGTTGTAATTGACGCGGCTACCGCCGGCGCACAGTTCTTCGGCCACCTTGTCGGTCGCTTCCGGCAAGACGGTCACGTCGGCGGTGCCCTGCACGATCATCGTCGGCGCCCGAATCCGAAGCCGCCCCGGCTCGTTCTGGCGCGCCATCGCCAGAAACGCCCGGAGCTCCGGCTTGGGCAGGAATTGATCTTTGGCAATCGCGGTGGACCAGTAGCCGGTGCTCAGCGCATGCGTCATGCAGCCCTGCATCAGATCCGGCAGATGCGACAGCGCTGTCGGCGTCAGGATACGGGCGAGTTCGATCTTCGGATTGGTCCTGGCGTAGGAGCCGAGCGTGTAGAGCACGTAAGGCAGCGATAATTCAATCTTCGCCGAGTTCATCACCATGTCGAGCCGGGCGGCGATATGCGATCCCGGCGCGAAGGCGACGTTGCCGAGCAGCTTGAATTCCGCGACGTAGGACGGCCCCAGCGAGGCCGCGAACAGGTCGACCTGGCCACCCTGCGAGTGCCCCATCACCACATAGCGTCCGCCAAGCGGTTCGCCGACTGCGCGCGCGGCGCGCAGCATGTCGAGCGCATCGCGGCCGGTTGGCACGCCCTGCAGGAAGGGATGGTCGCCCGGCGTGCCGAGCCCCTCATAGTCGGATGCGACGATGGCGAAGCCCTTTTTGACAAAGCCATCGAGCAGCGTGCGGATCGATGCGATATATTCATGCTCGGGTCCACCCTCGGTATCACGCGACGGCGCGCAGACCGGCGCCAGGCCGGTGGTGCCGTGAGCCCAGACGATCACCGGCCAGCCGCCCCGCGGCATCTCGCCCCGCGGAATCGACACGGTGCCGGACACGGCGACGGACCCCCCCCGCGCGCCGGTCGATCGATAAAGCAGCAGGCTGTTCTTCGCCGCGCTGGGCATCGCCATGGTGCCTACGAGCGGCCGCGCCCAGATCACCGACCCGCGCGCCCCTGGCGGCAGCGGCGAAGGCGGAATGTAAAACGCGTCGCCAGCGGGGCCTACCGCGATCGAACCCGCCATCAAGGGCGAGGTCAACATCAAGGCCGCGCAGATAACGGCGGCGTTCATTCGGCTGGCGATGGACATGGCATTCCGGGGTTCGAGGCTGCGGGTACCATGGCGCCTCAATCGTTGAGGAGCGATGAATGACGGCGCCGCGACGGCGGGACGGCGCGATCGCCTACTGAGGAGGTATTCGATCGCCATGTCCCCGGAAAAGGCAAAGCACCCACCTTGCACGAGCGCAGCCTCGCGGCGCCAGCGGTGGCGCGCGACCAGCGCACTGCACCATCCAATTGGCTTGCCTGCAGCCGGCAGTCGAACCATGCTGCCCGCGCGACGCCGAAAACGGCGCGCATAAAAAATCGGGAGGACGGGATGATTTCGCACCGCGCATTTGCGGCGACGACACTAGCTGTTGCGCTGCTGCTGGGTAGCCCGGCGCAGGCCCAGCAATCGACTTTACCTCTCAAAATCGGCCTTATCGCCGATTTTTCCTCGGTCTATTCCGACATCGGCGGCGCCGGCAATGTCGAAGCGGCGAAGCTTGCGATCGAGGAGTTCGGCGGCAGCATGTTCGGAAAGCCGATAGAGCTGATCACGGCGGATGCCCTCAACAAGCCGGACGTCGCGGGGGCCCTCGCGCGCAAATGGTACGAGAACGAGAATGTCGACATGATCATCGATCTGCCGACCTCGGCCACCGCGCTTGCCGCGATGGAGATGTCGAAGCGGTTCGAGAAAATCATGATCGTCACCGATGCCGCGAGCTCCGACATCACCGGCAAATCATGTTCGCCCTTCACCGCGCACTGGACCTACGACACCTACGCCAATGCGCACACCGTCGGCAGCGCCATTGTCAAAAGCGGCGGCGACAGCTGGTTCTTCATCACCGCGGATTATCTGTTTGGCCATTCAATCGAGCGTGACACCGGCGACGTGGTGCGCGTCGCCGGCGGCAAGGTGCTGGGCAGCGCGCGGGCGCCGCTCAACACCGCCGACTTCTCCTCGTTCCTGCTGCAGGCGCAATCCTCCAAGGCCAAGATCATCGGCCTCGCCAATGGCGGCGCGGACACCATCAATGCCATCAAGCAGGCGGCCGAATTCGGCATCGTGGCGGGCGGTCAGAACCTGGCGGGGATCGTGATGTTCATTTCCGACATCCACAGCCTTGGCCTGAAGATGGCGCAAGGCCTGATCATCACCGAGGCCTATTACTGGGACCTCAACGATCGTACCCGCGCATTCGGCAAGCGCTTCTTCGCGCGCACCAGCAAGATGCCGACCATGAACCAGGCGGCGACCTACAGCGCGACCCTGCACTACCTCAACGCCGTGAAGGCAGCCGGAACCCGTGACACCACGCCGGTGCTGGCCAAGATGCGCGACACGCCGGTCCGCGATGCCTTCCCCGACAACGGTACGCTGCGCGAGGATGGCCGCATGGAACACAGCATGTTGCTGTTCGAGGTCAAGAAGCCGGAAGAACCAAAGGCGCCGTGGGATTACTACAAGCTGCTTGCCGAGGTGCCCGGCGACAAGGCATTCCGGCCGATGAAGGACGGCGGCTGTCCCTTCGTGAAATAGCGAGAACACGGCACTCCCTTGCCCTGCTGTATCGAGGTTAGGGCAAGGGAGCGCCAGCGGGGCGTCGATCTAGCCCCACTTCGCCAGTTGCAGCGTGTGCTGGATCGGCGTCGCCTTGTTGCCGTCGCCCATGGTGGCCAGCTTGCCATCGCGCCCGAATACGCGGACCGTCAGCGTCGCTGTGCTCTTGTCGAGGTCGAGACGGGTAAAATTGTCCTCCTGCGAATATCCGAACGATTTATAGTGCATGATCTTATCGGTGCCGAGAATCGGAAATGGATCGCTCTGCTCCGGCTGCCGTGAGTCATGGACGTAGTTATTCGGGTCACCGTCGGCGAACGGGAACGGCCAGTAAAAGGCCGACGACGTCACCGAGAATGCCTTGAGCTTCTTTGCAGCGGCGTCGCCGTCGAAATCTATCACCGCCGTGTTCGAGCAGTGAATATCGCCGGCCAGAAACACGACATTTTGGATCTTGTTGTCGACGATGTGTTTCAGCAGTTCGAGCCGCGTATTCGGATAGGCCGGCCAGCTGTCGCTGTCGTCGCGGCGCTTGCTGTTCCACTTGTCGCCATAGATTTGATCCTCCGGCTTGATCCGGCTTTTCGGCGGCGCGGTTCCGCCGCCAGGCTTGCTGTCATCGAAGAACGCGATCCGCTCGCCCATGTCGTTGGGAACGAACACGCTGGAAGTGACGATGAATTTCGGCACATTACCGCGGGTCTTCTGCTGCTCAGAGAGCCAGACGCACAGCCGCCGCAGCTGGCCGGGATGATTGTCCGGATCGAGCGTCGGTCGCCCCAACATATGATTGTCGCGCAGACCGACCTGATCGTCCTTGAAGCGCTGAGTGCGGGTGTCGAGCACGAAGGTCGGATAGCCGCCGCATTCGAACGTGTAATAAAACAGCCGCCCGAAAGTACGCGGGCTATGACTCCACTGGTAGCTCTGATAGGCGCCGATCGCGATGTTGAACAGGTTGAGCTTGCCCTCATGGATGCGGTCCTGGGTCCAGTTATCCTCGATCTCGTGATCGTCGAGGATCATGTAGGTGGTGGCACGGCGCAACAACCCGCGCAGATTTGGCGCGCCATAGGCCGCGAGGTAACGCTGCTGGAATTCATCAAAGGAGTCCGCGCGCAGGATCGGCACCATGCGGTTGAGCATGTCGGCATAGATCTGGTCGCCGCACATCATGGTGTAGCGCGCCGCCTTGCCAAAACCGCTGTCACTGAAATGCTCCTGCATCGGCCCAAAAATCCGATCGGCCTCCTTGATCTTCCACAGCAGGCCGGGATAGCGGCATGACCCGAGCAGAAACGACATCCTGTCTTCGACCTGGCCGGCAGCCGCGGCCGGAAAGGTCCGAAAGCTGGCTTCGCATTCCTCTGCCTTGAAGGCAGGTCCGAGCAGTTCCTGCTTGATGTTGTCGATCAGCGGCAGCCGGCGGATCAACTCCCAGTCCGCCAGCGTGGCGGCGTTCGGCAGCGGGTCGTCGATCGTCAGGGTGCCGCAGCGCACAGTGTAGGCGGTGTCCGGCGTCAATGGCACCGGAATGGCTTCCGGCGGCAGCGAAGACGGGAAACCCTGGAGTTGGCCGCTGTCGATCTGGTCCTTGAAGTCCTGCGGGTAGAAACCGAGCTGGACGTCGCTGCCGATCAGGAAAGTGCCGGTGCGGTCGAATTCGCGCTGCAACCGAAAGTACCATGCCTCGGCGATCTTGTTGTCACGGCCGAGCATGCCGATGATGCCGACGGTTCGGCGGTCTTCGTCGAGATCGCTGCGGCTGTCGCCGGGGTCGCCCGCCCGGATCCAGATGCGGCAGGTGGTGTCGGTTGTCGCTCCGACAACGGGACCCAGTCCCGGCGGACGCAAGCTTGCCATCGCACTCTCCCATACAAGGACGCCCGATTTTATAAACGAGTACGCGCGACAAATTCAATCTAAAGTCGTTAACGAGGCTGGCGGGGCCGCACGCCGCGCACAGCTTTTCCGCCAAGCAAAACGACGACCGCGCCTTTGTTCACGCCACCTGAGCGCGTAATGCCATGCCCGTCTCGGGAGCGATGACGCATTGCGCGTTCAGCAGTTCGACGATCTCGCTGTTCGGCCGCGCCTTGCTGAACAGGAAACCCTGCGCCTCATGACAGCCTTCGCTGCGCAGGCAGGCGAGTTCGGCTTCGGTCTCGACGCCCTCGGCGGTGATAGTCACGCCAAGCCCGACGCCGAGACTGATGATCGAGCGCACGATCGCCTGCGCATCGCGGTTCGATCCGAGATCGCGCACGAACGACTGGTCGATCTTGATCTTGTCGAACGGAAAGCTGCGCAGATAGCTCAGCGACGAATAGCCGGTGCCGAAATCATCCATCGAGATCCGCACGCCCAGCGCGCGCAGCGCATGCAGCGTTGCCAGCACCTGGCTGCTCTTTTCCAGCAGCAGGGTCTCGGTGATTTCCAGCTCGAGCCGCCGCGCCGGCAGGCCGGAATGTTTCAGCGCATCCATCACCAGCGACAGCAGATTGCCGACCCGGAACTGGAGCGGCGACAGGTTGACGGCGACGCGGACGTCATCGGGCCATTGCGCCGCGTCGTTGCAGGCGCGGCGCAGGATCTGCGCACCCAGCACATTGATCAGGCCAGTGTCCTCGGCGACCGGGATGAAATCCGCCGGCGATATCATGCCGCGCTCGGGATGCGACCAGCGCACCAGCGCCTCGAAGCCGGTGACGCGGCCGCTCTTGAGGTCGACCAGCGGCTGGTAATACGGGCGCAGCAGGTCGCTCTGGATCGCGGCGCGCAGCTCGATCTCGATCTTGCGGCGGGTCTGCGCCCGAGCGTCCATGCCGGACTCGAAAAAGCTGAAGGTGCCGCGGGAATCATTCTTGGCGCGAGACAGCGCCATGTCGGCGTTTTTCATCAGCCGTTCGGAATCGTCGCCATCGCTAGGCGCCATGGCGATGCCGATGCTGGCGCCGATCACGACGGAATGGCCGTCCAGCAGAAAGGGCTCGCCGAGAGCCTCCAGCAGCCGGCGCGCCAGCAGCACGATCTCCTCCGGCCGGTCGATGCCGCTCTGAACGATGGCGAACTCGTCGGAATTGAGCCGCGCAATCGCATCGTCGTCGCGCAGCGAGGAACGCAACCGGCGCGCCACGCCGCGCAACAGCTTGTCGCCGACGCCGTGGCCGAGCGTGTCGTTGACGGCTTTGAAATTATCGAGGCCGAGAAACAGCACAGCGGCCTTCTCGCCGTTGCGCCGGTTGTGCGCCAGCATGTCGTCGAGCCGCTGCCGCAGCAGATTGCGATTGGGCAGGCCGGTCAAGCTGTCATGATGCGCCATGAAGGCCAGCCGCTTTTCAGCGCGCTTGCGCTCGGTAATGTCCATCAGCGCCAGCATGACGGCCGGCTCGTCGCCATAGCTGAGATGACGCGAATAGATGGCCAGGTCGATCAGAGAGCCGTCGGCCCTGACGTGCTTCCACGTCCGCGCCGCCTGCTCCTCGCCGCTGCGCGGGCCAGCCCATGGCGGCTCGGCGTCGAACGCCTGCAGGTCGCGGATCGTCCGCCGCTCGAATTCCGCGCGTGTATAGCCGTAATGCTCGATGGCAGCGTCGTTGACTCCGAGTATACGCTGATCCTCCAGTGCGCAGACGATCATCGGCACCGGATTGCTGTCGAACAGCAATCGGAACGAGGCCTCGCGCTGTTTCAGCTCGGTGATATCGACGCGCAGGCCAACCACACCGCCATCCTCGGTCAGCCGTTCCTCGATGAGAATGACCCGCCCGTCTGCCAGCGTCTGTTCGTGGCGTTCGCCGGGATGGAACAGTTTGGCCACCCGTTCGGCGATCCATTCATCCTCGCGACCTAGCGCTTCCGGATAGTCGCCGCGCTCCACGCCGACGCGAATCGTATCCTGCAATCGCGCACCAGGGGCAAACTGATCAGAACTGCGATTGTAGATTTCCGCGTATTTTTTATTCCAGAGAATATAGCGGCCTTCGGCATCTAGAAACACGATGCCCTGCGGCAGAATGTCGATCGCCTCACGCAGCCGCTCGTGCGACTTGCGTGCATCGGCGATGGCGGCCCCGGCCTGCGCGCGGGTGCGGGCGATTTCGGCGATCTCGGACCCGAGCCGCCGCCCTCTCGGCGCCAGTTTCGGCGTCGGGTTGGTGCTCCGGCTGGGCCGTGTGCCACGGGCACTTTTTGCAGAACTCTGTTTTTTCTTAGCCACTGGCCGGAATTTCGGCATGTTTGTCCCACTCGCGCTCTGCGTGTACGAGGTTGTGCCTGATGATACTGAATAAAAGGTATCAATCACCTATAGTTAGAGGGTAATAACAGGCCAATTAAAGCCCCGATGATTGTCCTTGGGTACAAGGCCTGCCTGCCTGTTAGGCACAACCGGCCAAACCAACGTTAATCATTCCTTACCAACGAGGGATCGTGCCGTGGAAATGCGGGTGTACCGGGCAAGTGTCCTGAGACGCATTGGGGATCGCCGGCAGAAACCTTGGGGTAGCCTAAATAAACACCACTGGCCGACGTGGTAATTAAAACGTTAACAGCGCCGTGCTGAAATGCCCGGTGAAATCCGGTAGCGTTTGTCGATATGAAACTTCGCCTGATTCTCTTTTTGCTGCTTTTGCCAACGGTGGTCGGCTCGACCGGCGGGGCGTTTGCGCAGGACAAGGGCAGCGTCGTGCCGCGGCCACTACCCGCTTTGGCCAATCCCGACGACCCGCATATCGGCGCCAAGGAATTGTTTGGTCGCAAGACGTTGCCGACCCGGACGGCGACGCAGGTAATCGGCTTTTACGCCAGGGGCTGCATCGCCGGCGCCGAGGCATTGCCGATCAACGGACCGACCTGGCAGGTGATGCGGCTGTCGCGCAACCGCAATTGGGCTCATCCGCAGATGATCGAATTGCTGGAGCGGCTGTCGACCAGGGTCAGCAAGGTGGCGGGCTGGCCGGGACTTCTGGTCGGCGACATGTCGCAGCCGCGCGGCGGGCCGATGATTACTGGTCACGCAAGCCATCAGGTCGGGCTGGACGCCGATGTCTGGCTGACGCCGATGCCGAACCGACCCTTGTCACGTAATGAGCGCGAGGAAATGTCCGCGGTGATGATGGTGCGGCGCGACCGGCTCGACATCGACCCGGCCGCGTGGACGCCAAATCATCTGTCGGTGATCCGTGCCGCGGCGCAGGAGCCCAGCGTCGAGCGGATTTTTGCCAATGCCGCGATCAAGAAGGCGCTGTGCCGCGAGGCCAAGGGCGACCGCGGCTGGCTTTCCAAGGTGCGGCCGATGTACGGCCATGACTATCACTTTCACATCCGTATCAAATGCCCGGTAGGCAGCACGAACTGCGAGCCGCAGCCGCCGCCGGCCGACAGCGAAGGCTGCGGCGCCGGCGATCTCGCGTACTGGTTCAGCGACGCCGTGCTGCACCCCAAGCCGCCGCTCGTCCCACCGACGCCGAAACCACCGATGACGCTGGCCGAACTGCCCGCAGCTTGCCGGCTGGTGCTGGCGGCACCGTGATCACGGCCACTATTGCTGAAACAGGGCTGTCATTCGGGGGCTTTACCCAAAGCCACAGCCTGATAATATTGGCCTGCGATATCCGCGATGATCGTAAGTCTCGCGGACTGCTGGAACGGCGCTTCCGCCTGTCGCATGTCCCACCCAACCAACGCCTGATTGGCGCGCTTGGCGCCGTGATCATGCATGGAGCGCCAGATGAATCGCCTTGTCAGTCCCCTCGCCGGAATTTTGACCGCTGTTTCGATCCTGCTGGGATTGTCGTTTTCGCCCGCGCTCGCGCAGGACAAAAGCCTGACGGTGTTTGCCGCGGCCTCGATGAAGAACGCCCTCGACGATATCAATACCGCCTATACCGCCAGGACCGGGGTCAAGGTCACGGCCTCCTATGCCGCGAGCTCGGTGCTCGCCAAGCAGATCGAAAATGGAGCGCCAGCCGATGTCTTTGTTTCCGCCGATACCGACTGGATGGACTACGCCACCTCCAGGAAGAACATCGCCGAATCGACCCGCGTCAACCTGCTCGGCAACCGCATCGTGCTGATCGCCGCCAGGGATTCCAGGCTCGACAACATCATTATCGCGCCAGGCTTTGATCTCGCCAGGCTCGCCGGTGACGGCAGGATCGCCACCGGCGACGTCAAGTCGGTTCCGGTTGGTAAATATGCCAAGGCGGCGCTGGAGAAGCTCGGCAGCTGGACCGCGGCAGAGCCGAAATTCGCGATGGCGGAAAGCGTACGTGCCGCTTTGACCCTGGTGTCGCGCGGCGAGGCACCACTCGGCATCGTCTATGCGACCGACGCCAAGGTCGATCCCGGCGTCAAGATCATCGGAACCTTCCCGGCCGACTCGCATCCGGCCATCATCTATCCGGTTGCCGCGACCACGACCGCCAAGGCCGAAGCCGCTGATTATCTCACCTTCCTGAAGACCACGGCTTCGAAGACCATTCTCGAGAAATACGGCTTCAGCTTCCTGGTCAGCCCGACGACCTGACGTCGCTAAAGTTTGACGCCAACCCATCAGCCGTCATTGCGAGAAGCGAAGCAACGCGGCAATCCAGAAGGCCACAAGCGAAGACTGGATTGCTTCGTCGCAAAGGCTCCTCGCAATGATGGGGATGGTGCAATGCTCCCGTCTTCCGTCTGCGAGAAACCCTGATCGCATGTTCGATATTTCCCCGACCGAATGGACGGCGATCCTGCTCTCGCTCAAGGTCGCCGTGATTGCCACGCTGATCTCGACGCCGCTCGGCATCGCCGTCGCCTGGCTGCTTGCGCGGCGGGAGTTCTGGGGCAAGGCGATCCTTGATGCGGTGATCTACCTGCCGCTGGTCCTGCCGCCGGTCGTGACCGGCTATCTGCTGTTGCTGACGCTCGGCAAGCGCGGTCTGATCGGCGGCTGGCTGGCAGAGCATCTTGGCATCGTCTTTGCGTTTCGATGGACCGGCGCGGCGCTGGCATGTGGCGTGATGTCGTTCCCGCTATTGGTGCGACCGATCCGGCTGTCGATCGAGGCGGTCGACCGCAAGCTCGAACAGGCCGCCAGCACGCTGGGCGCGGCGCCCTGGAAAGTATTTGCCACCGTGACCTTGCCGCTGGCGATGCCCGGCGTGCTGGCCGGCATGGTGCTGGGTTTTGCCAAGGCGATCGGTGAGTTCGGCGCCACCATTACTTTTGTCTCGAATATACCAGGCGAGACCCAGACGATCTCGTCCGCGATCTATTCGCTGATTCAGACCCCAGACGGCGATACCGCGGCGCTGCGGCTGGTGATGATCTCCGTGAGCATTGCCGTCGCGGCGCTGATCGCCTCGGAATGGTTCGCACGCCGCGCGACCCGACGTCTGCACGGGAACTGATCATGCTGCGCGTGGATGTTGCCAAGAAGCTCGGCGATTTTTCGATCGATGTCGCCTTCACCAGTGCCGGTCAGGTGACCGGCCTGTTCGGCTCCTCCGGGGCTGGCAAGACCTCGCTGGTATCCATGATCGCCGGCCTGGTCGAACCAGACTGCGGCACCATTGCGATCAACGGCGATGTGCTTTTTGACCGCGCCGCCGGAACCGCCATTCCTCCGCATCGCCGCCGCATCGGCTATGTGTTTCAGGACGCGCGGCTGTTTCCGCATCTCAATGTCGGGCAAAATCTTGATTACGGCCGGCGCATGAACCGGCTGGCGCGCGATGCCGTCCAGGAGACCCGCATCACCGAATTACTCGATATCGGCGATCTGCTGAAGCGCCGTCCCGGCGGCCTGTCCGGCGGCGAGCGCCAGCGCGTGGCGCTGGGCCGCGCCTTGCTGTCACGACCACGGCTGCTGCTGCTCGACGAGCCGCTCGGAGCGCTCGACGACGAGCGCAAGGCCGAGATCCTGCCATACTTGGTGCGGCTGCGAGACGAGGCCGATGTGCCGATGGTCTATGTCAGCCACGACGCCGACGAGATGCGGCAACTGGCCACGAATGTCGTGCTGCTGAAGCGCGGCCGTGTCGCCGCCTTCGGCGGCGTCGAGGTGTTACCGCGAGCGACTTAGAATTCAGTCGGCCTGCGCCTCTCTCCGCAAATTTGGCGAGGGCAAAACAGTCACGCTCCCGACAGCGACTTCCAGACCTTCAACAATTTGCGCCTGGCGAATTGCCGCCGGGTCGGCTTCACCGGCGCGGGATCCTCATCCTCCGGCAATCGCAGGCCGACCACGTTGACACGGCCGCCGCCCAGGCTGCGGGCCACCAGATCGATGGAATCTACCGGCAAGGCGGCGCCAACGGTGGGCGCGTGGTCGAGATGGACGTCAAAATAATCCGCCAGCGTCAGCGACGCTTCCTCGGGATCGACGGCAATGCCGTAGATTTTGGCGAGATGGCCCAGCGTGATCTCGCCGGACACCACGAAATCGCCGAGCAGATGCGGGTCGGGCGCGGAGCTCGGCGGCATGTCGACGAAGAAGCGGTCCAGCGACTCCGCCTTTTCGGGTGGCGCCAGCAGATATAGATAGTCGCCGGCGGCGATCGGATCGGCCTCGATCGGCGACAGGATGCGCTGGTCGCGGATCACCAGCGTCGGCTTCGACCAGGACGGGATCAGGCCGCGCTTCAGATACAGGCTCTTCGGTCGCACCGAATAGCCAACCAGTTGCTGCTCGAGCTGTCCCGGCAGATCCAGTTCGATGCGCCGCGGCCCCTTGTCGGTGCGCGGCAGCGCGACATGGAGTTTTCGCGCGGCGACTGCCAGCGTCCAGCCCTGCAGCAGCAACGAGATGATGACGACCACGAAGGCGACGTCGAAATAGATGTAGGCCTTCGGCAGGCTGACCAGCATCGGTATCGACGCCAGGAAGATCGCCACGGCGCCGCGCAGGCCGACCCAGGCGACAAAGGCCTTTTCGCGCCAGTTGAAGCGGAACGGCGCCAGGCACAGGAACACCGCGACAGGCCGCGCTACCAGCATCAGCGCGAAGGCCACCGCCACCGCGGGAAGGATGCTGCCGACCAGGCGCTGCGGCGATACCAGCAGGCCGAGCATCACGAACATCACGATCTGCGCCAGCCAGGTCGCGGCGTCGAGAAAGGCCACCACGGAATTATGTGCACGGGTCGGCCGGTTGCCGATGATGATGCCGGCGAGATAGACGCCGAGGAAGCCGGAGCCATGGAGCATTTGCGCGAGGCCAAAGATCACCAGCGCCGCCGTACAGACGAAGGGGGCGTGCAGCCCCTGCGGCAGCGACACCCGGTTCAGCGCCAGCACCACGAGACGGCCGCCCACCACGCCGATCAGCGTGCCGAGCACGACTTCCTGGATGAATTCCAACGCTACATGGCCAGCCGAACTGCCGCCCAGCGCGATTAGCTTGACCAGCATCAGCGTGAGAAACACTGCGAATGGATCATTGGTGCCGGATTCGACTTCGAGCGTGGCGCCGACGCGGGGCCGCAGCCGCAGCCCCTGCGCATGCACCAACAGAAACACCGCCGCCGCGTCGGTCGAGGCGACCACGGCGCCGATCAGCAAGGCTTCGGTCCAGTTCAGGTCGAGGGTATATTTGGCAACCGGCGCGGTAATCAGGGCGGTCAGCAGCACGCCGACGGTGGCCAGCATCGCGGACGGCGCCAGAACGGTGCGGATGGCTTGAAATCTTGTCTTCAGCCCGCCATCGAACAGGATCAGCGCGAGCGCCACCGAGCCGACCAGATAGGTGGTGTGAACATCATCGAAACGCAGCCCACCGGGGCCGGATTCTCCCGCCAGCATGCCGATGAACAGGAAGAACAGCAGCAATGGCGCGCCGAAACGCAGCGCGAGCAGGCTCGACAGAATTCCGGCCATCACGAGAACCGCGCCAAGCAGGATGGCGATGCTGACTGTGTCGAGTGAGGCCATGAAGCTCCGCGTTCGTAATACCCTGCAGGATCATGTCTATCGCCGGCTCCCGGCATCGCCAACCCATTTCTGCCCACCGAAAGATATCGGCCGACGCGGCTGTGATTCTGCCGCCCGACGCCCCTGCGATTCATGGCCATCAGGCAACGCTTGTGTGAATCTACCGTGCATTCGAATCAATTTGCAGCGCGGAACGAGACGCTCCATGTTTGAACTCCACGCCCCCTACGAATTTATGCTGGCCACCGCCCGCTCGCTCGGCGCCGAGGTGACCTCGCCGTGGTTCTATCTGCAGTTCGGGCTGATGCTCGCCGCCGGCGGCATGGCCTTGGCGATCGGCGCCGCGATCCGCGCCCGTCTCGACATGACGTCGCTGGCGATGGGCTGGCCGGCGCCGCTGCGGATGTTCATCCGCGTCCTGATCGGCAGCGCCTCGACCGCGGCCTTCGCGGTGCTGATCACGCTGGCCCGCATCGTGATGCTGAATTCAACCTGGCCGAGCCGCAGCTATTTGCTGGCGGTCTCCGCCAAGCTGGCGCTGGCCTGGCTGGTGCTACGGCTGGTCACGAGTGTGATCCGCAATGAATTCATGGTCCGAGTAGTGTCGATCTCGGCATGGCTGGTCGCGGCGCTGTCCATTATCGGCCAGCTGCAGTCAACCGTCGACATGCTGGACTCGGCGGGCATCGACCTCGGCGGTTTCAAGCTGACTCCGCTGCTGCTGATCAAGCTCGGCGTCCTGCTGGCGGTGGCGCTGTGGATAGCGAACCTGGCGAGCAATTTTCTCGAAGGCCGGATCAGGCAGACCCATGACCTGACGCCGTCGGTCCAGGTACTGCTGATCAAGCTGGTGCGATTGCTGCTGATGATATTCGCCATCGCGCTGGTGATGGGCGCCGTCGGCATCAACCTTTCGGCGCTGGCGGTGTTCTCCGGCGCGGTCGGCGTCGGTATCGGTTTCGGCCTGCAGAAGATCGTCGCCAATTTCATTAGCGGTGTGATCCTGCTGGCGGACAAATCGGTCAAACCCGGAGACCTCGTCACCATCGGCGACAGCTCAGGGCGCATCAGCGCGATGAACACGCGCTATATCTCGGTAGCGGCTGGTGATGGCCGCGAATTCCTGATTCCGAACGAGGATCTGATCACCCAGAAGGTGGTGAACTGGACCTACACCGACAAGGACACGCTGGTGAAGGTTAATTTCGGCACCAACTACGATGCCGACCCGCGGCTGGTTTGCAAGCTTGCCGCCGAGGTTGCCGCGGCGTCGCCGCGCGCCGAAGCGCACCGACCGCCGAACTGTCTGCTGGCCGAATTCGCCGAAGCCGGCATGAAATTCTCGCTGACGTTCTGGATCAATTCACCGGATGGCATGGACGCCGTAAAGAGCGACGTGATGCTCTCGCTGTGGGACGCGTTCAAGCGTGAGGGAATCCGTGTACCCTATCCGGTGCGAGAGTTGCGGATTCGCGGCGGCGCATTGCCGGTGGAAACCACCGTCGTTGAAGTCCCTAGCTGAAATATTTTTTTGCGCCGCCGCGTCGCATCGACAATAAAATTCCACCGCGCGCGTGCCTTGCGTCTGAACGTCGCACTGCGCATTCCGCATCGGCGCATTCGTTCATGTGCCTTCGTCTGGATCAAATGATCCATTCCCTAGCTTCCATCGCCGCAACTATCTTCCGCGCACTCTGCGATCCATCCGTTCGTCGCGCGGGGATCGCAAATCGAGCGCATGATTCATCGCGACGTGACCGGGAAGGAAGTCAGCCATGGTGTCACCATCAAACGGATACTATCCACAAAGCGCACCCCCACTCGGCGCACTTGCGGCGCAGCAACTCGCAGCCCAGCAACTCGCAGCGCAACAGCAATTTTCGCCACAGGGCGCGATTGGAAACTGGCTCGGGCAAAATGCCGGACAGCTTGGCGGCGCGATTGGCGGCGCCTTCGGCAATCAGGGTCTCGGCCAATCGATCGGCAGTGTCGCGCAACAACTCGGACGCTATCTACCATTCGACGCCTCCCCGCAATTCGCACCACAGGGCGCAATCGGAAACTGGCTCGGACAGAATGCCGGACAGCTTGGCGGCGCGATTGGTGGCGCCTTCGGTAATCAGGGTCTCGGCCAATCGATCGGCAATGTCGCGCAACAGCTCGGACGCTATCTGCCGTTCGATGCTGCCCCGCAATTCGCGCCGCAGGGCGCGGTCGGAAACTGGCTCGGGCAGAATGCCGGACAGCTTGGCGGCGCGATTGGCGGCGCGTTCGGCAACCAGGGGCTCGGACAGTCAATTGGCAACATCGCTCAACAGTTCGGACGCTATTTGCCGTTCGATGCTGCCCCGCAATTCCCGCCACAGGGCGCGGTCGGAAACTGGCTCGGGCAGAATGCCGGACAGCTTGGCGGCGCGATTGGTGGCGCGTTCGGCAACCAGGGTCTCGGCCAGTCGATCGGCAATGTCGCGCAACAGCTCGGACGCTATCTGCCGTTCGATGCCGCCCCGCAATTCGCGCCGCAAGGCTTCTTCGGCAATCTGCTCGGTCAGGTCGGAGCGCCGCTCGGCGGCGCCATTGGCGGAAGGTTTGGACATCAAGGCCTCGGTCAGACCATCGGTGGCATTGCCGGGCAGCTCGGTCGCTTCCTGCCATTCGACGCCGCGCCGCAAGCCTATGCCGACCCATCCGGACAATATCTGCCACAGGATGCCAGCGCTCAGTTCGCGCCGCAGGGCTTCTTCGGCAATTTGCTCGGTCAGGTCGGTGCGCCGCTTGGCGGCGCCATTGGTGGACGCTTCGGCCATCAGGGCCTTGGTCAGACCATCGGCGGCATTGCCGGGCAGCTTGGTCGCTTCCTGCCGTTCGACGCCGCGCCGCAAGCCTATGCCGACCCATCCGGACAATATCTGCCACAGGATGCCAGCGCTCAGTTCGCGCCGCAGGGCTTCTTCGGCAATTTGCTCGGTCAGGTCGGTGCGCC
>JACMOT010000324.1 GCA_014377915.1 Tardiphaga sp.
CCGAACTGATCGAGCCAGCGCTGGCACGGATCCGGGTGCTGTTGCGCGAGATCGAGAAGGTTCTTGCCGTGGAGGGGCGCAGCGAACGGCTCCGCGACGGGTTGGTGGTAGCGATCACCGGGCCTCCGAATGTGGGCAAGTCCACGCTCATCAATGCGTTGGCACGGCGCGAAGTGGCGATCGTGTCGCCGCATGCCGGCACCACCCGTGACATCATCGAACTGCACCTCGACCTCGATGGCTATCCGGTCACGGTGATCGATACCGCCGGGCTGCGCGAGGCAATCGATCCGGTGGAGCAGGAGGGGGTGCGTCGTGCCAGGACCCGGGCGGCGGAAGCGGATCTGCGGCTCTGGCTGGTCGCTGCCCAGGCCGAAGGTGATGTCGAGCAGGGACTTCGCGACTGGATGGCCGAGACGAAGGACGGCTTCTGGGTAGTCCGCAACAAGGTCGATGACGGCGTCGATCTCGGCGCCAGTCGATCCGCCACCGGCTTTCCGTGTCATTCGATCTCGGCGGCAAACGGCAACGGCGTGCCAGAGCTGATCTCGGCGCTGGCCGGGTTTGCTGCCGCGCATTTTGCCGATGAGAGCTCGCTGATCAGCCGGGTCCGCCACCGCGAATTGTTGCGCGAGACCGCCGACGCGCTGGGTCGCGCAGTCGAGTTGCCGGAGCAATCGGAACTGATCGCGGAAGATCTGCGGATCGCGGCGCTTCGGCTGGGTCAGTTGCTGGGCCGGGTCGATGTCGAGGATGTTCTTGACGTCATCTTCAGGGATTTCTGCATAGGGAAGTGAGCCGGTCTGTTTCACGTGAAACAGATGCCCGGTGGAATTCGAATGTTTCACGTGAAACACTCGCAAAATTCTTACTTCCCGGCTTTGTCGCGCCACGCTAAACCTTGCGGATCATGAAAACTGCATTCGACGTGATTGTTATCGGGGGAGGCCATGCCGGCTGCGAAGCCGCATCGGCCGCAGCCCGCATGGGCGCCCGCACCGCGCTGGTGACCCACCGATTTGCCACCATCGGGGCGATGTCGTGCAATCCGGCGATCGGCGGGCTGGGCAAGGGACATCTGGTCCGCGAGGTCGACGCGCTGGACGGTTTGATGGGGCAGGTGGCGGATGCGTCCGGAATCCAGTTCCGGATGCTGAACCGCAAGAAGGGGCCGGCGGTTCGCGGTCCGCGCACCCAGGCGGATCGCAAACTCTATGCCGCTGCGATGCAGGCCGCGATTGTCGCCACTGAGAATCTCACCGTGATCGAAGCCGAGGCCGACGATCTGTTGACGGCCCATGGCCGGGTGACCGGCATCCGGCTTGGCGATAGCCGCGAATTGTCGGCGGGCTCCGTGGTCATCACCACCGGCACCTTTTTGCGCGGGCTGATCCATCTCGGTGAGACCAGCTGGCCTGCTGGCCGGGTCGATGAGGCGCCGGCGCTTGGACTGTCGAAGTCGTTCGAGCGGATGGGTTTTACCCTGGGCCGGCTCAAGACCGGGACGCCGCCGCGGCTCGATGGCACCACCATCGACTGGGGCGCGGTCGAGATGCAGCCTGGCGACAATCCGCCGGAGCCGTTCTCGGTGATGACGGACCGGATCACGGTGCGGCAGATCGAATGCGGCATCACCCGCACCACCCCGGCGACGCACGACGTCATCCGCGCCAATGTGCATCGCTCGCCGATGTATTCCGGCCAGATCAAGAGCTCCGGGCCGCGCTATTGCCCGTCGATCGAGGACAAGATCGTCCGCTTCGGCGACCGCGATGGCCACCAGATCTTTCTCGAGCCGGAGGGCCTCGATGACAACACGGTCTATCCCAACGGTATTTCGACCTCGTTGCCGGAAGAGGTGCAACTCGCGATCCTGGCGACCATTCCGGGGCTCGAACAGGTCAGGATGGTCCGGCCGGGCTATGCGATCGAATACGACCACGTCGATCCGCGCGAACTCGATCCGACGCTGCAGGCCAGGCGAATGCCGGGCCTGTTCCTGGCCGGGCAGATCAACGGCACCACCGGCTATGAAGAGGCGGCGGCGCAGGGCGTGGTCGCCGGGCTGAACGCGGCGCTGGCGGCCAGTGGCGGCGAGATGATCGTGTTCGATCGCGCCGATGGCTATCTCGGCGTGATGATCGACGATCTCGTCACCAAGGGGATCACCGAGCCCTACCGGATGTTTACCTCGCGGGCCGAATATCGCCTGACCCTGCGCGCCGACAATGCCGACCAGCGGTTGACCGACAAGGGCCTGGCACTGGGCTGTGTCGGCGGGGCCCGCGCCGGCCGCCATCGCTCCAAAATGGCCGCGCTGGAAACCGGCAAGGCGATGGCGCGCGCGCTGTCGATCACCCCGAACGAAGCCGGCAAGCATGGCCTGTCGCTGAACCATGATGGCCAGCGCCGCACCGCCTTTGAGCTTCTGGCCTATCCGGAGATCGGCTGGTCGGAGATCGCAGCGATCTGGCCGGAGCTGTCGGCCATTGATCCAGCCATCGCCAGGCATATCGAGATCGACGCCAAATATGATGTCTATCTGAAGCGCCAGACCGCGGATCTCGACGCCTTCCGACGCGACGAGGGTTTGATCCTGACCGATATCGATTTTGACATTGTGCCGGGGCTTTCCAATGAAGCCCGCGTCAGGCTGGGCAAGGCGCGGCCGCGAACAGTCGGGCAGGCGGGTCGTCTCGACGGCATCACGCCGGCGGCGCTGGCGATCCTGGCGGCGTACATCAGACGCGAAGCCCGCAAGCCGAACCGGGCTGTGGCGAGCTGATTCGTTTCACGTGAAACAGCGGGTCATGCCGGGATGCTATCGGACGGCGAAGCCAGCTGAATGCAGACCCGGAATCCCGAAATTGCCGAATAGCCCCGTCATTGCGAGGAGCCCTCGCGACGAAGCAATCCATTTCTCGCCGAGCTTGTGGCTCTGGATTGCCGCGTCGCTTCGCTTCTAGGAAGAAAGGGCACTTGTCCCGGACGCGGCGCAATGCGCCTCCGCAGGAGGTGTCATGCGCCGCGGAGCCGGGACCGCCAGAAACGCGCTCGCCTGATGCGGTCCCGGCTCTCCGGAGCGGCATAAGGATGCCCCACCGCGTCCGGCACACGAACCATATCTTTCATATCTCAGCGTCGGCCAAAAA
>JACMOT010000325.1 GCA_014377915.1 Tardiphaga sp.
CGACGCGGCAATCCAGTTCTGACCTCGACCAAGAAAGACTGGATTGCTTCGTCGCAAGGGCTCCTCGCAATGACGAATCTCAACTTCACCGCCAAGGACTCCCTCATGGCTCTCGATCCCAAACTTCGCGACGACATCATTGCCGCCGTCGACAAGAGCTTCGATGCTCAGATAAAATTCACCCAGGACATGGTGCGCCACGTCTCGACCCGCGGCAACGAGCACACGATGCAGGATTTCATGTTCCGCGCCATGCAATCGCGCGGCTACACCATGGAGCGCTTCGAGATGGACCGCGAGGCGCTGGCGCGCCATCCCGGCGCCGGCGCCTGGGATGACTTGCATTCGCACGCGCCCGTGGTGGTCGGCATCCACCGTCCGCGCGAGGAGAAGGGCCGCTCATTGATCCTGCAGGGCCATGTCGACGTGGTACCGGAGGGCCCCGTCAACATGTGGGCGACGCCGCCCTATGAGCCGGTGATCGATGGCGACTGGATGCAGGGTCGCGGCGCCGGCGACATGAAGGCGGGATGCGCCAGCAACATCTTTGCGCTCGACGCGTTGAAGAGCCTCGGGCTGCAGCCGGCCGCGACGGTGTATCTGCAGTCCGTGGTCGAGGAGGAATCGACCGGCGACGGCGCGCTGATGACGCATCTGCGCGGCTACAGGGCGCAGGCCGCCCTGGTCTCCGAACCGTCAGCGGAGACGCTGACACGGGCCAATATCGGCGTGATCTGGTTCCAGCTCGAAGTCCGCGGCGTGCCGGTGCATGTACAGCGAATGGGTACCGGGGCCAATGCCATCGATGCCGCCTACCGGGTCATCGGCGAGCTGCGCGAGCTGGAAAAAGACTGGAACCAGAAGAAGGGCGACAGCGAATATTTCCGGAACATCGAGAAGCCGGTCAACCTCAACATCGGCAAGATCGCCGGCGGCGACTGGGCCTCGTCGGTGCCGAGCTGGTGCAAGGTCGACTGCCGGATCTCGATCCTGCCCGGGACCAATGTCGAGGTCGCCAAGAAGGAGATCGTCGACCGGGTCGCCGCCTTCACGCGCGGCGATGCGTTCCTGTCGAACATCCCCCCGACCATCACCTTCAACGGCTTCCAGGCCGAGGGCTTTGTACTGAAACCCGGCTCCGACGCCGAAGCGGTGCTCGGCCGCGCCCATGAAAGCGTATTCGGCAAGAGACTGGAGACGGTGACGTCGCTGGCCTATCTCGACAGCCGGGTCTACGTGCTGTTCGACGACATCCCGGCGCTGAATTACGGCGCGATCTCGCGCGGCGTGCACGGCTTCGACGAGGGCGTCAACCTGCCCTCGCTGAAGAAGGTCACCACCGCGGCGGCGCTGTTCATCGCGGAATGGTGCGGCGTGGAGAAGATCGCGGACTGATCTCCATCTGCGGCTGAGATACTACCGGCAGGTCGCCCACAGCGACTTGCCGGTCACGCTCCCGGCATGGGATGGCGGGCATTGAAGAACAGCTCCACCAGCGCACCCTTGGTACCGAACAGCGAAAAGATGTATTCGGGCAACTCGATATCCATTTCAGACACCACGACCTTCGCGATGCGGTCGGTCCGGCTCGAGCCGTGCTCCCACAAGAATCCGACACCGAGACGGTTCGCCACCGCCTCGAGCATGCCCTCGCGGGTATTGACGATGATGGCCGGCTCGGCGCTCAACCCCGCTGCACGGAACGCCTTGTCGACGACCCGCTGGGTCGATGAATTGCGGGTGCGAAACACCAGCGGGAACTGGGCCAGCGCGGCAATCGACACCGGGCCTTGCAGGTTGAGCGGATGGTCAGGGTGGCAGATTGCCACGACCCGCTGATTGAGACAGATCTGGGAGCGGAACCTGCGGTCCTGCGGCACCTCGGGGAGCACGCCCACATCGACGCGCTGGTCGGTCACCGCCGTCATGATCTCCGACCAGTTGCCGATTTCGATGCGGACCTGGATCTTCGGGTACAGCGCCTTGAAGGCGGAAATCAGCGCCATTCCCGGCATTGAATTGCCCAGCCCGACGCGCAGCTCGCCTCCGGCAAGCTCCTCGCGCTGCTCGAGAATGCCGATCGCATCGGCCTCCATCGACTCCAGGCGGCTGGTCGCGGCATACAGCTGACGGCACAACGGGGTGGCCATCAGATGATGGCCGTGGCGGTCGAACAGCTTCACCTCGAAGTCCGCCTCGAGATCGCGCACCAATTGCGCGACCGAAGGCTGCGATACCCCGAGGCGTCTTGCCGCGGCGGAAAAGTTTCCGGTTTCAAACACGGCGTTCACCGCGCGCATCCGCGCTGACGTCAAAGCCATGATGAGTGCCTTAAGTCAGGCAAAGCAATTGCCGCGACAACAGAGGAATAGGTTGGATTCAATATAGGAAAACCCTTTGACTGTTATGTGACTGTCAACTCCGGCTCCTAACCATCGCTCATTGCTGCATTGCAGTCGGGGCACGGACGAGATGGCGAAGATAGAACTGAGTGCGATCCGCAAATCGTTCGAAGCGATGGATGTCCTGAAGGGCGTCGACCTTTCGATCGAACATGGCGAGTTCATCTCGCTGGTGGGGCCCTCCGGCTGCGGCAAATCCACCCTGCTGCGCATTATTGCCGGGCTCGAAGCGCAGACCTCCGGCGAGGTCCGCATCGATGGCGTCCCGGTCGACGGCATTCGCCCGAGCGCGCGCAATCTGGCGATGGTGTTCCAGTCCTACGCGCTGTATCCGCATCTGAGCGTGTTCGACAACATCGCCGTCCCGCTGCGGATGAAGCGGCTGTCGACCTTGCAGCGACTGCCGCTGCTGGGCCGCTTGATCCCGGGTCGGGGCCTCGCCGAGCGCGGCATCCGCGACGATGTGGAAAAGGTCGCCGCCCAGCTTGAAATCTCGGCGCTGCTGCAGCGCAAGCCGGGCCAATTGTCCGGTGGCCAGCGCCAGCGCGTCGCGGTGGGACGGGCCATCGTGCGCCAGCCAGTGGCGTTCCTGTTCGACGAGCCACTGTCGAATCTCGACGCCAAGCTTCGCGTCCACATGCGCGCGGAGATTGCCCAGCTGCATCGCCGCCTGAAAACCACCTTCATCTATGTCACCCACGACCAGGCCGAAGCCATGACCATGTCGGGGCGGATCGCGGTCATGATCGGCGGCGAACTCGTGCAGGTCGGCACGCCGTCCGACGTTTACGAAAATCCGCGCGACATTCGCGTCGCGGAATTCGTGGGCAGTCCGAAGATCAACGTTCTGCCAGGCGTCATCCGCGCCGACGGCGGTCTGGAAGTATTGGGTCGCAGCCTCGGGCTTTCAACGGGGAGTGCCGCCGGCATGTGCCGGATCTGCGTACGTCCGGAGCGGATCGAGCTCGGGACCGGCGCGTTCAGCGGCCGCGTCGTGCA
>JACMOT010000326.1 GCA_014377915.1 Tardiphaga sp.
AAGACGGTCCGGATCGGCGCCAATTGGGGCTCGCTCGATCAGGAACTTCTCACCAAGCTGATGGACGAGAACGCGCTGCTGGCTTCGCCGCGCGATGTCCGCGCCGTGACCCGCGAGGCGATGGTGCAGTCGGCCTTGCTATCGGCCGCCCGTGCCGAAGAGATCGGCCTGCCGAAGAACCGCATGATCCTGTCCGCCAAGGTGTCGGCGGTGCAGGGCCTGATCGCGGTGTACCAGGCGCTCGCGGAGGGCTCCGACTACGCCATCCATCTCCGCCTCACCGAAGCCGGCATGGGCTCCAAGGGCATCGTGGCGTCCTCGGCGGCGCTCGGCATCCTGCTGCAGCAGGGCATCGGCGACACGATCCGCATTTCGCTGACCCCCGAGCCCGGCGGCGACCGCACCACCGAGGTCCAGGTCGCGCAGGAATTGCTGCAGACCATGGGTTTCCGCACCTTCGTGCCGCTGGTCGCGGCATGTCCGGGCTGCGGCCGCACCACCTCGACCACGTTCCAGGAACTGGCGCGCTCGATCCAGGATTTCATCCGCGTCGAGATGCCTGGCTGGAAGACCACCTATCCCGGCGTGGAAGCGCTGAACGTCGCCATCATGGGCTGTATCGTCAACGGCCCCGGCGAATCCAAGCACGCCGATATCGGCATCTCGCTGCCCGGCACCGGCGAAACCCCGGCGGCGCCGGTATTCGTCGACGGCAAGAAATTCCGCACCCTGCGCGGCCCCAACATCGCCGGCGACTTCAAGGCGATGGTGATTGACTATATCGACCACCGCTACGGGTCCGGCGCGGCGCTGCCGGCGCAGGTCGGCGCCGACGCGGCGGAGTAATCGTTCGGCGCGCCGGCAGGGCTAATCCTCTGCCGGCGATGGCTTTCTGCCCGTGTGATAAACGTTCACAATAAGTACTTCATCATCCGATCGGTTGATCGTGCACAAGATGACGTAAGGGTAGTTTACGACGGCCAGGCGGCGGATTTCTGAAACGTCGGATTTTATGCCGGCCGACGGATAGTCCTGTAAAAATCTTGCTCGCCGAAGAAGCCGCTGTGCGACGGATCGGGCTGATGCCGGGCTGTGTTGCAGTAGGCGAGCGAAGATTTCCTCAAGCTAGCGGGTCGCGATTTCCGATCAGCGCAACTTCATGGAAAATAGCGGTTGAACAACGCTATGACTTCCTCGTCGCTGACAATCCGGCCAGCCTGGATATCGGCTAGTCCGAGATTGACCGCCTCACGCTCTTCATCGGCGAGCCGATAGACCGCGCCATGCCGGGATTCGATCTTGATAATCGAACGGACCAGCTCTTGCTGGGCATGTTCCGACCATGTCGAAACCTGTTCCAGCAGTTCTGCCAGTGCTTGTTTTGTCATCTCATCATCGTAGCAGATTGTCAGCTCCGGCGCATCCATGGGCCTATGCCAGCGCGGCCTCGATCGCGGCCAGCGTCGCCGGATCGGCGCGGCCATCGACTTCGAGCCCGTGCGACGCCTGAAACGCCTTCAGCGCCGCGACCGTCAGCGGCCCGAACGAGCCGTCGGCGACCAAGGTTGGTTCGGCGCCCAAGATGTTGAGCGAGTGCTGGATCCATGTGGTGCCGTGCACGACCGGCGAGCTGGCGCCGAGCACCCGCTTCCATTTTCCCAGCCAGGTGGTGCGTTCGGAAAGGCCGGTGAGACCGCCATTGAGATGGTAGGTCACGCCGCTGACGTCGTCCTGTCTGGCAAACGGCAGACAGCCGCACAGGATGAAATCCGCCACGCCGCTTTCAAGCGCTTCGGTACTCGAATTCACCAGGTCCGGATTAGCGATCAGGTTTAGACCCAGTTTGGCGCCCAGATCCCGATAGCCATTGCGGCCGGTGACCTGACTGAGCCCGCGGCCGATGAAGGTCGATCCGTCATGGGTCCCTGGCCGGTTCCCCATGCGGTGGCCATAGACATTATCGATCAGCTTGATGGGAAATTCCGGATCGCCGGCGAAGGACTGCACCTGTCGATAGCAATCGGCGGGGTCGCGGAAACGGCGGGGCCAGACCTGGCAGGCGCGCGCGGCGGTGTAATGGATATTCTCCGTCATCTCCAGCCCGGCGCCGCATTCATGACTGAACTGCGCCATCGCGTGCGCGATCACGAGGTCCGAATCCAGCCCGTATTTGTTGAACACCGTGGCCGATGCGCTGGCGATTCCTCGCAGCAGGCCGGGGATTTTCGCATCCCCGTGGGGCCACATTTCCTGCATGATTTCGAATGTCAGCATCGGGACCTCAACACCTGTCAAAAGTGCCGAGTATTCCCGTTATGGTTGTGTCGTCAACGAATATTCATCAGGGTTGTTTTTAGCGCACTACAGCGGCAGCGCCCGATATTCGCGGTTGGCGATGCTGGCCTCTTCCAGATCCAGGTCGCGCTCGATCCGGCGGCGGCTTTCGTCGGTGATCTTGCCGTCGCGCAACTGGCTGTGAATGAATTTTCGCTCGGCGGCGATCAACTCGCGTACCAGCTCGGTGCCCAGTGCCGAGGCTCCCTCATCGTCCGGCCTCAGCCCTTCCGGCAGTTGCCCGGAGCGGGTCTCGTGTCGCGCCCGCAGCAGTTTCAGCACTTCATCGGAAAGTTCGCGGTCGTCGGTCATGGCGTCGAGCGAGCGCAGCGCCGCGTCCAGCGCTTCGCGGCGCGCCTCGATTTCCGCCTCGTGCTCGGCGACGTGCTCGTCGCGTCCCTGCTTGCCCATGCCGAGCCATCGCACCACCAGCGGCAGGCCGAGGCCGAAGCCGACCAGGGTGACCAGGATGACATTGAAACTGACGAACAGGATCAGGTCGCGCGCCGGAAAGCCTTCGCCGGAGGGCAGCGTGAATGGCAGCGCCAATGCCGCGGCCAGCGACACCGCGCCGCGCACACCGGTGAAGGCCACCAAGAAGGTCCAGCGCCAGTTCGGCGCCGGGTCGCGTTTTTTCAGCGATTGGTTGAACAGACGCGGCAGATAGATCGCGGGATACACCCAGGCGAAGCGCGCGACGACGATCACGGCAATCACCAGCGCGGAGGCCAGTACGATGTCGTTCAGCGGGAACGCCTTGGACTTCTCGATCAGCAGCCGCATCTGGAAGCCGGTCAGCAGGAACAGCAGGCCCTCGATCAGATAGATGACGAGGTCCCAGAAGAAGATGCCCTGCAGCCGCGTCGCCGCCGAGATCAGCAGCGGCCCGTTCCAGCTGATGTAGAGCCCGCAGGCCACGGTGGCGATGACGCCGGGGCCACCGAAATGCTCGGGGATCAGATAGGCGATGTAGGGCGTCAGCAGCGACAGCGTGATCTCAACCCGCGGATCACGGGCGCGGTGCCGCAGCCGCAGGCTGAGCCAGCCGATCAGCAGACCGAACGCCAGCTCGCAGATCAGGATGGCGGCGAAGGTGCCGGCGGCGGTGGGCAGCGACAGCGATCCGGTCGAGATCGCCACGACGGCGAAGCGGTACAGGATCAGCGTGGTGGCGTCGTTGGCGAGGCCCTCGCCTTCGAGCACCACCAGCATGCGGCGCGGCAGTCCGAGTTTCCGTGCTACCGCCAGTGGCGCCACCACGTCGGGCGGCGCGACGATGGCACCGAGCAGGAAGCCGACGCCCCAGGGCAGGCCGATCAGGAGATGCGTCGCGGTGGCGACGGCGCAGGCGGTGAAGATCACGCAGCCGATCGCCAGCAGCGAGATCAGCCGCAGGCTGGCGCGAAACTCACGCCAGCTCATCGCCACCGAGGCGGAATAGATCAGCGGCGGCAGCACGCCGAGCAGCACCGCGTCCGGTGGCAGTTCGATCGGCGGCATGCCCGGCACATAGGCCAGCGCGATGCCGGTCAGCAAGGCGAGGATCGCCTGGGCGATATTCAGCCGTCGCGCCAGATAGGTAGTGGCGGCGAGCGCTGCGATCAGCACGAGAAAGATCGGGAATAGGGCTTCCACGCGTCGGATATCCTGTGGGCGCCCAATTTGCCCGTCACGCCGACGAGGTCAATACGGAGGGCACTTCCCCGCTCCCGGCTTCGCCGCGCTGGGGGAGAGGGGGAAAAATTCAGATCGCGCTGGCTGCGATATTCACCATCAGCGCCACCAAAGCGGTGTTGAACAGGAACGAGACGATGCCATGCGCGGTGGCGATGCGGCGGATGGTCTTGTCGGTGATGCCGACATCGGAGACCTGCGCGGTCATGCCGATGATGAAGGAGAAGTACACGAAGTCCCAGTAGTCCGGCTGCTCCGGCGTGTCGCCGGCCGGAAAGGCAAGGCCGCCCGGCTTGTCGCCGCGGTAGAATTCATGGGCGTAATGCAGCGCGAAGGTGGTGTGCACGGCGGCCCATGACAGCGTGATGGTGGCCACCGCCAGCGCCAGTTCCGGCGGGGTGTGCTTGCCGGCACCGAGTTCGAACACGATAGCCGCGATGCTCGCGAAGGCGCCAAGGGCGGCGACCAGCAGGATGATGATGCTGCCATCGTCCTGCAGGATGGCGTTGCGGCGGATGTGGGCGAGGCCGCAGCGCGCCATCATCGTATAGACCAGCAGCAGGTAGACCGTAATGAAGGCGTCCCAGCCGAGCAGCAGCCGGGTCACCAGCCGCAGCGAATCCGGCAGCAGCAGGAACGCCACGACGCCGAGGCCGATGGCGAGAAAGGTGCGCGGCCGGGCATAGACGATGCGCACCGGTGCCGGCAGCTTCTCGAACCGGGCAATGAGTTCGGCGAGCTCCTTGCCGGCGGTCGGCACGGTCAGTTCTTGCGTTCGGCGACGAAGCGCGCCGCGGCGCGCAACACGTCGCCCTTGGCGCCGAAGATCGACAGCGCGGCGTCGGCGGTGCCGATCAGGTCGCTGACGCGCTGCTTGGCGCCGGCGAGACCCAGCTGGGTGACAAAGGTGGTCTTGCCGAGCGCGGCATCGGCGCCGGCCGGCTTGCCCAATGATGCGGCATCGCCTTCGACGTCGAGCAGATCGTCGGCGATCTGGAACGCCTCGCCGAGCGCGCGGCCGTAATCGTCGAGCGCTCTGTACTGGTCGGGGGAGGCCTGGCCGAGCAGCGCGCCGGCGATGCAGCCGAAGCGCAGCAGGGCGCCGGTCTTCATCTGTTGCAGGCGGGCCACATCGACCGGCTCGCGGTCGCCAAACCGGCCTTCACCAGCGAGGTCGAGCATCTGGCCGCCGACCATGCCGCCGATGCCGGAGGCGCGGGCCAGCGCGCGGGTCAGCAACAGCCGGACATTGGGATCCTGATGGATCTCGTCGCGCGTAATGATGTCGAAGGCCAGAGTGAGCAACGCGTCACCGGCGAGGATCGCGGTGGCGTCGTCGGTGGCCTTGTGCAGGGTGGGGCGGCCGCGGCGCAGGTCGCTGTCGTCCATCGCCGGCAGGTCGTCATGGATCAGGGAATAACAGTGGATGCATTCCAGCGCCGCCCCCGCCAGCAGCGCCGCGTCGCGCGACACGCCGAATACCGCCGCGCTCTCGACCACCAGGAACGGCCGCAGCCGCTTGCCGCCGCCGAGGCTGGAATAGCGCATCGCCTCCATCAGCCGCTTCGGGCGTGCAATTTCGTCGGCCAGCAGGCCGTCGCCGAGCAGGTGGCCAAGCACGGCCTCGGTGTCGTCGGCGGTCTGGTCGAGGCGGGCAGCGAAATCGGTAGCGGCACGGGGCGTCATTCAGAATAGCTCCAGATCAATTCGGCCGGACAATCCTCCATGGCAAAGGCCACGTCAATTCCGGGGGATGGATCGCGCGATCATCCGTGCGGCAACCTTAACCGCCTTGAAAACGGCCGGGAAACCCTTCTTTATCAGCGGCATAGCTCTAACGGGAATTCGCCTTGCGCCTCGCCCGCCGCCTGCTGCTGATCATCGTGCTGGTTCTGCTGCTGCCCTATGGGCTGGCGCCGCTATACAGCGTCGGCCACCCGGTGTCGTCGCTGATGGCCTGGCGCTGGCTCACCGGCCGGCCGGTGGAGCGGCAATGGCTCGATCTGGCGGCGATGGCACCGACGTTGCCAAGCAGCGTGGTCGGCGCCGAGGACGCGAAATTCTGCGGCCATAATGGCATCGACTGGAATTCGCTGCAGAATGCCATCGAGGATGCCCAGGACGGCGAAGTGACCGGCGGCGGCTCCACCATCACCCAGCAGGTCGCGAAAAACCTGTTCCTGTGGCCGGGCCGCAGCGTGGTCCGCAAGGGCCTCGAGATCCCGCTGGCGCTGTGGATCGACCTGGTGCTGGGCAAGGCGCGGGTGCTGGAAATCTACCTCAACATCGCCGAGATGGGCCCGTCCGGCCAGTTCGGCGCCGAATCCGCCGCCCGCTACGCCTTCGGCCGCTCGGCCGCGAACCTGTCACCCCGCGACGCGGCGCTGCTGGCGTCGGTGTTGCCCAACCCGGTCACCCGCAGCGCCCGCAATCCCGGCCCCGGAGTGCGGCGACTGGCGGCCACCTACATGGCGCGGGCGCAGGCGGCGGAGCTGCAGCGCTGCTGGGGCTAGTGGTGTCATTCCGGGGCGCGGGCGGCGCCAGCCGAGCGCGAACCCCAGCCACTGCAATTGAAGTGGCGGGCAATCCCGAAATGTTAAAAACACTTCGAGGTTCCGGGTTCGCTCGCAGCTGGCGCTGCCCCCGCCCCGGAACGACAATGTGGTGCATTTTCCCCATCCGCCGCCCTAGCCATCCCGTCCTCATTCCGTTATAGACACCGCCTAATCGACGATTTTGCCCGCGTCCCTGGCGCCGGGCCGTCCGTTCGCGGATGCCGATCGAACCATTCTGACATCACTGCAAGGACCTTCCCATGGCCGTTCCCAGAAGAAAAACATCGCCGTCGCGGCGTGGCATGCGTCGTTCGGCTGACGCGCTGAAGACCCCGACCTATGCGGAAGACAAGGATTCCGGCGAATTGCGCCGCCCGCACCACCTCGACATGAAGACCGGCATGTACAAAGGCCGCCAGGTTCTGAAGATCAAGAAAGAATCCTGATCGCTGAATGACGGGCCGCGCCGCGCAAGCAGCGCTGCCCTTCGTTCCAGGCACGGATCAGGCCGAGCAGGTCGAAGTGCCATCGGGCGGATACAGTATGACTGTACTTCCGCCCGAATTTCGCTCCAACTCTGGGGCTAAGCGCTGTGTCGAGGCGATGCGCATACGCGTGGCCTGATGGCGCATTGACTATCCTGCTTGCAAAGAAGGCCTCCGATGGCGTTTCCGCTGCTGCTGATTCCGCTGGCGATATGCAATATCATTGCCTTCCTGATGCCCGATTTGTCGCTGTCCGGGCAGATTCCGCTGTTCTCCATCCCGCTGATGTCGAAAGACCTCTGGACGGTGACGCTGAACGATGTGCTGGTCGCGCTCGGCATCCTGTTGCTGCTGCTTGAGGTGACGCGCGCCGCGCGCCCGGCGGCGAAATATTTTGTTGTTCATCTCCTGTCGCTGCTGGTGTTCGGCGCCGCCGCCGCCGAATTCGTGATGCTGCCGAAATTTGGCAACTCGACCTTCTTCCTGATCACGCTGATCGCGATGGTGGATTTCTTCGCCGGCATCTCGCTGCGTGCCCGCCGTCCACGCCGGGTTGTGGCGAACGCCCCGGCGCCAGTGCCCGAACCGGTGCATGTTGAACCCGCGCCGCGTTACGAGCCATCTCCCGCGCCAACCCCGGCCGCGATCTCGGTCGCCGAGGCCGTGCTGCTCGAGCCGTCCGATCCCAAAATTGAAGCCAAGACAGAGCCGAAGATCGAGCCGGAAGTCGAACCGAAGTCCGAGGCCGTCGTCGATCCGGTGGTCGAGCCGAAGCCGGTGGCGCCGGAAGTCGTCGCTCACACCTCGCCGGGTTTGCAGCCCGGCGACGGCTCGCACCCGTCCAGCGACGTGCCGCCGGTAACGCGCTGAGCGAAACCCCGCGAACCTCTCGAACCAGCCGTTGTTTCTAATCTTCCCGCCGCGAAGAATGGCGTTCAGGCCATCCGCCGGACGATTGAATTCGGCGTTAGCGCATTCCGTTCGATCACCGTCCGATAGGCTGTTTCCACGTCGGCGATGGCGGCGCGGCGCAGCGTGCGGGTCTGCGGGCTCTGGTCGGCGGTGGCGAGCAGATGGGTGATAAAGGCCGCGTCCGGGCGCGACAGGCTGGACGACACCGGCGCCGTGCGCCGCGGCGGCGACACCGGCACCAGTCCGGCGGAGTCAGTGGCGCGGAGGATTGTCGCGGCATCGCCCGCGCGCCGCATCGGGTGCGGGGCGGTGGCGCTGCGTCCAGTATCGATAATCCGCATGGTGCGTCTCATTTCGGGACAATGTTGCTCCCCCGACATTGTATTCGCAAGGACCGTGCCTGGCCCTCCACAGCTACCCCGTTACAGCCCGCATTGCCCGGCGATGGTTTCTCAAAATCTTTAGTAACTTTCGGTAGTGTGAACGACGAAGACCGCCATATCCTGACATTTGCGAATCCCCGGCTTCCCAAAACGAGGCAATCTTGATCCCCGCTTTTCCCCCGACCGCCTCATCCGACCACGACCTGCCACGGGCTGGAGCCATCCTGGCGGCGCTGGGACAGGCGGCGTTCGTCTGGGACATCGCCTCCGACGTCATTCATTGGAGCGGGCAGGCCGCGGAGGTCTTTACCGACATCGCATCTGAGGCGCTGGCCAGCGGCGCCGAGCTCGCCAAATTGATCGAACCGCGGCGTTCCGTCCGCACCGAGGCGCTTAGTCTGGCGCTGGCAACGGGCGGCGCCTCCTATCGCATTGAATATGGCGTGCGCGCCAACACCACCGCGGCGGTGCTGTGGATCGAGGAGAGCGGCAACTGCGTCGCCGGCGCCGATGGCAAGCCGCTGCGGGTCCAAGGCATTGTTCGCGTCAACAATGAGCGCCATGCCCGCGAACAGCAATTGCTCAAGCTGTCGCAGCACGATCCGATCACTGGCGAACTCAACCGCACCCATCTGATGGCCTCGCTCGCCGAGGCGATCGAGGAGGCCACCCGGTTCCGCTCGACCTTTGTGTTCATGCTGGTCGGTATCGACCATCTCGCCCGCATCAATGATGCGTTCGGCTTCGATGTCGCCGACGAGGTGATCGGCGAGATCGCCAAGCGGATCCGGCTGCGGCTGCGCGGCGGCGATGTGCTCGGGCGGTTCTCCGGCAACAAGTTCGGCCTGATCCTGAAAAACTGCAGCGTCGACGACGCCAACATCGCCGCCGAGCGGTTTCTGGAGGGCATTCGCGACGACGTGATCCCGACCGCATCCGGCCCGGTCTCGGTGACGGCATCGATCGGCGCGGTCAGCGTGCCGCGCTATGCCCGCGACGTCGGCGAGGCGATCAACCGCGCCCAGGAGACGTTGTCTACCGCCAAGCATCGCCGCCACGGCAGCTATTCGATGTGGCGGCCGAATGTCGAGCGCGAGGCGCAGCGTCGCGTCAACATCCGTGTCACCGACGAGATCGTCACCGCGCTGAACGAACGCCGTATCGTGATGGCCTTCGAGCCGGTGGTGAATGCCGTTGGTCGCGATCCGGCGTTCTATGAATGCCTGGTGCGGATGAAGCAGGATGACGGCGAACTGCTGCTGGCGCCGGATATCGTCCCGGTGGCCGAGCGGCTCGGGCTGATCCGGCTGGTCGATCACCGCGTGCTGGAGCTGGTCGTCGCCGAACTGGCGGCGTCGCCGGGCGTCCAGCTCAGCCTCAACATTTCGCCGGATACCACGATGGATCCGGACTGGTGGGCCTCGATCGAATCGATGATGCGCGCGCATCCCGGCGTCGCCGAACGGCTGATCATCGAGATCACCGAGACGGTGGCGATCCAGGACCTCGACGATGTCCGCGGTTTCGTCACCCGGGTGAAGAATTTCGGCGGCCGCATCGCGATCGACGATTTCGGCGCCGGCTACACCTCGTTCCGCAATCTGCGCAAACTCGGCGTTGATATCGTCAAGATCGATGGCGCCTTCGTGCAGAACATCGCGCGCTCCGCCGACGACCGCGCCTTCGTGCAGACGCTGATCGATCTCAGCCGGCGGCTGGGCATCAAGACGGTGGCGGAATGGGTGCAGGACGACGAATCGGCGGCCATTCTGCGCGACTGGGGCTGCGATTACATCCAGGGCCGGCTGACCGGCCTCGCCTCGCCGGCGCGGCCATGGCTGGATGGTTCGGGCGTCAGCCTCCCGGCGCGGGGCTGATCACGCGCGACGGCGATCGCCCGGGGGCGATAGCTGCGATCGCCTATCTGGTGGCGGAAAACCGGCTGTCGAAGGAATTGGCGGGGACCACGGCGGCGGCGCCGGCCAGCGAACCACCACCGGACGATATCGGCTGGTCGGCTGCGACGGTCGGCTTCAGCGGCGGGCGCGGGGCAGCGGTCGCGACTTTGGAATCAGCCGGCGTCGGCACCTGTCGAGGCGTGCCGGCAACCATCGGACGTGCCGGCTCCGCCGGCCTGCCGGGCTTGGCCACTTTCGGCTTTGCGGCGACCGGCGCGGGCGCCGATGTGACGGCGGTGGTTTCCGCGGAATTACCGATCCCGACCTTCTTGGCCAGGCTGCTGAAAAATCCGCCCTCCGAGGATACCGAGGCTACCCGGGTCTCGGGGCTGGCGGCGACCGTCGGCTCATCCGGGGCGGCGAACAGCGACGCCGAGCTTGGCGCGAGGTTCGGTTTCGGCGGATTGACGTGCGGCGGAATGGTGCCCGGCGCGCGCGCCACCGCCACGCTCTGCAGGCCCGGCGCTTCCGAATCCGACAGGCCGGTCGAGCCGTCCGGCAGCTTCGAGGCAAAGATCTTGTTCATGCCGCCGTCGATATCGGGACGGCGCATCGCCACCGGGGTCCCCTTGGCGATCAGCTCATTGGTGCGGGCCTCGTCCTGCTGCTGCTTGGCGGCGACGGCGTCGGCGATCTCCGACGGTACCGAATAGGCCGGGCATTTGGCGGCGGCATTGAACACCAGCGGCTTGGTCGAGCCGGCCGGCGCGGCCGGGTCGAACACGTATTTCTGTTCGCAGAATTCGACCTTCGGCTCCTGCTTCGTCACCTCGAAATGATCATAGCCCTGCTTGATCATCTTCCAGAACGGCATGTTCGGATTGTTGCGGTGCCTGGCCATGTTGACCGGCGTCATCTTGAACGGGAACGCCGCGAACTGGAACGAGCGCTGGCCGCCGAAGAAGGATTCGCGACCCAGCGAATAGATCTCGGCGATCTGCTCGTCGGTCATCGCGTAGCAGCCGCGCGACGAGCAATCGCCATGCACCATCAGCTCGGAGCCGGTGCGTCCCAGCGACTTGTCGAAGGCGTTGGGGAAGCCGGTGTTGAACGACAAATAATAGGCCGAGCGCGGATTCATCTGCGCCGGCGAGATCGCGTAAAAACCCTCCGGCGCCTGGCGGTCGCCTTCCTTGACCTTGGGGCCGAGGTCGCCCGACCAGCGGCAGATCGGATAGGTCTTGAGCAGCGCGAACTGGCCGGAACGGGTCTGTTTCCAGACCTCCAGCTCGGCCTCCTGCTTGAACAGCCGCACCAGCATCGGCGACTGCAGGTCCATGTCCTTTTCCTGCATCTCGGCGATCAGCCGGGCCGGCACCGGCTGGTTGGCCTTGGCATTATTCGCGAGCGAGATTTCGTCGGTGTTGCATCCGGCCAGTGCGAGGCCCGCGGCCAGCACAGCCGAGGTCACAAGCACACGAACGATCGAGCGATTGATCAAAGCGAAGCTCCGCAGCCGATGGGCGTTTGCACACCCCAAAACACCATCACGCCCAGGCCGTGGACGCAGATTATTCCCGAGGCCCCGGGCCCGCAAGCCAGTCGGGCCGCGGGGTTCCCGAACCCTTGGCACCGTGTGGTTAAACCGCCGGGAGGGGGCCGAATTACGGCCGAAACGGGGATGAGGCGAAATAAAGGCAGCGGCAATGCCGACATGTTTAATCAAATGATAGCGATGCGGGGCCGGTCTGTCCTCGTCATTGCGAGGAGCCGTTGCGGCGAGGCAATCCAGTCTTCGCTTGTGTCATGGATTGCCGCGCCGCTGAGTTGTCATCGGGCCGGCGCAGCCGGACCCGTGGGCTCCTCGCCATGACGGCGGAGGGCGCTTTCAGCCCAGCCTCAGGAGCCGCGAACCACCGTCTTCAGGTAGTTGTACGCCTTGATGATCTCGATCAGCCGGTCCTCGGTGGAGCGGTCGCCGCCATTGGCGTCGGGATGGTGCTGCTTGACCAGCGCCTTGTAGGTCGACTTCACGGTTTCCAGCGTGGCGTCGGGGCCAAGGCCCATGACCTGCAGCGCCTTGCGTTCGGCGTTGAAGATCTTTCGCGTCTCGACCTTCGGTGCCTGCGCCTTGGCGCCCGGACCAGGTCGCCAGCGGTTGCGGCCATTGAGCTCGGAGAACATCGCGAACGGATCGGCGGCGCCTTCGAGGTCGGCTTCCGGGCTGGTGCCTTTGCCCTTGCTGCCATTGGCGCCCATCTTCCAGGTCGGACGATGGCCGGTCAGCGCGTCCTTCTGGTACTTCGCCACCGCGTCCAGCGTCATGCCGGAGAAGAAATTATACGACTGGTTGTATTCGCGGACGTGGTTCAGGCAGAAATGCCAGTATTCCTTGTCATTCGCACGGCCCTTGGGGGCGCGGTGCGGACCCTTGTTCTTGCACTCCGGCCATTCGCACATCGCCGCTTCTTCTTTGGCGGCGGCCTGCTGCTTGGCGCTCAGCTTGTTGGGCTTGATGCGGATGGAGTCGAAGAATTTGGATGAGTCGATGGCCATGGCTGACTATGACAACGCAATGCGAAAAGCTTCAAGTCTTGACATTCGGATTATGGATCCTCGCTGCGCCGCATGGCCGGCAATTGACGATTGTGGGCCGTAAACGTTAAGCCTGTAAGCATGACAGTCAAAGACATCATTGCTGAAAAGCTGCACGCCGCCTTCGCGCCGGACCGCCTCGACGTCACCGACGAGTCGCATCTGCACGCTGGCCACATGGGGCATCGGCCCGAGGGCGAAACCCATTTCCGGGTTCATATCGTGTCGCAGGCGTTCGAAGGGAAGAGCCGGATCGACCGCCACCGCATGATCAACGCCACTTTGGCCGCGGAACTCGCGGGCTCCGTTCACGCGCTGGCGCTGAAGGCGCTGACCACGGCGGAAGCCAACAAAACGCACTGACCTGTCCCGGACGCGGTGCGGCGCGAAGTGCCGCTCCGCGGATCCGGGACCCTACCAAGTGCTGAGTTTCGTGGCGGTCCCGGCTCCGCGGGGCACTACGCCTCCTTGTGGAGGCGCAATGCACCGCGTCCGGGACACGATTCAAGCAAACCGGATCTGACTCTAGAATGCCGTGCCCGCTCTTGGCTTCTTGCCGAGCGGCTCCGGCTCTTTCGGCACCGGGCCGATCCGCAGCGCGGTGATGCGGTTGCGTTCGCGGCGCAGCACGCGGAAGCGGAAGCCGTGGAACGTAAAACTCTGGCCGCGCTCCGGGATCGAGCGCGCCTCGTGGATCACCAGGCCGGCGACGGTGGTGGCTTCGGCGTCGG
Organism: Tardiphaga sp.; assembly: GCA_014377915.1. The sequence continues at coordinate 13,568 of JACMOT010000326.1, forward strand.
GCAGGTGCCAGTCCAGCGCGCGGTTGAGGTCGCGGATTGGTACCGAGCCATCGACCACCACCGAGCCGTCGGACTGCGCGCGGACGCCGGCGACCACCACGTCATGCTCGTCGGAAATGTCGCCGACGATCTCCTCGAGAATATCCTCCAGCGTTACCATGCCTTCGACTTCGCCATATTCGTCGACCACCAGCGCGAAATGGGTCTTGCGACGGCGGAACGCCTTCAGCTGATCCGACACCGGGCGCATCTCCGGCACGAACCATGGCGGCAGCGCGATGGTGGAGACGTCGATCTTGCTCATGTCGCCTTCGCTGGCGCGGATCGCGCGCAGCAGGTCCTTGGCATGCAGCACGCCGACGATGTTTTCCGGCTTGTCGCGCCACAGCGGGATCCGCGTGTATTCGGTGGCCAGCACCTCGCGCACCAGTTCCTCGGAGGGCAGGTCGGCATTGATCATCACCATCTCGGTGCGGTGGACCATGACGTCGGAGACCTGCAGCTCGTTGAGGTCGAGCAGGCCACCCAGCATGTCGCGGTCCTGCTTCTCGACGCCGCCCTCCTGATGGATCAGGTCGACGGCGCTGCGCAGCCGCTCGGTCGGCGACAGGATCGGCTGGTTGTGGCCGAGCGGAATCCCGACCAGCCGCATCAACACGCGGACAATGGCCTCGATCAGCATCAGAAGCGGCGCCAGGAAGATCACCATCACCATCATCGGCCGCGCCACCAGCAGCGACACCCGGTCCGGCGCGTTGATGGCGACGGTCTTCGGCAGCACCTCGGCGAAGATCACCACCAGCACCGTCATCACGCCGGTGGCGTAGAGCACGCCGACATCGCCGAACCAGGCGGTGAACAGCCCGGTCGCCAGCGCCGAGGCGGCGATATTGGAGATGTTGTTGCCGAGCAGCAGCGCGCCGATCATCCGCCCGCGCATCGCGAACAGGCCGGTGACCACGCCGGCTTCGCGATTGCCCTGTTTCGACAGCCGCAACATGCTGGCGCGCGACGCGGCGGTGAGCGCGGTTTCGCTGGCGGAGAAGAACGCGGATACCAGCAGGCAGCCGAGCACGATGACGCAGGTGATCCAGTCCATAGTCGATCCATTCCGTTGTCGGGCAGGGGCCGGCGCATGCAGGCGTCAACGGTCCCGGCGTGACGCTATAGGGGCGTGGCGAGTTGGCGCGCGAGGAAATCGTGCACGACGGCCGGCTCGACGTCGGGGGCGATGATCGCCTGTCCTACCGCTCGCAGCAGGATGAAGGTCAGTCTGCCGCGCTTCACCTTCTTGTCCTGCGCCATCAGCCCCATCAGCGTGTCGGCGTCGGCGAGGCCTTCCTGGGCAAAGCCGGCGATGTCCCGCAGGCTGGTCGGCAGGCCGGCCTCGGCGAGATGTTGTTTGACCCGCGTGGCATCCGACTCGGCGATCAGGCCAAGCTGCGCGGAGAGCTGCGCCGCCAGCACCATGCCGACCGCGACGCCTTCGCCGTGAAACAGCCGGTCGGAGAAGCCGGTGACGGCCTCCAGCGCGTGACCGAAGGTGTGGCCGAGATTGAGCAGCGCGCGCTCGCCATTCTCGCGCTCGTCGCGGGCGACGATCGCTGCCTTGGCGCGGCACGAGGTGGCGATGGCGTGTTCGCGGGCGGCGCCGCCGCGCACGATCTCGGTATGGTTGGCCTCCAGCCAGGCGAAGAACGCGGCGTCGCCGAGCACGCCGTATTTCGCCACTTCGGCGTAGCCGGAGCGGAACTGGCGCGGCGACAGCGTGTCGAGCACCGCGGTGTCGGCGACCACCAAAAGAGGTTGATGAAACGCGCCGAGCAGGTTCTTGCCCTTTGGCGAATTGATGCCGGTCTTGCCGCCGACCGAGGAATCCACCTGCGCCAGCAGCGAGGTCGGCACCTGCACGAAATCGACGCCACGGCGCAGGATCGCGGCGGCAAAGCCGGCGAGATCGCCGACCACGCCGCCGCCCAGCGCGATCACCAGATCATTGCGCTCGATCTTCGCCGCGATCAGCGCCTCGGAGACCTTTTCGAGGCCGGCATAGGTTTTCGAGCCCTCGCCGTCCTCGACAATGAAATGCGAGGTCGGGATGCCGGCCTCGGCCAGCGAGGCTTCGGTGGCCGCCAGCCAATGCTGCGATACGGTGCGGTCGGTGATGATCGCGGTACGCACGCCGGGGCGCAGCGCGGCGATCCGCGCGCCCAGCGACGGCAGCACGTCGCGGCCGATGATGATGTCGTAGGCGCGCTCGCCCAGCGCCACCTCGACCGTGATCGGGGCGGAATGTTGCAATGGCGCGGTCATAGGATCGGGCTCAAGGGATCGCCTGTCGGTTCGGAGATGGCGGAGGCCGGGCGCGGCCGGAACAAATGCTCGTGCAGCGCGATGACGCCTTCGTCGACGATTTTCTCGTGCGGCACGTCGCGGGAATCCAGCGTGATGTCGGTCTGCGCGTAGAACGGATGCCGCAGTTCGATCAGCCGGGCGATCACCGCGGAGGGATCATCCGCCTTCAGCAGCGGCCGGTCGGCGCGCCGCCGCACCCGTCGCAGGATCACGTCGGCATCGGCCTTCAGCCACATCGAGATGGCGCGGTCGCGGATCCGGTCGCGAGTTTCCTCGCGCATGAAAGCGCCGCCGCCGGTCGCCAGCAGGATCGGGCCGCTCTCCAGCAGGCGCGCGATCACCCGGGCCTCGCCGTCGCGGAAATGCGGCTCGCCATGGACCTCGAAAATATCCGGGATCGACATGCCGGCGGCGGCCTCGATCTCATTGTCGGCATCGACGAAGGGCAGCCGCAGCCGCTGTGCCATGCGCCGGCCGATGGTCGACTTGCCCGCACCCATCATACCGACCAGCACGACCGAGCGCTTGCCAAGGGCCGCGACGATCGCGGCCTCCTGGGTCGCGCTGGCACTGGCCGGCGAGATGGTCTCGGACATTAAAACACCTGCGACGGGTTAGGGCGGAACGGGAAGGCCATGGCGGTAGAAGTGGTGATGTTGCAAAGGATTGCCGCATTTGGGCCACCTATACTACCCCCATCGCCGGCGTTGCCAGCGACTCGTGTAATCTGTATCCGAACAGGGGCGGTGTCCGGCGGGATGGCCGCGTGGCCCCTGACCGCTTTCGAGTTCCCGATGCCCAGCCTGTTCCGCTTTCTGACGGTCGTCGCGGTGATCGCCGGGGTCGTCTATGGCGTGATCTTCGCGCTGGCCAATTTCGTCAATCCAAAACCCCGGGAAATGACCGTCACCATCCAGCCCGACAAGTTTCTCAAGAAATAGGGGATAGGTTGGAAGGTAGACGGATGGATTCGTGTCCCGGACGCCGTGCAGGGCGCCGCCGCCAGGCGGCGTAGTGCACCGCGGAGCCGGGACCGCCAAAAACGACAGCGTTTGGTATGGTTCCGGCTCTGCGGAGCAGCGTTTCACGCTGCACGGCGTCCGGGACAAGATGTTTTGATTTTGGCGCATCAAATTTGGGCCGCGACCATGACCACTTCCTCAGACGCCCGTCTTTCCAGCCTGTTCCTCGACATGCTGGCCGCCGAACAGGGCGCCGGGGTCAATACGCTGGATGCCTATCGCCGCGATCTCGAGGATTTTTCGGAGTTTGCCGGCCACGCCAGATCGGGTTTCGCCACCGCCGACACCCAGTTGCTGCGCGATTACCTCGAGGATCTCGATGCGCGCGGCTTCAAGTCGACCACGGTGGCGCGTCGGCTGTCGGCGCTGCGGCATCTGTTCCGCTTCCTGCTCAACGAGCGGCTGCGCCCTGACGATCCCGCCGCCATCCTGTCCGGCCCGAAGCGCGGCCGCGGCCTGCCGAAGGTGCTGTCGATCGGCGATGTCGACCGCATGCTGGCCCATGCCAGGGCGCTGGCGGTGAAGGACGGAACCCCGGCGCCGCGGCGGCTGCGCGACGCCCGGCTCTACTGCCTGCTCGAGGTGCTCTACGCCACCGGGTTGCGCGTTTCCGAGCTGGTGTCGCTGCCGCTGACCGCGGCGCGACACGACGCCCGCATGATCGTGGTGCGCGGCAAGGGCAACAAGGAGCGCATGGTGCCGCTCAACGACAGCGCCAAGCAGGCGATGGCGGAATATCTCGAGGCCACCGCGGCGCTGCGGCGCGAGGCCGGCAAGGGCGCGGTGTCGAAATGGCTGTTTCCGTCATTCGGCGAAAGCGGCCATCTGACGCGGCAGCATTTTGCCCGCGACCTCAAGGAGCTCGCCGCCGCCTCCGGCATCGCGCCGCATCTGGTCAGCCCGCATGTGCTGCGCCATGCCTTCGCCAGCCACCTGCTGCACAACGGCGCCGACCTGCGCATCGTGCAGACGCTGCTCGGCCACACCGATATCTCGACGACGCAGATCTACACCCATGTGGTGGAAGAGCGGCTGAAAAGCCTGGTCCGCGACCTGCATCCGTTGGCGGAGAAGTAATTTTACGTGTCCCGGACGCCGTGCATTGCGCCGCCTCCTGGCGGCGTCGTGCACGGCAGAGCCGGCACCGCCCAAATCGCCGGCGCCCGTGACGGTCCCGGCTCCGCGGAGCGGCACAAGCCGCGCGAAGCTTCGCTTCGCTAGGCCGCGCCGCGTCCGGGACACAGGGCTCACTGCCGCTGCGGCTTGGCGTCCGGTATCTCGTCTTCCTCGCTCCGCTGCCGCGCCGACGGCACCAGCACCGGCTGCAGCGCCGGCATCAGCCGTGAGCGTTCGCGCTTCGCCGGAATCGCCCGGTAGACCTGTTTGGTGGCCTCGACGATATGGACGCCGGCGAAGGGCAGCGCCAGCGCCGCGCCGACCTTCTCCCACGCCATCGCCGAGCGCAGGAACCAGCCGACGCCGAACGGCGGCATGAACAATGCCTCGCTCCATGAGGTCGGCGTGAACCAGGTCTGGCGCAGCAGCTGCGTGATCTGGCTGCGCGAATACGGCCGGCCATGGCCGAACGGGGTGTGGTCGGTGCGGGTCCAGACGCCGCGGCGGTTCGGAATGATCGCCAGCACCCGGCCGGACGGCGCCAGCACCCGCCAGATCTCGCGCAGCAAGCCTTCGGGATCGTCCGACATTTCCAGCGCATGGACGAGAATGATGCGATCAACCGCCGAATCCGGCAGCGGCAGCGAGAACTCATCGACCAGCGTCGCCAGCGTCGGCTTCGCCGTCGGCCATTTCAGCACGCCCTGCGCCGCCGGCATGAAGGCGATGCAGCGCTCGCTGTTCTCCCGACACAAGCCGAGATAAGGCGTCGGGTAGCCCAGCCCGAGCACGCGCTGGCCCTGGGCGTTCGGCCAATGGGCGTGGATCGCGCGGTTGATCAGTCGCCGAGCCACGATGCCGAGGCGGCGCGAATAGAAGTCCCGGAGGTCGATCACGTCGATGGTCATGGTGCGTTCTACCATGTCGGCGGACGCCGGGATGCCCCGAATATCGCATTGCCGGGGCAGGCTTAACGCCATATGTCACAGACTGCGTCGACGACTACCTGGAGATCTCATGGCCGCCGAAATTCGCCTGTTCCCCTGCCTCTCCGACAATTTCGGCTATCTGATCCACGACCCGCAGAGCGGCGCCACCGCTTCGATCGACGCGCCCGATGCCAGACCGATCATCGAGGTGCTGCGGCGCGAAGGCTGGAAGCTCACCGATATCCTGATCACCCATCACCACGCCGACCATGTCGGCGGCGTCAAGGAGCTGAAGCAGACCTATGGCTGCCGGGTCACCGCGCCGCACGACCAGAAGGTCGCGATCCAGGACGTCGACATTCGCGTCGGCGAGGATGATTTCGTGCAGGTCGGCGCGCTGATCGCCCGCGTGCTGGAAACCCCGGGCCATACGCTCGACCACGTCTCCTATGTGTTCGACAGCGAGCGCGCGCTGTTCGCCGCCGACACGCTGTTTTCGATCGGCTGCGGCCGGGTGTTCGAAGGCACCTATCCGATGATGTGGCAGTCGCTGCTTCGGCTGCGCGAACTGCCGGATGATTTCCGTCTGTATTGCGGCCACGAATACACCGCCGCCAACGTCAAATTCGCGCTCGGCATCGAGCCCCACAACGAGGCGCTGAAGGCACGCGCCGAGGAAGTGACGCGGCTGCGCGCCGCCGGCAAGCCGACCATTCCGGTGCTGCTCGGCGACGAGAAGAAAACCAATTTGTTCCTGCGCGCCGATGATCCGGCGGTCGCCGCCGCGGTGCGGCTGAAGGGATTCAGCGCCGACGACGTGTTCGCCGAATTGCGCGAGCGCAAAAACAAGTCATGACCGAAACCGCCGCCGCGATCATCGCGCGACTGGAGCTGCGGCCACATCCGGAAGGCGGGCATTATCGCGAGACGTTTCGCGATGTCCGGGTCGATGCCGACGGGCGGTCGCTGTCCACCGCGATCTACTTCCTGCTGCGGCGGGGCGAGCGCTCGCACTGGCACCGCATCGACGCGGTCGAGATCTGGCACTGGCACGCCGGCAGCCCGTTATTGCTGGAGATCGCCGATGCCAATGGCGTCCGCACCCTCCGGCTCGGCTCCGACCTCGCCGCCGCCGAACAACCGCAGGGCATCGTGCCGCCGCACGCCTGGCAGGCGGCGGCGAGCACCGGCGACTGGACGCTGGTCGGCTGCACCGTGGCGCCGGGTTTTGATTTTGCGACGTTTGAACTGGCGCCGCAGGGCTGGATGCCGAAGCAGTAGGGAAGGTTACGCGCTGCGCGCTAACCCGACCCGCGGCCTGACACCATGTCCTTCGCCGCGATCAACCCGCCGCCGGCGATCAGCGCGGCGGCGAGCGCGATGTGGGTGCTGGGCTGGGTATAGCCGGCGAGGATGAGAAACCCGGTCGACAGCAGCGGCGTGGCGTAGGAGGCGGCGCCCAGCACGCGGATATCGCCGCGCTTCATGCCGACGTCCCAGGCAAAGAACGCCGCGCCGACCGGGCCGAGGCCAAGGGCTGCGATCGCCACCCAGGCCAGCGGCCCCGCCGGCCACACCGGCAGTTCGCAGGCGCGATGCACGAGGAAGGCGAGCACGGCCGTGACAGCGCAATAGAACGCGACCGCGTCGGTCGGCACGTCCTTGATGCGCCGCGACAGCACCGAATAGCCGGCCCAGACGAAGGCGGCGGCGAGCGCGGCCAGATAGCCGGCGAAGGCGGCCGAACTCATTGTCAGTTCGATTTGGCCGGCCAGCAGCAGGATCGTGCCGGCCAGCCCGAGCAGCGCGCCGACCACATGATGCGGGCGCAACCGTTCGCCCGGCAGCAGCGCGGAGAACAAGACGATCAGCAGCGGCCACAGATAGTTCAGCAACCCGGCTTCGGCCGGCGGCGCCAGCCGCAGCGCCACGAAATACAGCGCGTGATAGCCGAACAACCCGCCGATGCCGACCAGCGCGGCGGGCCATCGCTGCTTCCAGGCCCGCCATGCGCGCGGTCGCACCGCAAGACTGGCCACCGCGCCGATCGCAAAGCTCATCGCCATCAGCTGGAATGGCGGGATCAGCCCGGTCGCCACCGTCATCACCGACAGCAGTGACCACATCAGGATGGCGGTGAGCCCGATCAGGGTGGCGGCGCGGGCAGTCATGAAACCATAACTGTCATTCCAGGGCGGGAGCAGCGCCAGCTGCGAGCGAACCCGGAATCCCGAGTTGGTATGAAAAGCCCGGAATTCCGGGTTCGCGGTCGGCTGGCGCCGCCCGCGCCCCGGAATGACACGTCGTCACGCGTGATATTGCCCGCCATTCACCGTCAGCGTCGAGCCGGTGATGAAGCCGGCCTCGTCGGCGGCGAGGAAGATCACTGTGCGGGCGATTTCCTCGGGTTCGCCGAGCCGGCCGACCGGAATCTGCGGCAGGATGTTCTTCTCGAGCACGTCCTTCGGCACCGCCTGCACCATCTCGGTGTTGATGTAGCCGGGGCATATCACATTGACGGTGATGCCGAGCTTGGCGTTTTCCAGCGCCAGCGCCTTGGTGAAGCCGAGATCGCCGGCCTTGGCCGCTGAATAATTGACCTGGCCGAACTGGCCCTTCTGGCCGTTGATCGAGGAGATGTTGATGACGCGCCCGAATTTTCGCGCGCGCATGCCTTCGATCACCGGCCGCGTCATGTTGAACAGCGAGCCGAGATTGGTGTTGACCACCAGATTCCACTGCTCCGCGGTCATCTTGTGAAACGCGCCGTCCTTGGTGATGCCGGCATTGTTGACCAGCACCTCGACCGGGCCGAGATCGGCTTCGACTTTCTTCACGCCCTCGGCGCAGGCCTCGAATGAACTGACGTCCCATTTGTAGACGGGAATACCAGTTTCGCCGTTGAATTTTTCCGCCGCCGCGTCGTTGCCGGCATAGCAGGCGGCAACGCTGTAACCGGCGGTCTTCAACGCCTTGCTGATGGCGGCGCCGATGCCGCGTGTTCCCCCGGTAACCAATGCCACACGTGCCATGCTCAATGCCTCCCTCGCTCTTGATTTTATAGTAGCGAATTAATCCGGCCGTGCGAGCCACATCAAGTAAAAATGCCCGGCGCGAGGCGCCGGGCATGTTTATCAGTGTGCAGTGCAATCGCGAGCCGATGTTTTCGCCACGCAACGCCGCGAGTTTAGTCGCGCGCGAGGCACATCGCGATGCCCATGCCGCCGCCGATACACAGAGTCGCAAGGGCCTTCTTGGCGTCGCGCTTCTGCATCTCGTGCAGCAGCGTCACCAGCACGCGCGCGCCCGACGCGCCGACCGGGTGACCGATCGCGATGGCGCCGCCATTGACGTTGACCTTGGTGGGATCCCAGCCGAGGTCCTTGTTGACGGCGCAGGCCTGCGCCGCGAAGGCTTCGTTGGCCTCGACCAGATCGAGATCATTGATGGTCCAGCCGGCCTTCTTCAGCGCCGCGCGCGACGCCGGGATCGGCCCGGTGCCCATCACTTTCGGATCGACGCCGGCCTGGCCCCACGACACGATGCGGGCGAGCGGGGTGAGGCCTTCCTTGGCGGCCTGCTTCGCGGTCATCAGCACCACGGCCGCGGCGCCGTCATTGATGCCGGAGGCGGAGCCGGCGGTCACGGTGCCGTCCTTCTCGAAGGCCGGCTTCAGCTTGGCCATCGCCTCGACGGTGGCGCCGTGGCGCGGATATTCATCATCGCTGACGATGATGTCGCCCTTGCGCGACTTGACGGTGACCGGAACGATCTCCTGGGTGAATCGGCCGGCCTTCTGCGCCGCCTCCGCCTTGTTCTGCGAGTGTACCGCGAACTCGTCCTGCTGCTGGCGCGTGATCTGGTACTGCTTGGCGACGTTCTCGGCGGTGTTGCCCATGTGATAGCCGTTGAAGGCATCCCACAGCCCGTCCTTGATCATGGTGTCGATGAATTCCACCGGACCCATCTTGACGCCGCCACGCAGATATTGCGCGTGCGGCGCCATGCTCATGGATTCCTGGCCGCCGGCGACGACGATGTCGGAGTCGCCATTGCGCAGCGCCTGATAGCCCAGCGCCACGGTGCGCAGACCGGAGCCGCACAGCATGTTGACGCCCCAGGCCGAGGCTTCGACCGGAATGCCGGCGGCGATCGAGGCCTGGCGCGCGGGGTTCTGGCCCTGCGCGGCGGTCAGGATCTGCCCCATGATGACTTCGGAGACGCGGGCGGGATCGATGCCGCTGCGCTCGAGCGCCGCCTTGATGGCGATGGCGCCGAGATCATGCGCGGGCATGGTGGCAAAGGCGCCGTTGAAGCTGCCGACCGGGGTGCGGGCGGCGCTGACGATGACGACATCGTCGGACATGGACATCTCCTGTGGTTGAGGTTTCTTAACGGCATTGCCGGTGAGGCTCGTCCGTATTGCGAGGCATCCTGTTAACTGGGTGCGGGGCTGTCAATCGAACATAGGTGTTTTGCTGCTGCATCGCACTCAAAATTGGCGGGCATGTCGCATTGCATAGCACAACTATGCTGCGATTTTAACCGTGCCGCACAAAACGGTAGCGAAGCCCTGTTGAAAGTGCTTCATTTATTGCGTTGCGTTGCTCGTACGCCCCATGGCGCGATGCCGTCGGGTTCCCCATCCTCGGTACGTATGTGTGAGCCCATGGCGAAAACTGATCAGCCCACGACCATCAAGAAATATGCAAACCGCCGGCTTTATAATACCGGAACAAGCACTTACGTGACGCTCGAAGATCTGGCGTCGATGGTAAAGGATGGCGAGGACTTTCTCGTCTATGACGCCAAGAGCGGCGATGATATCACCCGCTCGGTACTGGCCCAGATCATCTTCGAACAGGAAAACAAGGCCGGCCAGAACCTGCTGCCGACCACCTTCCTGCGTCAGCTGATCCGCTTCTACGGCGACAGCATGCAGATGGTGGTACCTAAATATCTCGAGCAGTCGATCGACAGCCTGACGCGCGAGCAGGAAAAATTCCGCAATCAGATGACCAATACGTTCAGCATGACGCCGTTCGCGCCGCTGGAAGAACACGTCCGCCGCAACATGGAATTGTTTCAGCAGACCTTCTCGATGTTCAAGCCGTTCGTGCCGCCGCGCGGTGGCGTGCCGAGCGAGCAGCCCGAGAAGGCGCCGGTTCCGGCCAGCGATGCCGGCAACATCGACGATCTGCGCCGCCAGATGAAGGACATGCAGGATCGCCTCGAGCGGATGTCGCATGAGGCGAAGCCCGAGCAGAAGCCGGAACAGCAGGGCGAATAGGCCCGCGCTTTCCCTGCGTTGCGGTGCGGGCCAGCGAACGCCGATCCGTTCGCCTGGGCCGCGCCGCGCCCTTGATCATTTGATCTCGTAATTGGTAGTGGGCAGCGGCGTCGCATTGATCGCGCCCGGGACCGGCGTGTTGATGACCAGATTGGGAACCGGGGCGACGGCCGGTGCGAATCTCGCGGCCCCGGTGACGATCACGGTCTCCTTTGTCTTTGGCACCGCGTCGGCCGGCCGGTTGGCCAAGCCGTCCATCTTGGCCTGGATCGCGGACAGCGAGCACAGGCTGGCGAAATCCTTAATGAAAATATCGGCCAGGCAGTAATTGTCCTGCGACCTCGCCGCATCGGCCTGCCATCCGACCGAACCGGTAATCGTTGTTTTCTCGTAATCATCCATCGCCTGCTTGGTCAGTCCCTCGACCTGCGAGGCGTAGGGCGAGAAGGCGTAGACCTCGACAAAGTCCTGAATGATGGAGTCGGCCAGAATGATGCCGGCCGAGGTCAGGCTGATCGCCTTGGCGGAAGCGAAGGTGGCATTCAGCGCCGCTGTGGCGAACAGCGCACTCGAATCCAGCGCGCGTCGCGAGAAGCGGGCCTTCCGGTTTTCTTCGGTGATGCCGTCGAAGAACGCCCGGCACAGTCCCTTCACCTCGGAAAATCCGTAGCGCAGATACATGTAGGGCGACAGATCGGCGCTGGCATAGGCCGCGTAGGACGATGGCCCCGACGCGTACTTGCCGCAGTTTCTTGCGTTCTGTGTCAACACACCCGGTGCGATATTCGAATTCACCGGCGTCGAGATGCACGATGCCAACAGGCCCGCGCTCGCGATTGCCAGCAGTCCCAGTCCCATCCGTTTCATCGAAGCCCCTCCCGCTCCGCAGGAACTTCTCCGAAAATCATAAGATTGTGAAAGGCTAAGTTGCAGCCACAGCGTGCCGTCTGGATTTCGGGGATAGCGGCGAAAAGCCGGTGCGCCAGCTTGACAGGCTGAGTTCGAAAACTCCGGAGCCCGGATATGGCCCGTCCGATCCGCGACGCGGGTGCTTGATGGACGCACGCGGTGGACACATGGATCGGTGGTTGGGACTTCGAGTGTCGAAGATACGACGCGTACTATGCGTTGCTCGTACCACGTTGGCCACACCCCCGGCCGCTTGCCGGAGGTGTCACTAGCTTCCAGCCGTCGACCGGATCAATCCGGCGGACCGGAGGCCTCACGC
>JACMOT010000035.1 GCA_014377915.1 Tardiphaga sp.
GGGACAAGCCCGGCCATGACGGCGCTTCAGCTTCAGGGGTCGCCAAAACTCTCAGCCGTGATTGCGAGGAGCGCTTGCAACGAAGCAATCCAGCTCTTGCCGAGTTAGTGGCTCTGGATTGCCGCGTCGCTTCGCTCCTCGCAATGACGAGCTGTCAGTTGATGCACCCTCACAACTCCCGCGCATTGCTGAACGCAAAGCTCGATACCCGACGCGTGTTCTCATCGAGGATCAGCGTCCGCGTGATCGGCGGCTCGGCGCGTTGCGAACAGTTTTCGCGTTCGCACAGCTGGCAATTGACACCGATCGGCGTGCCTTCGGCCTTCTCCAGGTCCATGCCGGAGGCATAGACCAGTTTGGGGGCGTGGCGGATCTCGCAGCCCAGCCCAATGGCGAAACGCGGCTGCGGCTGGCCATGCGGCGCCGGCGGCCGGCGCACCATCTGCCCGATCGAGAAATAGCGGCTGGCGTCGGGCAGTTCGATCACCTGCTTCAGCAGCCGGTCCGGCGTATCGAAGGTGGAGTGCACATTCCACAGCGGGCAGGTGCCGCCGAATTTCGAGAATGGGAAGGTGCCCGACGAGAACCGCTTGGATACGTTGCCGGCATTGTCGACCCGCAGCATGAAGAATGGCACGCCGCGCGCGGTCGGTCGCTGCAGCGTGGTAAGGCGGTGACAGACCTGCTCGAAGCCGACATTGAAGCGCTGGCCGAGCACCTGCAGATCGTAGCTCAGTGCTTCCGCGGCGCCATGGAAGGCGGCATAGGGCATCATCACCGCGGCGGCAAAGTAGTTGGCCAGCGTGATGCGATACAGCCGCCTCGGCGTATCGTCGAGCGCGCCGGCGCGTCCGGTGATGGTCTCGAAATGGCTGCTGCATTCGCTGGGCCCGAGCTGAAAGGCGAGCTGGAAGGCGCGGCCGGGCGCATCCACCAGTTCGGAGATCAGCAATTGCCGGCGATGCCGGTCGAAGCGGCGCAGCGTCTCGCGCATCACGTCCACCGGCATGATGCGGGTGACGATCGAGTGTTTTTCCCGCAGTCGCGTCGACAGCGCCGCATAAAGATCCTGCGCCGGCACGTTGATCTCGTCGCGCAGGGTCTCGGCGGCCTGCTCGAGCTCCGGGAAATAGTTGCGGTTGGCCTCGATCAGGTCGCGGACCCGCTCGATCGGGTTGGCCTCGTAATGGCCGCCTTCGTCACGGTCGGCGAACTGCGCCGCTACCAGCGTCTCGCCGCGCCGCGCTTCATTATAGGCGGCGTAAAGCCGTTGCAGCGCATGGGTGACGCCCGGGCAGAGTTCGGCCAGGTCGCGCAATTCCTGCTTCGGTAGATCGATCTGCCGGAACAGCGGATCGGAGAAGATCTCGTTCAGCTCGGCGAAGAAGCGGTCCTCGTCGGCGGTGGCGAGGTCGCGCAGATCGAGGTCATAGGTCTGCGCCAGGCGCATCAGAAGCTGCGCCGTGACCGGCCGCTGGTTGCGCTCGATCAGGTTGATGTAGCTCGGCGAAATCCCCAGCCCCTCGGCGATCTGGGTCTGCGACAGGCCGAGCTGCTGGCGAATCCGCCGAAACCGTGGCCCCACAAACAGCTTTTTGGCGGTGTCCCCAGCCATCGCGCGGTACCTTTGTGACAATCGTGACAAAATGACATTAAAGACAGGTCGTGATGTTACATTGCATCACCATTCAAACACAAGGCATCTATCGGATAGCGCGCGTTTGGCGTTTATCTCCTGACACGCTTCGCAGCAAATTTGTCACGTCTGTTTAAGCTGCGGTGATTTGTTACTGAAGGAATATGCAAATGAACTTCCAGCCACGCGGGATCAGCGATCAGGCCCTCCAGGGGCCAGCCACCTATCAGGGCGAAATCGATGCGGCCGAAGCGCTGCTCAAGGACAAGGACACCTGGAACGGCGTCAAGCCCGAAGCGGTGGCCCGCATGCGCCTGCAGAACCGCTTCAAGACCGGCCTCGATGTCGCGCGCTACACGGCCGCGCTGATGCGCGCCGACATGGCGGCCTATGATGCCGACAGCACGAAATACACCCAGTCGCTCGGTTGCTGGCATGGCTTCATCGCCCAGCAGAAGCTGATCTCGGTGAAGAAGCACTTTGGGACCACCGATCGCACCTATCTGTATCTGTCGGGCTGGATGATCGCGGCGTTGCGCTCCGAATTCGGACCGCTGCCGGATCAGTCGATGCACGAGAAGACCTCGGTGCCGGCGCTGATCGAGGAGCTCTACACCTTCCTGCGTCAGGCTGATCAGCGTGAACTCAACGATATTTTTCGTAACCTCGACGCCGCCCGCAAGGCGGGTGACACGGCCAAGGAAACGGCGTTGATCGAGAAGATCGACACCTTCCAGACCCACGTCGTGCCCGTGATCGCGGATATCGACGCCGGCTTCGGTAACGCCGAGGCGACCTATCTGCTCGCCAAGAAGATGATCGAGGCCGGTGCCTGCGCGCTGCAGATTGAGAACCAAGTGTCCGACGAAAAGCAGTGCGGCCATCAGGATGGCAAGGTGACGGTGCCGCACGAAGTCTTCATCGCCAAGATTCGTGCCTGCCGCCACGCTTTCCTGGAGCTCGGCGTCGAAGACGGCATCATCGTGACCCGTACCGACTCGCTCGGCGCTGGACTCACCCAGCAGATCGCCGTCAGCCACAGACCGGGCGATCTTGGCGACCAGTACAACAGCTTCCTCGACTGTGAAGAGATCACGGCTGATAACGCCCGCAACGGCGATGTCATCATCAACCGTGGCGGCAAGATGTTGCGCCCGAAACGGCTGCCCAGCAACCTCTACCAGTTTCGCGCCGGAACCGGAGAAGACCGCTGCGTGCTCGACAGCATCACCTCGCTACAGAATGGCGCCGATCTGCTGTGGATCGAAACCGAAAAGCCGAACATCGAGCAGATCGCCAAGATGGTGGATCGTGTTCGCGAAGTGATCCCGAACGCCAAGCTGGCCTACAATAATTCGCCATCATTCAACTGGACGCTTAATTTCCGTTGGCAGGTGTTCGACGCGATGAAGGAAGCCGGCAAGGATATCAGCCCGTACAATCGCGCCGAGCTGATGAAGGTGGAGTATGACTCAACCCCGCTGGGGATCGAGGCTGACGAACTGATCCGGACCTTCCAGGCAGAGTCCGCCAAGCGCGCCGGCATCTTCCACCATCTGATCACGTTGCC
Source organism: Tardiphaga sp. (assembly GCA_014377915.1). The sequence goes on from JACMOT010000035.1 coordinate 3,207, forward strand.
GACCTATCACACCGCGGCCCTTTCGACGGACAATCTCGCGAAAGCCTATTTCGGCGAGCAGGGCATGCTCGGCTACGTCAAGAATGTTCAGCGCGAGGAAATCCGTCAGGGCATCGCCTGCGCCAAGCACCAGAACATGGCCGGCTCGGACATCGGCGACGACCACAAGGAATATTTCGCCGGCGAGGCCGCTCTGAAGGCCGGCGGCGCCCACAATACGATGAACCAGTTCGGTTAACGGTAGCAACAGGAGACGACCATGACACACGGCAGCAATTATTGGGTGATCGGCGGCGAGTTCGGTTCGATGAACTTCCATAAGCTGGTCGAGGGCTCGGCCCAGGTGCAGGGTCCGTTCAAGACCCGCAAGGAAGCCGAGGACGCCTGGCGCAGCGTTTCCGAGGCCAACCGACACCTCGCCGGGGTGCGCTTCTCGATCGTGGAAGAGCCGAACCGTCAGGTCGCCTGATCGTTCGACGTCGAACGTAGCGCAATCGCGAACCAACCTCAGCGGCCTCATCCGGGCAACCGGGTGGGGCCGCTGCGTTGTGGGGCGCAAGTCTCTGGAAACAAACGGCCTTTGCGAAGGGGGTGGTTACTGATAGGTTGATACCACCAACGGCCAGTTCGGAAAGGCGGATGCATGTCCAACCTGTCAGGCAGCGGCGCCCATTTGAAGAACGACAGCAAGCCGCGAGGGCTGCGGGACGCGTTACGCCAGGCTCGCATCGAGGCCGCGGATCGAACCGGCGTCGTGGTCGAGCTGCGCGTTGCCGAAGTGGCCCGGCTTGAAATCCTCAATGAGGCGCTCGATCCGCTGTTCGCCGAAATTCCGGCTAAGGTCGATATGTTCGACCGCGGCATCAGCCAGGGCGAGACGCCGCGGCTGTGGATCGACATGGTCGCCCATGTGCTGATGGGCCGCGACAAGCGGATCTACCGTTTTGTCCAGGACAGCCGCTTCGGCCGCGTCGTGCTGGCCGAGTCCCATGATGTCGCAGCGATCGTCAAGGCTGTTACCGACTATGTCGCGCGTCGCCTGATCGAGCGCGAGCACGCGCTGGCCACCTTGCCGCTGCCGCCTTCCGAGAGCAGACCGCGCGGCCGATTCTGGCCTTTTGCGCTGGGAGTCCTTGTCGGCGCGCTGGCGCTGCTCGGCTCGGCGCTGTTCGCGGCGCTACGAGGGTTCTAGCTTCATGGTCATTTCGGGGCGGGCGCGGCGCCAGCCGCGCGAGAAACCGGAATCTTGAAATGATGCACGCGGAACATCCCGGAACGACAGACGCTCAGATCAGCGAAGTCCTCTGTAATTCGTGAATGCCCGCGCGATCGCCAAAGCCGCGCACGGTCTGCGCGCATTGCCAACCATCCCCCTCGCGCTCGATCGCAAACAGATTATACGCCGCGGCCGGTTTGTGTCCGTCGGCGATGGACGAGGCCGACGGCACGCCGATGGCGGGGATGTGGCCGGTGGGTCCTTCGAACCACATCGTCGAATGGATGTGGTCATGGCCGTGCAGGATCAGCTCGACGCCGCGGCGTTTCAGCACCGCCTGCAGCGCGTCGGAATCGGTCAGCCGCTTGTAGCCATGTGTGGAGAGCAGCGAGTGGTGGATCAGCAGTACCCGGAACAGCGACTGTCCGGACAGCCCCGCCAGCAGTCGATCCAGCGCGTCGAGCTGTGCTTGTCCGAGCCAGCCGGTGGCCATGAAAGGGGCGGTCGGAACCGCGGTAGAGACGCCGATCAGCGCCAGCGGGCCACGGCGCTGCAGATAGGGAAAGCCCGCCGCGCTGTCGCCGCGCATGTAGTCGCCGAAACTCGCGGCAAAGCGTGGTCCGGCGCCGCCGACATAGGCGTCGTGATTACCTGGCACCAGCGAGACCTGTGCCGGTGGGCCGACTTGTTCGAGCCAGGCGCGGGCAGGGGCGAATTCCGCCGCCAGAGCGAGATTGACGAGGTCGCCGGTCACCGCGATGTGGTCAGGCTGTCGCGCCCGCAGGTCGGTGACGAGGGCATCGAGCACGTCGCGGCGGTGGATGCGGTGGCGGTTGCGTTTCCAGTTCAGATAGCCGAGCAGGCGCTTGCCGAACAACTCGCTCGCGCGCGCGGCCGGCAACGGCGGAAGGTGCGGGTCGGACAGATGCGCGAGGGTGAACGTGGTCATGGATCGTGCACCTTGTGAAAGCCCGGGATGTTTTGGCAAGGTGGGCGGTGCGAGGCAAGCGCCAACCCCATTCAGTTCCAGCCGGGATGTCAGCCGCGATGACCGAGACCACCTTGCGTCAGCGGCTGGAGCCGTATCTGCGAAAGCTGTTTCACCTGTATTTCCGCCTCAGCCGCGGCATGACGCTTGGTGTCCGCGCCGTCGTGCTCGATGCCGGCAACCGCGTGTTCCTGGTCCGCCATACCTATGTCACCGGCTGGCATCTGCCCGGCGGCGGCGTCGAGGTCGGCCAGACTTTTCGCGAGGCGCTGGATCGCGAGCTGATCGAGGAGGGGCGTATCGAGGTGCTCGGCGAGCCGGTGCTGCATGGTGTTTTTCTCAGCCGCCACGTCTCGGTCCGCGACCACGTCATGGTCTATGTCGTCCGGGAATTCCGCCAGGACCGGATGCCGGCGCCCAACCGCGAGATCGCCGAATGCGGCTTCTTCGCCGTCGACGCGTTGCCGCCCGGGACCACGGAAGGCACCCGGCTGCGGCTCGCCGAGGTGCTGGATGCCCGACCGCTGATCGCCACCTGGCGGGCGTGATCGCCGGCGATGGACCGCGACGCCGCCAGATGCTATCCCGCCCCCCGACATGAACGATCTCTCTTTGACCATCCTGGCGGAAACCGCCAACGACGCCCAGATCATCGAGCGGCTGCACGCCCGCACCTTCGGCCCCGGCCGCTACGTGCTGAGCGCCTACCGGCTGCGCGAGCATGTCGATCATCTGTTCGAGCTGTCCTTTACCGCCCGGATCGGCACCCTACTGGTTGGCTCTGTCCGGCAATTGCCGATTTGCGTCGGCGACACGCCGGCGCTGCTGCTCGGGCCGCTGACGGTCGAACCGCCGTTCCGCAGCCGCGGCGTCGGCCGCAAGCTGCTTGACCGCGCCATCAGCGACGCCCGCCAGAAAGGTCACCGCCTGATCATGCTGGTCGGCGACGAATCCTATTACAGCCGCGTCGGCTTCAAGATGATTCCCAAGGGCGCGGTAACGATGCCCGGTCCGGTCGACCACAAGCGCCTGCTGGTGCTGGAACTGGTCGACGGCGCGGCGGAAGGGGTCTCCGGCGCGGTGCGGCCAGACTGGAACGCGGCGAAGTAACCCCCACACACTGTCATTCCGGGGCGCGAGCGCACCCGGAATCCCGGCATGTTGATCGTCCCACCCCGAGGTTCCCCGCCACTCCAATTGGAGTGGTTGAGGTTCGCGTCCGGCTGACGCCGCCCGCGCCCCGGAACGACAGCAAGGTTCAGAACTTCACACTCGCAAAGGCCCTCACGTTCAGTCCCGGCATCAACACCTCGTTCTTGTTGTAGGACACCGCGTTGCGGATGTTTTCGTTCAGCAGGTTGTTGCCGACCAGACCCAGCGTCATCTCCTTGGCGCCGTAGATGCGCGGATCGAGCCGGGTATTGTAGCTGATCTCCGCCTTCAGTAAATTATAGCCCGAAGTCGGCGTCTCCGCGATCACCGCGATGTCGTTCTGCGCGAAGGCGTGCAGCAGGTTGATCCGCGTCAGCCAGTTGGCATCGCGCCAGAACAACCCGCCGCCGGCGCGCACCGGCGGGATGCGCGGCACGTTGCTGCCATCCGAAAACGTGGCGCGCACCACATCGGCCTGACCCTCGATGCCCCAGGTGCCGCCATGGAATTGCGATACGTCGAGCTGGGTCTGGAATTCACCGCCGCGGAAGGTGGCGTCGCGCTGCGAATAGATCGCCTGGTTCAGCTCCAGCGTACCGGCGCCGGGGTCGACGCAGGCGACGCCCTCGCAGGTATTGCCGGTGAGGCGGCGATAGATAAAGCCCGAAAACTGGGTGTAGTAGCCGGTGAGTTCGAACCGGAACGGACCGGTCGCGCGGCGCAGCCCGACTTCGACCGACTTCGCGGTCTCGATGCCCAGATTTGGATTTCCGATATCAAATGTGGTCGTTGCGTCGTGGCCGCCGCGGGAAAACAGCTCGGCAGGTTTTGGCGCACGCTCGACATATTGCCCGGTGATGCTGGCGGAAAGATCCCAAGGTAGCGCCTGGATCAGGCCGAGGCTGACACTCTTTGGCGTGAACGACAGATCGCGTCCGGTGGCAGGGCCAATGCTGCCGGGATTGGCGGCGAGATCGAACGTATCCGGGATGAAGCCCGGTGTAGTTCCGGTGAGATTGACGTGCTCGATGCGTCCGGCAACCTGCGCCTTGGTAGCCTCGGTGAATTTCAATTCGTTGAAGACGTAGCCCGCTACCCTGGTGTTCTTGTTGGGGTCCCATAATCCGTTGAGCGCGCTGGTCGGATCATCGGGGCTCGGTGCCGTCAGTTCCTGATGGCTGGCCTGAACGCCAAACGCCGTGGTCACCGTGGCGAAGCGCGCGTTGAACGGCATCATCTGCAGTTCGACGCGGCCTTCCTGCTCCTTGTTGGTAAAGGTCTGGCGTACGCCATCGGTGGTCGGATCGGCGGGGTTGGCCAGACCGATCTCGTTGTGGCGATAGTCGGTGGCACCAGCCCAGAACCGGATCGCCTCGATCGCCGCGGAATCCGGCCGGAATTCACCCTTGGTGGTGACCTTGGTTTGATGGCCATCAATCCGGGTTCCGGCTGCCGCGCCTTCGGTGCCGGGAATGCGATAGGTCGTGTCGTTCTGGGTAATCGCCGCGCCGACGAAGCCGCCGTCGAAGAAGTACGAGCCGCCGATCGACGCGCCGTCGGACTGCATCGACGAGTTTGGCTGCCGGCCGTTGAAGGCGAGGCCGGGGCTGGAATAGGGATAGCTCGGCACATTGTAATCGCCGGCCTTGCGGCCATAGACATCGGCGTGAAGCGCGACATTGCCGCCGCCGGCATCGAGCAGGATGCCGCCATCGATGCCGCGATCCACGGAACTGATCGAGGTGCGGACTTCGGCGTTCGTGCAGCCTGGCGCGCCCAGATTGGCCGCGGGCGCCTTTACCGGCAGACCATAGCTCTGGAACGGTGCCACAGCGCAGGCGGGCAGGGCGTCGGGGATCCGGTTATTGGTCGAGCTGACAATGCCGCCGATCGACTGCGATCCGTAGCGCAAGGTTGCCGGGCCCCGGATCACCTCGACCTGGTTGCTGGCGAACGGATCGACCGGGACGAAGTGGTCCTCGCCGAGATCCGACGCGCCATTGCTGCCGATGCCGTTTTCAACGATGCCGACGCGGTTGCCGTCGAGTCCGCGGATGATCGGCCGGCTCGCGGCACCCGGTGCGTAGCCGGAGCCGGTGATACCGGGTTTGGAGAACAACAAATCCCCCAGCGTCGACGCGCCGGAGCGCCGGATCTCTTCATTGGGGACCACGGTAACGGTGGCGAACTGGTCGGTGACCACCGGCAACTCGCCCTGTCTGCTGGTCACGACAGGCGCGGCTTCGACAGGCACCGGCGAGGCGTTGCGGCCAGGTGCGGCGCGGGCGACGCGGGCGGGCGCGCGCGGCGGCGCGGGCTTTCGTCGCACAATGGGGCTGGGCGCGGTGACGGAAATCGCCGGCAATTCGGTGGGGGCCGCGGCTTGCGACAGTGCCGGGTGGCTCAGCCCGACGAGGGCGGAGCCGCCCAGCATCAGGGCGCGGGGGAGAGATAAGGTCATGGCATCGTCCTGACTGTACCGGCCGCGCCTCGGCGGGGCGTTCGAACCGGGACCTGCGCGAGGCAGGTCGAACTCATCGAAACCGCAGCAAGCGGGCTGCGATCAGCAAAGGGTCAAGTCAGGCAAGCGGCGGCGCGCGCGGCTGGAAGGCGACGCTGGAGGCGTCGAGATGAGCGAACTCGGCGCGGGTGACACGATACAGAAAATCCGTGGCCTGCGGCAATTGCAGGGCCGGTGGCGTGGCCAGCAGCGCGGTGCCGGCCAGCGCCAGGACGGCGCAGATCGCACAATGGTCGGCGGGATGCGGCTGCGGCTGATGGCCGGAGCCGGCCGGCAACTCGACCGACTGGATTGCCGTCGCGATCGGTGAAGCCTGGGCGCGGTCGGCGTGAACATGGCCGAACGACAGCACCAGCTGGATCGCCAGCGCCAGCAGCGCCAGTCTCGATCCATTCTTGATGTGTCGTCGAAACCAGATCATGCCGGATGGCGCCCTCATCGGCGGACAGAGACCTCTCCGGACCCGCGATGTTATAATATAACATCGCGGGTCCGGCGGAGAGTGTCAACGGCTGGCGGGCCGCTTGGGCGGAAACGGCCGCCGCTGTGTGATTATCGCCACGGCCACAGGTGTCCCGGACGCGATGCGGCGCTCTTGTGCCGCTTCGCAGATCCGGGATCCCGGTGGCTCCGAAGTACCGGGCCCTGGCTCAGCAGCGCATCACGCCCTAACCGGGCGCGCTGCGCCGCGTCCGGGGAACGGGCGCTGCGATGCCGTCGTCGACAGCGGCCCTACCGGCTCTCGCGCAGCCAGGTGGCGGCAAAGGCGCCGAGCAGCAAGATCAGGCCGATCAGGCCGGCGAAGACTGACAGCACGCCGACGCCGCGGACCACGCTGGCGTCGCGCATATGCACGCCCATCCAGCCGTCGCCGCGAAAGATCGTCGAGCCCCGGATCGGCACGATGCGCGGCAGTTCGAGGCTGGCGCCTTCATGGATGCGCCGGGCATCGCCACCGGTGGCCTGCGCCAGCGGCTTCAGCATCTCGGTGGTCGAGGTGACCTCGGAGAATTCCTTCGGGTTGATCGGCCCGACATTGATCAGCGCCTTCAGCGTGCCATCGGTGGCCTGCCACAGGCCGAGTTCATTGGCCGGCGTGGTCGAGCGCCAAAGGCCGGGCTCGCCGGCCGACAGTGTCAGCTCGCGGGTCTTGCCGGATGGCGAGGTCACCGTGATCGGCGCCACGGTGTCGGCCATGGTCTGCCGCACCACGACGAGGTCCTTGCCCTGGCTCTGCAGTTTCAGCGCTTCCTCGTCGAGGTCGGGCTGCTTCATCAGCCAGTGCGACATCCGCCTGAGAAGATCGAGATGTGGTCCGCCGCCTTCATAGCCCCTGGCCCATAACCAGATGTGATCCGACAGCAGCAGCGCGACGCGGCCTTCGCCGGAGCGCGACAGCAGCAGCAGCGGCTTGCCGTCGGCGCCGGTCATGACCGGCGGCGTGGTGGCATTGCGGGTCTCCACGGTGCGGAAGAAGCGGCTCCATTTCGGCGGCTCGGAGGCGCCGCCCTCAAGGCCGCGCGTCACCGGATGGCGTTTGCCGACGTCCGAGAGATGCGCATAAAACGGCTTCTCGGTGACGCCGACCGGCTCGGCCGGCAGTACCGAATCCAGCGGCGTGCGCCAGATGCTGGTGTTCGACGCATAGTCCGGCCCGGCCGACACCAGCACCGCGCCGCCGGCGCGGACATAGCGCGCGATATTGTCGAAATAGGCGATCGGCAGCACGCCCTGGCGGGCGTAGCGGTCGAAGATGATGAGCTGAAATTCGTTGATCTTCTGCTGGAACAGCTCGCGGGTCGGAAACGCGATCAGCGACAGTTCGTTGATCGGCGTGCCGTCCTGCTTTTCCGGCGGCCGCAGGATCGTGAAGTGCACGAGGTCGATCGAGGCGTCGGATTTCAGCAAATTGCGCCAGGTGCGCTCGCCGGAATGCGGTTCGCCGGAGACCAGCAGCACCCGCAGCTTGTCGCGCACGCCGTCGATCGCCACCACGGCGCGGTTGTTGACCAGCGTCAACTCATTCTCGAGCGGCGAGGCCTCGATCTCGACGATGTTCGGGCCGGCATGCTTGATGTCGATGTCGACCGACACGGTCTGGCCCGACATCATGGTGCGCTCGTTGAGGGTGTCGCCATCGCGGCGGATCACGACGCGGGCGCGCTCGCCGGTGACACCCTGGTCGTCGAGACGGAAGGTGATCTTCTGCGACTGGCCAACGATGCCGAAGCGTGGCGCCGCGGTCACGGCGATACGGCGATCGCGTTCATCCTTGCGGCCGGTGATCAGCGCATGCACCGGGGCGCTGAAGCCGAGCGCGGCGGCGTTCGCCGGAATGTCGTGGACGCGGCCGTCGGTGATCAGGAAGGCGCCGGCGACGCGATCTGTCGGCACGTCGGACAATGCCGAGGTCAGCGCGCCGAACAATTTGGTACCGTCGGTCTCGCCATCGGCCTGCCCGGCGTCGACGACGCGGACTTCGAGGCCCTTGACCTGCTTCAGCCGGTCGACAAGCTGCTTCTTGGCGTCTTCAGTCTCCTTGGAGCGCTCGCCGAAATTCTGGCTCGGGCTCTTGTCGATCACCACGGCGGCCACCGACGTCAGCGGCTCCCTTTCCTCGCGGGTGAAGGACGGATTGGCCAGCGCCAGCAGGGTCAGCGCCAGCGCGGCGACACGAACCAGCGCGCCGCGCGCGCGGCCGACCAGCAGCAGCACCGTAATGACGGCGATAGCGGCGAGGCCGATCCATAGCACGAGGCTGGGGACGAGCGGGGTGAAGACGATGCCGTATTGCATTTACACTATCCGCGTCATGGCGAGCAGCCGCCGCGACGACGTGCTCTCCGGCGTCATTGCGGGGAGCGAAGTGACACGGCAATCCAGAGAGCCACAGGCGAAGGCTGGATTGCTTCGTCGCAAGGGCTCCTCGCAATGACGGTGGAAAGTGTTGTGGTTTGCCATCATTACTGCCCCAGCCGTTCGATCAGCGCCGGCGCATGGACCTGGTCGGCCTTGTAGTTGCCGGTCAGGGTGTACATCACGATATTGACCCCGGCGCGGAAGGCGAATTCGCGCTGCCGCGGTTCGCCGGGCGTCAGCGGCAGCATCGGCTGGCCGTCCGGCCGCAGCGCCCAGGCGCCGGCGAGGTCGTTCGAGGTGATGATGATCGGCGACACGCCGTCACCGCCGCGGGCCGGACGCGAGGCGGCGTCATCGCCATCGTCGCGCGGCAGCGTCTCGACCCAGGTCGGGCCGGAATTGAAGCGGCCAGGAAAGTCGCGCAGCAGGTAGAACGTCTTGGTCAGCACGTGCTCGCGCGGCACCGGCTCGAGCTCGGGCACGTCGAGCGACGACAGGATTTCGCGCAGCGTCAGCATGCCCGGCGTCTGCGACTCGCCATTCGGTCCCGGCGGGGCCTCGATTGCGTCGCGGGTGTCGAACAAGACGGTGCCGCCCTGCTTCATATAGGCGTCGATCCGGTTGATCGCGTCCTGCGGGGGCTTGGCGGCGCCGGGAATGATCGGCCAGTAGATCAGCGGGAAGAACGCCAGTTCGTCTTTCGCCGGATCGATACCGACCGGCTCGCCAGCCTCCAGCGCGGTGCGTTGCGCCAGGAACAGCGTCAGCCCGGTCAGGCCGGCCTTGACGATGGAATCAACGTCGGCATTTCCGGTGACGACATAGGCCAGCCGCGTCTGCGCCACCGCCTTGATGGCGAAGTCGTCGGAGGCGGCATCCGCGCGCGACGGCGTCGGCGTGCCGGTGACCGCCCACAGCGCGAGCATCACCGCCAGCGCCGCCGGCACCCGGCGCCGGCGCAGCATCCCGGCCAGCCCCCC
>JACMOT010000327.1 GCA_014377915.1 Tardiphaga sp.
AAAGACATGCAGCGGCGGGTTCAGCACGCCGTGCACAAATGGATGGCGGCGACCTTGGACGGCATGGTCGAACAGACCGGCGCGGTGTTCGAGGCCAAGTTCATGCTGCCCTGGACGTTCACAGAAGAAGCGCCCGCCGATAAGCACATGGCGCAGCTGCAGCACAATATGTGGGTGACCAATGCCCGCTCCTCTGTGCTGTCGTTCATCACCGGAGGAGGAAAATGGGTCGAGATGACGATCCTTGCAGACCCGCTATATCAACACCTCCTGCTAACAGCGGAAAAGAAATTCTGGCAGTGCGTCCAGAGCGGCGAGGCGCCTCGCCTGTTCGGGGTTGAGACCCCTCGTCCACGGCTTGAAGCCGTTCGCGTGGTGGATATGAGCGCCTCCAACAGTTGGGCGGAGTTTGCCAGCGTGTACCGACGGACCCGTCCGGCATTCCAGGAGCACGAGGGTGCCAAGGGCGATCTCAAAAAGCTGGTTCCGGAGGACGCCAAGGAAGCGATCGGCCACGGTGTTCGGGCCAAGAGGTCAAAGACCGGTGCAGTTAGCTTTGAACTGATGGATATGGAGGCAGCAGATGCACAGCTCTAGCGATACCATCGGGGCTATCGCTTCGGCGCTGGCCAAGGCGCAGGGCGAGCTCAGTAACCCTGAAAAGGGCCTAACAGCCACTATCCGCTCGCCGTTTCCCCAGGGCGCCGACAGGACCTTTCGTTACGCCTCGCTTGCCAGCGGGCTGGATATCGTTCGCAAGAGCCTGGGCCAGCAAGAGATCGCAACGATACAAACCACGGCGATCGACCAGGACAGTGGCCAGATCCGGCTGACGACGCTGTTGGCACATGCTTCCGGCGAATGGATCTCATCGATCTGGCCGGTTTGCTCAGTAAGTGAGACGGCCGCACCCCACCGGATGGGCGCCGCTCTCACCTACGCCCGGCGATATGCGCTGTTCGCTTTGGTTGGGATCGCTGGCGAGGACGATCTCGACGCACCTGACATCCTCACTGCCCCGCCACTGGTTGAGCCTAGCACCCAGCCAGTGCCGCCGAAGAAAGCCGGTAAAGTCATTACGCCCCGGCCCCCCCTCCTAAATCAAGCCGAGTCGGGAGAACTCTGCAATCAGCTCCTCACTGAGATAGATGCATTAAAAGACGGCGAGCAATTGGCGCTTTGGGCACACCGGCGTCTACCTGCCAAAAACACACTAATCGAGGCCGATGCTCGTCTTGTAGAGGCCGCCTATCACGCCCTTCTGGCGGACAGCCTGCAAGGAGATCGGGAGAGTCCCACGGCGGCCGTGCGAGCCGTTGAGGTCAATGCTGCATGTCCTGACGTCAGTTCGTTTCATGACGAACTGACCGGCGCACCCGTACGGATCTCAGCTCCACCCCATGACCAGTCGGTTACCCCGATGACCAAACCGGTCCGACGGCGCAACAAAGCGCATCTCGCCTATGTGGCCGAACAGCCTTGCCTGATCTGCAAACGGTTTCCTTGCGATGCCCACCATCTCAAGTTTTCCCAACCCAACACGCTTGGACGCAAGGTCAGCGACGAATTCACTGTTCCGCTGTGTCGTGATCACCATCACAATCTACATCGGCAAGGTAACGAGATGGCCTGGTGGGCCAATATGCATGTCACCCCGACCGACGTGGCACGCGAACTGTGGCAATCGAGCCCAATTCACGGGACCCGACCACCTGCCCGCGGTGTCCGCTCCGCCAGATCGGCGCCTCTCACCAATGTCCACACCCAAAATCCAAACAACACCGACCCGGTTGCGAGTTCATGATAAAAGCATCTCCTTTCAACGAGCCGCAGCTCCGCACATCGACAAAGGTCCCTCCCTTGATCTCCGACGGCGCCACCAGCCAGGCCTCAGCGAGGGCCAGGAAGACGATCGCCATGCCCGGCGCCAGCGCCTGGCGTCGCCAGCTCATCCCGATGACCATAGCCACTGCAGCGGCCGTCAGCAGGGTCAGGTCGACGCGGGTGGTCATGAACGGGGTCAGCAGCGCCCATAATTTATAGGGAATGCCGGCGATGGAAGCGGGTGCCGCGGCGCCCGCCGCCAGCGGACTGGCGAGATACAGGGCCAGCGCCGGCCCGGCGGTCACGCACAGCCAACCGGCGGAGCGCATCGCCTGCCCGGCCGTCAACCTGCCGGCGCGCGCCAGAGACAGCAGACGCGCCAGTTCGTCGGCGCCTACCAGCAGGAGGAACAGCAGCGCGCCAAACAGATGGCAGAAGAACAGGACGGCCGACGCCGCGGCCCCGAAAGCCGCCGCCATCCAAACATCGCCGCGCCGGCAGAGCGCCGTCCAGCCGGCCGCGGCGGCAAAAGCCAGCTCGAGGGCGAGCAGGAAGTTCATGAAGCCCAGATGAAAAACTCCATTGAAAGCGAGCACGGCGGGGGCCAGCGGCCAATATGACCACCTGCCAAACGCCACGGCTATAGACGATGACGCCGATCACCGGCGCGAAAGCGCTCAGCGCCAGCAGGATACGGCCGCCGACATGGACGCTGGTGATCTGCAGCAGGCCGGCGCCCAGCAGGTCCATGGCAAGATTGGGTCTCAGCCCCCAGCGCGGCCTGTACATCTGCGACAGGACGGGATCGTCGGGATGCGCCAAAATAAAGTAGCGCGCCAAGTGGTTCGGGTAGTCCAGCACGGGCGGCACGTCGACGAGGAAAACGGGATCGCCAGCGCGGCGGCCACCGCGAGCAGCGCCCACGGCAGCCCCGGCGTGCGACCGCACCATCGGCTGTGCGGAAGGTTTTTGGAAAATGGCGATCTCATGCAAACTCCGTGCGCGTTCGACAGCCTACGCGCTTGCCTGTCCGCGCCTCGACACGCCGCGCGCAGGACGTTGCCTGCATTGCTTTGGCTTCCTGTGACGGCGCAGTGCTGGCCGGTTTTACGATCCCCATCTCCTCTTTGTGGTTGGTACCGGTGATGACGCAACAGGTCTTGGCAGTCGCATCGACGGTGCTCGAGACCAAGCCCCAGCCATCTGTGCGATGGGCTATCTTTCAGCTTTTTCATGGCCTACGGTCTGCCCGATCGACGACGACACCTTGCGTTTCCGCGCATCGGCGACCAGACGGCCCGGAGGGCGTTCTGCGCGAGATCAGGTTCGAACCAAAATGGACATCGCGCTTCGTACGATTGCAGGTGGCATTGCTGCACGCGTGAAACGGATATCGCCAGCCGCGGGTGCAATTCTGGGGGTGTCCATTCTGGCATGCGCCGTCATGCACCAGCGGATCAGCATCAATTCCATCGACATTGCCGGCCACTACACGCTGGTCGACTATTACTCCACATGGTGGGGACCGTATGCCGACCTGCATCGCATTCACTGGACGATGTCCCAATACCCGCCGTTGTCGCATCTGTTCGGAGCGGCAATCGGATGGGCGACCGGCAACCCGTTCGTCGGGATGCATTTTGCGTCTCTCATCTTTCTCAGCGCAATCTATGTCGTGCTTCTCAAGGGGGCGGATCACAGAAACCCGCTTGCTTCTCTCCTAACCTGGATCACCGCCGCCACTGCGATCTTTTTGATCTCGTCCTACCGCGTGACCTTCGGCAAGGAGATTCAGGGAAACTATTTTTATGCGCAGATCGCCGGTTCAGCCGTCAGCATTCTGATTCTTTTCGTGCTCAGCAAGCGCGTGCGATCGACGCTGGAGCTGGTGGCCGTTCCGGCGGCCGTCTACGTGGCAGGCTGGCTTTTTCCGCTCGCACAATTGCAATTATCCATCGGAATGGCGTCGCTCTGGCTGTTGTCTGCGGTACGAACCTGGCTGACATCACGCGGCCTCCCGATCCGCGAGCTTGCCGTTGGGGCGGCGATGCTGGTCCTGTGTGCCATGGCCGTGCGCTACCACCCGATCTACGGGCTGATGCGGTCCATCGCCGACAACAATGCCGTCATCGACACCGGCGCGTCCATCCGTTTCCTGGTCGCAAGCGCGATTCTCCTGCTGGCGCTTTCGTCCTGGTACGGGCTGCTGGCGGCACGCGGCCGGTCGCCGCTGACGGCCCCTTATTTCCTGCCTGCAGCGGGGCTGGCCGCTTCCATTGCCTGCATCACCCATTACGTCGCGGGCCTGATGACGCAATCGGGGTCCGATTATGCGCTACTGAAGCACGTCTTCTCCGTGGTTACGCTTTTCATCGTCCTGCTGTCATGCGCCTGCGGGAAATTTCTGGCGCGACTGAATGCGACGTCATTGCGTCGCCTCAAATCGATTCCGCCCTTGCTCGCTCTGACAACGATCTCATGCGTTGTCGTCCTGATCACGGTGTATCCGTCGAGCCAGAACGCCGGCCATTTCATCGCGCAGCAGAAGGAAGCGAGGGAACTTGCAAGGACGTCGCCGGAATTACACGGGGCGACCAGTTCGCAACTGCGCGCGCTCTCTCCATTGCAGAATTTCATCCTGACGGCGGTCGACCTGCGCATGAGAGACGACATTGCCCATGCGCTGACGCTCGAGAAAAAACCGCCGTCACAACTCCCCGTCTTTCTTCTCGAAAGCATCGGTTCGACGCCGGGACATTGCGCAGCGTTCACGGGTCCGACGATGATGGTCGTGAGGGCAAGCTGCGCGGAACGGGCGCTCCCGCGCTAGCCAGACGGCCCGTCGCGGTGGTTCGGACATCACGCCTGCGACAAAGTTATCGCTGCAGAGGCGTCACGAATTGCGGGCGAAATGGGCGCGGCTTCCAGCCGAAATCCTCGGTGGCGGGGCGGACATCGAACACCATGTCCTTGTCCATGCGCAAACCCATCGCCGCATTGGCGTTCGGAAAAAGCGGACTTGCGATCGCGAACGCCGCCTTCCAGAGAAGCTGCGGCAAGGCGATCATCCGGCGCGGCCTCGCCATACCGTCGAAAATACGCCCGACCATTTCGCGGTAGGAAATCACTTCGGAGCCCGGCAGCGAGTAGATCATCCCGATCGCATGGGCACTGCCCGCCGCTGCCAGCGCGCCTATCGCCAGATCTTCCGCATGGACCGGCTGCCGCAGGCCTTTGCCTTTTCCGGCCAGCGGGACAAACCCGCATTTTTCGATGAAGCGAGCCAGCCGCGTGATGTTGGCGTCGCGGCCTTCGGCGTAGATCAGCGTCGGCCGCAGGATGGTCCAGCCGATACCCAGTTCCCGGCATGCCGCAATCAGCTCCTGCTCGGCATCGGCCAACTGCCGCAGCATCGTCCGCTCGGTCTCGATCTCCGAATTGATCTTGGTGAGAATGCTCGTCGACGTGAAGACGACAACCCGCTTCGGCGCCGTTTCAAGCCTGCGAAGCACAGCCGGAAGCGGGCCGATATTGGCTGTGCAGTAAATTGTGGCGATGGGTGGCATTTGAAGCAAATGCAGCGCGGCCAGGTCGCCCTTCAACCACGTGACACCGGGCGCGTCCGGCTGGGACGAGCGCGATAACGCTAGGCACGGCCCGCCGCTCTGCACGATTTTCCGGACAATGTACCCGCCTACTATCCCCGTGGCTCCGACTACGAGGCTGTTCGACATCTCATCCCAGACAAAAATGGAAAAACACGCCAAAACTGCACAGCAGGCGAAACGGGTGTTTTCGGGTATTGACAAACGTACCACTTCACTTTGGCCGGGGCAATACGGGGGAACAGGGGTCAGTTCCGGTCCTGCCGGTATGTGAAGGAAGGTGTCATGCGACGGGATTCACGACGGGCACCTTCTGACGCGGGACGGCATGATTTCGCCCGTTCCCGGATGCATGATGGAGTTGAAATTATTCGCGAATACCTCTACCGAACGGGGCATCACGCGTCTCTGGCGCCCCTCAATTGAAGCAGCCCCAATCCATGACAAACACACCCAAAGTCGCTCTTATAACGGGCATCACCGGACAAGACGGCGCCTACCTTGCCGAGCTGTTGCTCGCCAAAGGTTATGAAGTTCATGGCGTAAGGCGGCGGACGTCGCTCTTCAATACCGATCGCATCGATCACCTCTACCATGACCCCCATGATAAGGGATTCAATTTCAAATTGCATTACGGCGACCTGACGGACTCCTCGAGTCTGATCAGGATCGTTCAGCAGGTTCAGCCGGACGAAATCTACAATCTCGCGGCGCAGAGCCACGTCGGCGTTTCGTTCGAGGAGCCCGAGTACACCGCGAATTCGGACGGACTGGGCACGCTGCGGATGCTGGAGGCGATCAGAACCCTCGGCCTTGAAAAGAAGTCGCGCTTCTACCAGGCATCCACGTCGGAATTGTACGGGCTGGTACAGCAGGTGCCGCAAACGGAAACGACGCCGTTCTATCCGCGGTCGCCTTATGCGGTTGCCAAGCTCTACGCCTATTGGATTACGGTGAACTACCGCGAAGCCTATGGCCTCTACGCCTGCAACGGCATTCTCTTCAATCATGAATCGCCGATTCGCGGCGAGACCTTCGTCACGCGGAAGATCACGCGCGCTCTGGCGCGTATCAAGCTCGGCATGCAGGAACGGCTGTATCTCGGAAACCTCAACGCGCTACGCGACTGGGGCCATGCTCGCGATTACGTGGAAATGCAGTGGATGATGTTGCAGCAGGAAGTACCGGAAGATTTCGTGATCGCCACCGGCGTGCAGCATTCGGTCCGCGACTTCATCAACATGGCGGCGACCGAAGCCGGCATCAAGGTGCGCTGGGAAGGCAACGATGCCGACGAAAAGGGCTACGATGCCGACACCGGCAAGTGCATCGTCGAGGTCGACCCGCGATATTTCCGGCCGGCCGAAGTCGAAACCCTGCTGGGCGATGCCAGCAAGGCACGCGACAAGCTGGGCTGGACGCCGAAAACACCGTTCTCGGATCTCGTCAGCGAGATGATGCGCGAGGACCTGAAGATCGCAAGACGCGATAGCCTCGTGAAAGAGCACGGCTTCAAGTATTTAAATCACAACGAATAGAGACCGCGGACCTTGCGAATTTTTGACCAGCCCCTGCGAGCCGAACTCCCATGAAAAAAACAGCTCTGGTGACTGGAGGTGCAGGTCAAGACGGCTGGTATCTGGTAGAGAAGCTGCTCGCGCAGGACTACGCCGTCCACGTCCAGAGTCGCCGGGCCGATGCCGGTCCGCAACGGACGGATTTGCACTGGCATGTCGGCAATCTGACGGACAGCGCTTTCATGGAGGGGTTGGTCTCATCGGTGCTGCCCGATGAGATTTTCAATCTGGCGGCGATTTCGCGGCCTTCGATCTCCTGGAACGAGCCGTTGGAGACGGCGATGCTGAATGCCGTGATGCCGCAGCAGCTCTGCGACCTCATTCGCAAGCTGTGTCCCGGCAGCCGGCTTTTCCAGGCGTCCTCGTCGGAAATTTTCGGTGAGAATTCGGACGACTCCGCGCAGAACGAAGAAACCACATTCCGCCCGGCTTCGCCTTATGCGATCGCCAAAGCCTATGCGCATCGCATCATTGGCGCCTACCGCTCGCAATACGATCTGCATCTGTCGGCGGGCATCCTGTTCAACCACGAGAGTCCGAAACGCCCGCTGGGTTTCGTTTCGCAAAAAATTGCCCATGCCGCGGCGGCCGTCTCGCTGGGGATGTCGCAAACGGCCGAACTGGACGAGCGCGGTCGCCCGATTGTGCAGAACGGCAAGGTGATGCTGGGCGATCTCTCGGTGCGCCGCGATTTCGGCTATGCCGGCGACTATGTCGAAGCCATGTTGCTGATGGTCAGGAGCGACCGGGCTGACGATTATGTCATTGGAAGCGGCGAGCAGCATTCGATCGCGGAATTCTGCGAAACCGCCTTTCGCATCGTCGGGCGCGACTGGCGCGACCATGTACTCAGCGATCCTGATCTGATGAGGAAGACCGACAGCCGCTATACCTGCGCCGATCCCACCAAGATCCGGACCCAACTGGGATGGCAAGCGACGACCTCGTTCGACGACCTTGTCGCAATGATGGTACATTCGAGAATCCAGGCGATCAGCTGAGCCAGGGCGCAATAGGCCGATCGGTCGACCCGACAGACATCAACGCAACGGATTGTTCAACTCTCGTGAAAATCGTTCACGCCTACAAGATTTACCGACCCGACGTGGACGGCGGCATTCCGCAGGTCATGGCCTTGCTCACCGGCAACGACACGGAAGCGATGACCAGCGGAATCGTCGTCGCGCGCTATCGTGGATGGGCCCGTCGTTTCGTCATGGACGGAACGCAGGTCACTGCCGTGGCCTCGCTGGGCACCCTGTTCTCGACGCCGCTGGCGCCGACCTATCCATTTGTGCTGCGCGAACACGCGCGCGAGGCAGACGTCCTGGTCCACCATGCGCCCTTTCCTCTGACGGACCTCGGCATCGCCGCCGGATTGAGTGACCGGACGGCATTAGTGGTGTACTGGCACGCCGAGATTCTCGGACGTACGCTGCTGCGCAAACTGCTGACACCGGCCATCAAGTCGGCGCTGCGCCGTGCCGATCGCATCGTGGTGTCCGACGAGGCGATGATCGACAATTCGGAGTTTCTTGCGCCGCATCGGGACAAGTGCGCCGTCGTCCGCTACGGGATCGATCTCGATTACTGGAGCAATCTCGACGATGCGGGCCAGCTCGCCGTCGTCGGGCTTCGCCGGCATTATCCTCGCCTGATTGTCGCGGTCGGCCGCCTTGTCGGCTACAAGGGCCTCGATGTCCTGCTGAACGCCCTGCCCTCGGTGGACGCGCAGCTAGTGATCATCGGCGAGGGCCCGCTGCTGGACGAGCTGCAGCGGCAGGCAATACGCAGCGGCGTGGCCGATCGGGTCTTTTTCAAGGGACGCGTGTCCTCTGACGACATCAAGCATCACCTCCACGCTGCCCGGATGCTGGTGCTTTCTTCGGTGACGGATGCCGAAGCGTTTGGATTGGTGCAGGTCGAGGCGATGGCCGCGCGCATTCCGGTCATCAACACCAATCTGCCCACCACGGTGCCCCATGTCGCCCGTCATGAGCAGGAGGGTCTCACCGTGGCCGTCGGAAACGCCGAGGCGCTGGCGCAGGCCATGGACCGCCTTCTGGCGGACACCGCATTGGCCGACCGACTGGGACAGGCCGGATTGAACCGCGCGCAATCGGAATTCAGCCGGCAGGCCTATCGCGCAAAAATCGCGGAGATTTTCGAGCAGGCGGTAGCCCGCCGCCGAGCGATGTCGGGACGAACGAAATGATTGTCGGCGTCGAAACGCTCATCCTGCACCGGTCGATGACCGGAGTGGGCAACTATCTCTACAATCTCCTGAAGGCGCTTGTGGAAAGCGACGCGAACGTCGAGTTTCGCGGGCTCGATTATGTGACCTGGCGCAGGCTGGATCGGCAGTTCTTCAGCGAAATCGCCCGGGCGCAGATGAAGGACGCCTCCCCGGAAACCGACGAAGACGCGCAGCGTCCGGGCGCGCTGACGCGTGCGCGGCGGCTGGCGCATCAGAGCGTCATCAATGTCGGAATGTTTCGGGATATTTATCGCAGCCTCCGTCCGTTGCAATTCGCGATGTCCGCCAGACGCCAATCGCTCGATCTGTTTCACGCCTTCAACTATCTGCCGCCCGCCGATCCCGGCGTGCCCGTGCTGCCAGTGATCTACGACCTGTCCTTCGTGCGCTTCCCGGAGGCCCATCCGGGCGACCGGTTGCGGCAGATGCGGCCGCTGGCCAAGACCGTGAACCGGGCGCTGCAGATCCAGACCATTTCGGAATTCAGCCGGCGCGAGATCGCCGAGATCTACAACTATCCGATCGACCGGATTTTCGTGGCTCCCCCGGCGGCCAGCGCAATCTTCCGTCCGCTCGGCGAGGAGGTCACCGCCGCGGAAATCGCAGGCAACGGCCTGACGCCGGGCAGCTACCTGATGGCCGTGGGTACGCTGGAGCCGCGCAAGAACCTCAAGACCCTGATTGCCGCCTACAGCCGAGTGCCCGCGGCAGACCGTGCCCGCATGCCGCTGGTGATCGTCGGCGGAGTCGGATGGGGCGACCTGGCGCTGCCCCGGCAGACCGAGGAGCTGATCAGCAGCGGACAATTGCGTTTTCTCAAAGGTGTCAGCGACCCCGAGTTACGCAGCCTTTACGAAGGCGCGCGGCTGATGCTTCTGCCTTCGCTCTACGAAGGTTTCGGAATGCCTGTGGTAGAAGCCATGGCCTGCGGAACGCCGGTGGCCCACAGCGCCGATACGGCGATGGATGAAATCTCCGGCAGCCTGGCGACCCGTGTCGCCATGCTGGATGTCGATGGATGGACCGAAACGATCAACGCCGGAATCGCGACGGACCCGTTCGCTGACGTCACCGCGAGGGATGCGCGAATCGACCGCGCGGCATTGTTCGGATGGGATCGCAGTGCCGATACCGTGAACGCTGCCTACCGTAAATTCGACTGAATTCGCCGTACCGGCCGGGAGGCCGCGTGTAGCGATTACCGCGTTTCGTATTGGCAAAAGCACCGTTCTCGAGCACCGGACCTGCAGTAAAAAACGTTTTGTTTGATGGCTTATTTGCCTTAAAAGACCCCTTCACTCTCACCGGCGCCCCTATTGTCATGAGCGAACCCGTCAGCCTCAATACCAACGCCTACGTGTCCCGCTACACGAAGCCCTCCCAACGACAGCTCGCCGTCAAGGATCTGGTTGATGGCGGGCAAGCATGGCCGCTCTGGACCAAGCTCGGCTGGAACGACATCGTGCAGCGATACCGCCGCTCCATGCTGGGCCCCTTCTGGCTGACGGCCAGCATGGCGATCATGGTTATCGCGCTGGGCATCGTCTATTCGCGGCTGTTCAAGACCGAGTTGCACGACTTCCTCCCGTTCCTGTGCGTTGGCCTGCTGATCTGGACCTATATCAGTTCAACGATCGCAGAAGCCGGCACCCTGTTCACGGGTTCGGAATCCTACATCAAGCAGATCAGGCTGCCCTATTCGGTCTATGCATTTCGCTTCATGTGGAGCCGCATCATCATTCTGGCGCACAACTTCATCATCTATTTTGGCGTGCTGATCTATTTCCAGTACTCTCCCGGAGCCGGCGTCTGGACCGCCATTCCGGGCTTTCTCCTGCTCACTTTCAACTTGACCGTGGCCAGCCTGTTTCTCGGCATGGTGTCGGCGCGGTTTCGCGATATTCCGCAGATCATCGCCAGCGTCACACAGATCGCGTTCTTCATCACACCGGTAATGTGGAAGCCTGAACTGCTCGGCGCCGATTCAGCGATCGTTCTGTTCAATCCGTTCTTTCACCTGATTGAAATCGTCCGCGCGCCGCTGCTGGGTTATCCCTTCCCCACCCAGAGCTACATCGCCGCGACGATCCTGACGGTGGTCAACACGGCGATCGCCGCGACGTTCTTCAAGTCGTTCCGATCCCGGATCTCATACTGGGTGTAACGCATGTCGGTCTCACTGGAATCGTCAGCGCCAGAAACCATGCTCGAAATGCGGCATCTCAACGTGTCGTTTCCGATCTATCATGGCGGTTCGCGCTCGTTGAAGAAGAGCATGCTATTCAAGGGCTCGGCGGGGCGCCTCGCGCACGACGGCAATCATCGCATCACGGTGGAAGCGCTGCGCGACATCTCGCTGTCGCTCGGCACCGGTGACCGGGTCGCGCTCATCGGACCCAATGGCGCCGGCAAGACAACGCTGCTGCGCGTGATGGCCGGCATCTATGAGCCGACCAGCGGCGAAGCCATCATTCGCGGACGCATCTCGCCGATGTTCGACATCGGCCTCGGGATCGATACCGATCTGAGCGGCTACGACAATATCCGAATTCGCGCCATGATCCTCGGCCTTTCCAATTCCGAGATCGACAGCCGCATGGCGGATATCGCGGAGTTCACCGAGCTGGGTGAATATCTCGAGATGCCGGTGCGGACCTACTCGTCAGGCATGATTCTGCGCCTGACCTTCGCTGTGGCGACGTGTTTCGAGCCGGAAATCCTCCTGATGGACGAGTGGATCGTCGCCGGCGACGAATCCTTCATGGCAAAAGCCGAAAAACGCCTGACCAAGTTCGTCGATCGTGCCAGCGTTCTTGTGCTCGCCTCGCACAATATCGAGATCTGCCAGCGCTGGTGCAACAAGGGCCTGTGGATCGATCAGGGGCGGGTCAATGCTTACGGCAACATCGATGACGTGATCGACCAGTATCGACGCTCGATCGACGTCGCCTGACACCCGACAGCCCGACCGCGACGAAGTCCGCCTGCTGCCAAGCCGGCCTGCAACGATCCACGCTGCCTCGAATGAACCTGCTCGCCAAGTTTCGATCGGGTCCCGTCTGGAGTTTTTGATGTTCCCTGTTCGGTGGCCTGGCAGCGTTGGAATTCTGGCATTCGGCGGCGTTTCAATCGCACTGGCGGTGCGTCTGACCCAGGGACTGGACCTCGGCGACGAGTCCTATTACGCGCAATTTGTCGTGGAGTGGCTCAGGAACGGCATCGCGCAATCCCCGTTCCGCACGCTGCATCAGACCTCGGCACTTATCGTCGCGCCCTGGGCCTGGGCTTTAGCAACCTTCCAAGGGTCCACAGACGGGCTTTTTCTCGTTCTGAGAGGCCTCTTCCTGGGCGGCTCGCTGCTCGCCGCGTCATTCTGGTACGTCTTCATGCGAACGCTCGGATATCGCGGGCTCGCATGGTCCGGCGCGATCCTGATTCTCGCTTTCATCCCATTCGGGCTGCCCGCGCCGTCCTACAACACCACCGGCATGCAGGCCGCGGTGATCGCCATTGCCTGCGTCGGTGCAGCCATGGCGTCGCGCAAGGGCTCCACCGGGCGGCTGCCGGGCGAGATCGGATCGGCCGCGGCGTGGGGCGTAGCCACCGTCGCCTATCCGCCTCTGGGCGTGGTGGCGGCGATTGTCGCGGGTGCCGTGCTGGTGGGAGGTGAGCGCTTTTTCGTGGTCGGTCGACGATATGCCGGCCTGGTGATCCTGGCGGGCTGCATTGCCATCGCGGCAACCGTTGCGCTACTGACGCCGGCGACGACGCTCGAGAGTTTTCACTATCTCAATCTGGTCAACCGGGTGAGCGGCGTCGGATTGAAGCTCGAAAGCACGATGGCGCTGCTGCGGCCCTATCCATGGTTCTGCTGCCTAGCGGTGGCTGCCGCCTGCGCGGGCGTGTTCCGCAACCTGCTCGGCCCGCTGTTTCACCCGCTGATCGTCGCCGCACTCCTACTGGCGCTTTATGCCGGCCAGCCCGCCCTCTACATCCGGTCGCACGATGCGATCACCCTCGCCGCACTGGCCGGGCTTGGAATTCTGACGGATCTTCGCCCAAGCACCCCGCCCCGGCGACGGGTCGTGGCGCTATGCTATCTGCTGGCCATGCTGGTTGCTGCCACTACAATGGCGAGCGCGCTGCACACCGTTTATAATTTCTGCATCGGCGGCCTGCCGGCGGCGGCTATCGCGCTCGTCGCGTCGTACAGCCGACCAGGCCCCTCCCGATGGCCGCAGCGCGCGGCCATGGCGGTGCTCATCCTGATCGTGCTGTCGACCTCGCTGCTGTTTCGATACGGGCAGACCGGCGCCGACGCCGCGGCACCGAAGGTCCTGGTCCGCACCGGCATGTTCAAAGGCATTTTCGCTCCCACCACACTGACCGAACTGCTGCATATCGTGCAGCACGACGTTCGTCCGAAGATCGGCGACGCCACGCTCGCGGCCTTCACAGTATCGCATCCCGGCATCGCTCTCGAGCTCGATGCGCCGCTCCGGATGCTCACGACGTTTCCGCTTCCCGCCAGCATCTCGGCCGAAGCGCTGGCCTACACCCGCGCCTATTACGCCGATCTCGCCAACCGGCCGCAATTTGTCCTGCTGTTTCGTGAATACAGCCTTGAGCCGATCAATCCCATGCAACCGGATTTCGACGCCTGGTATGTTCTCGATACGGATTTCAAGACGTCGCTGGGCGTACTGTCGCTGTACAGAAAGCGCTGAGAGCGCTTGCAGCTACAGAGTGTTGTCACCAGCGCCCCGTGGCGGGACATTGCGAAACACCAGGCGGGCGTTGACGAAATACGTCAGCACCACGACCGGCGGCAGGGAAATCAGCTGAGCGATAAGCGCATTGACGCCGAGCCGCACCAGCACTTCGAGCAGTACCAGATTGACGCCGAGCGATATGGCATAGCCGGCGACGAAGCGCAGAATCAGCCGGTTGTCGGAGCTGCCGAAGACTATGCGTCCGGTGGTGAAAAAATTGAAGATCACGCCAACGATCGTCGCGCCGATGATAGACAGCCGGTGATTGCCGCTGACCAGATAAAGGCCCGTGAAAACCGCGTAGCCAAAGATCGTATTAACAATTCCGATGGCAATGAACCGCACCGGCCGCGACCGCAGCAACATCCGCAACGCACCCGGCTCGCGACACCGTGCGATCAGTTCGGCAACCGAGCGCATCCGCTCAGTCAAAATTGATGCGCTCGCGCTCGACGACCATCGGTTTGCGCCGTACCTGGTTGTAGATCGCGAGAATGTACTCTCCTAGCACGCCGATGAAGAAGATCTGCACGCCACCGAAGAAGAACAGTGCAGCGATCAGCGTGGGGATGCCGGCCGGCGAGTTTACTTTGCCGAACAAAGCCAGCAGCAGGATGGCCACGGAGTATATGATGCTGACGAATGAGATCGCAAAACCCACCAGCAAGGCGGCCCGCACCGGGGCGCCGCTGAAGCTGATGATGCCGTTCAGGCCCTGTTCGAACATCTGCGACAGGCGGTTGCGCGACTTGCCGTGCTTGCGGGCACGCCATGTGTACTTGACCCCGATGGAGCGAAACCCCGACTCGAAGGTCATCAGACGCATGAACGGCTGCGCGTCGTCGATCTGCTTCATGGCCTCATGAACCTTGCGGTCCACGAGCTGGAAATCGCCGGCGTCGGGGGGATAGTCGACATAGGTGAGACGGCTGAGCAGGCGATAATAAAGCTTTCGCGCACTCCGGATGACGAAACCTTCCTCGCGTTCGGCGCGTAGGCCGAACACGATCTCGTAGCCGTTTTCCCAATGCTTGACGAATTCCGGGATCAGTTCCGGCGGATCCTGCAGATCGACCGGCAGGAACAGCAGCACGGCGTCGCCGGTGGCGGCGAGCACACCGTTATAGGTGTTCTTGAGAATGCCGAAGTTGCGCGAGTTGACGATGATCTTCACGGACCGGTTCGTCTTCGCCATTTCCTTGAGAATATCGACGGTGCGATCGGTCGAGCAGTTATCGCAGAAGATGTGCTCCAGCTCGTAGGTGGGCAACTCCTTTGCGAACAGTCGCCCGACCGTCTGCACGCATTCCTCTACGCTGGCCTCTTCGTTGAAGCATGGCGTAATGATCGAGATTTTCTTCACGGCGTCTGACATGCGGGGACTGCGGCTCCGGCTTCGGCCAGCCCGCTCATAGGGGCCGCCAAGCACAAGGTTAATTTGATCGCTAGGAGAGGCTCTCGGCCTGCTCCCACAATCTAACCGATTGCCTATACCAAGGATAGCTTGTCGCGGGATCGTCGATCAGATCCCTGCAGACCTCGGTCAGGATGGCAAAGCGGCGGTCAAAGTCTCCAGCCACGACGCTGGATTCGAATGGATCGCCGAGCGACACAACAGGCTCTGCGCGGCCATGCTGGCCTACCCTGTCGATGGAGAACCTGGTAGCGGCCGCATTGGAGGCGACCCGCACGCTACATTCGGGAAGGCCGGGGCCCTTGAAGACGGCCGTCCAGGTCTCGCATTCGTCCAGCGCGGCCGCTTTGCTTTCGGACCGCACGACCTCATCGTAGCCAAACTCGGCCAGCAGGCCGACGAGATGGATCCCGAAGAACCGCAGCGCGCCGCCCCCTTCGGAAACCGTCCGCTTCCAGTTTCGGACGTCATGCGCGTAGTGATGCGCCCGGAACTGCCAGTCGATGTTCAGCAAATCCGTCGCCGCGAACGTGCGCAGCTCGCGCTTCAGCGCGACGGCCCAGGGTGTGAAGCGAAAATTGTAGCCGATGCGGAACGTCTTGCCCGACGAATCCAGCAGATCCAGCGCTTCTGCCGCAAGCTGCGGAGACGGCGCCAAAGGCTTCTCCAGCAGGAGCGCCCGAATGTTGCGCTTGCCTGCGCCCGCGCGGATCAGTTCCAGCTGATCCGCCGGCCGGCGCGACACCACCACTGCCTCGGCCGCATTCAATGCCGCTTCGTCGTCAGGCTGCCATTCGATAACATCGCCGAAACGCCCGACATCCGGGCGATCGGCAACTATGGTCCTGTACCGCTCCGGCAGACAGACCGTCTGCCGGCATCCGGTCATCAACGCGGGCAGATACCCGTAAAGTCCAAATCCGGATCCGAAGATCGCAAATTTCACTTCTGCTCCACAAAGTCTTCCGGCGCGATGATGTCGATGATCGGGCCGTTATAGCCGCGCTGACGCAGATACCCCTTGATCTCTTCCGAAATGTGCCAGGCCAGATTCAGGATCGGGCCGTCGCCGATGGCCGGCAGCGAGAACTCGTCGTCCGACCGGATCGGAATGCGCGTTCCCGGAATGTAATTGCCGATCTTGATCGACGTGGGCTTCTCGTACGCCGCGGAAATATGATCCGTAGACAGATTCAGCATCTTCACCGGGATCGCCGCACGGCCGGGGAACGCCTTGGTGGCAAGCGGACCGCTCTTGCTGACGACGGCTTCGATCTGCGCCAGCTTGTTCTTCTGCCAGATCGCCACCTGCGCAGCGAGCTTTTCGAGACCGGTGCCGAAGCCGCTTTCCAGCGCATCGACCTTGGCCAGTTGCTCGCGCGCTGCGGCATCGCCCGGCTTCGTGCTCAGGAACACTCGGATATTGCCGCCATAGCGCTTCGGGAACTCGGCAAGCACGATCTCCATGCCCAGCGACTTCGCGATGTGAACGAAAGAGGTCAGGCTGTAGGTGCGCGGGTGCTCGTGATAGAACGTGTCGAACTGATTGCGCTCGAGGATGGCGCCCAGGTAGTGGTTCTCGATGACGATCAGCGTGCCTTCGTGCATCGCGATCTTCAGCGCGCGGACCACGCCCTTCAGATCCTCGATGTGTGCAAACACGTTGGTGAACGTGATGACGTCGGGGTTGCCGTTCAATTTCACAAATTGCTCGGCGACTTCCTCGGAGAAGAAATCGTTGATCACCGTGTGGCCGCGCTCGGCAGCATCCGCGGCCGCGCCGGTCGGCTCGATCCCGAAGGTCTTCGCGCCCTTCTCGGCGAAGAACGACAGCAGGCTGCCGTCGTTGCAGCCGATGTCGAGCACCTTCTTCGACGCCAGGCCTCCCAGCGTCGTCTCGGCGGCGGCGACCAGGTCCTTCATGCCGTTGAGCACGTCGAGGGTGTGGCGCGACCGGTAGTGGTAGGTGGCCGGAAACAGCTCGCGCTTCGGAATCTGAAAGCGCTGATGCGCAGTGCGGCAGGTGTCGCAATACAGGATATCGATCGGATATTCCTTGCAGACGTAATCGTTGCCGACCGGCACGAGATCATCGCACATCGGATGAAGGCCGAGATCGATCGCGGCGCGCAGATTGTTGCTCCCGCAGACTTCGCAGGAATTTATCTCAAGTGTAGAACCCAGCACATTCATCTCCTGCTCAAAACGTTCAAGACGCCCGCCGGTTTCCCGTCAACGGGGCCACGATTTCATTGATCTGTTGAAGCGTCACCGCACGCATGTCGGCTCCACCGTGAAACGCGCGATACCATTCGGACGACAGTTTCAAGCCACGGTCGAATTCGATCACCGGATGCCAGTCGAGGCGCGTCCGCGCCTTGGTGCAGTCCAGTTTCAGATATCCCGCTTCGTGCGGATGTTCACCCTTGTCGATGGCCCAGCGCGCGTCGGCTCCCCAATGAGTTGCCAGCGTCTTGACCAGAACCGAGACAGGAACCTCGCTGTCTTCATGGGGACCGAAATTCCAGCCCTCGGCGAACTTTTTTCCACCCTGCACAAGGCGCTGCACCAGAGTGAGATAGCCGATCACGGGATCCATCACATGCTGCCACGGGCGAATAGCATTCGGATTGCGGATCTGGACCACCGCCGCCGCCATGAACGAGCGCATGATATCCGGCACCAGCCGGTCCTTCGACCAGTCGCCGCCGCCGATCACATTGCCGGCGCGCGCCGTGGCGACCAAAGCAGATTTTTCCGACTGGAAGAAGCTGCGCTGATAGGCTGCCGTGACGATCTCCGCGCAGCCCTTGCTGCTGCTGTAAGGATCGTATCCGCCCATCGCCTCGGTCTCGACATAGCCGCGCAGGGTTTCCGTGTTCTCGTAGCACTTGTCGCTGGTCACGACCAGGATGGCTTCGATGCCCTCCACCGACCGCGCCGCTTCGAGCAGGTTGACCGTGCCCATCACATTGGTCGCGTAGGTCTCCACCGGCTCGTCATAGGACAGCCGCACCAGCGCCTGGGCCGCCATGTGAATTACGACACTCGGCCGCGCTTCGGCGAGTGCGGCCCGCATATCGGCAAGGTCGCGAATATCGCCGATGCGATGGTGGACGTCATTCTTCACGCCCGCGGCGTTGAACAGCCCGTGCTCGCTGTCCGGCTCCAGCGAATAGCCGTACACCTCGGCCCCGAAAGACCGCAGCAGCAGCGCCATCCAGGCTCCCTTGAAGCCGGTGTGCCCGGTCAGAAAGACCCGTCGCTGACGCCAGAAGCCGGGATCGATCACCAAACTCTCCAATCGGCTTTCCCACTGGTCCATTGCGACTCAAGGAAAGTCCGGTCGCGGATCGTATCCATCGGATGCCAGAAGCCGTGATGCACGTAAGCGCGCAGCTGGTCGGTCTTGGCCAGCGTCTCCATGGGCTCGCCTTCCCACACGGTATCGTCGCCCTTGATCAGCTTGCCGACGCTCGGCGAGAGCAGGAAGAAGCCGCCGTTGATCCAGCCGCCATCGTCGACTGGCTTTTCCTGAAAGCTCTTGACGTGATCCCCTTCGATGGAGATCGCGCCGAAACGCTTAGCCGGACGCACGGCGGCCACCGTTGCCTGCTTGCCATGCGCCTTGTGGAACGCCAGTTCGGCGGCCAGATCGATATTGGCGACGCCGTCGCCGTAGGTCAGCGCAAAAACTTCCTCGTCACCGACATAGGGCAGCACACGCTTGAGGCGACCGCCGGTCATGGTTTCGTCGCCGGTGTCCACCAGCGTCACGCGCCAAGGTTCGGCGGACTCGCGGTGGATTTCCATCCGGTTTTCCGCGAGATGAAAGGTGACGTCCGTCATATGAAGGAAGTAGTTGGCGAAGTATTCCTTGATCACGTAACCCTTATAGCCAAGGCAGATGACGAAATCATTGAAGCCGTAGTGGCTGTAGATCTTCATGATATGCCAGAGGATCGGGCGCCCCCCGACCTCCACCATCGGCTTCGGACGGACGCTTGTTTCCTCAGCTAGCCGCGTGCCCAATCCACCGGCCAGGATGACAACTTTCATCGGATCACTTTCGGCAATGCTTAGAGGCGCTCACGGTAAGCTTCGCGCTGGAAAAGCGCGCACCGTCCGTTTGTGGGGTGTATTCCGCCCTGCGTCCCGTGGCAAGATGAGTCTTGAGGCTCCAAAAACCGGGTTTCGTTGCCCAAACCGGGCCCGATCTGCCGCACTTTCCTGCCGCCGATACAGCGACCGCCAAGGCTTTTCCGCGCTTGCACTTCGCGAACTCTGCCCGGCCACAGCCTATCGACGGCGCAGCACGATTTGCTTTACGCCGAGGCCGAGATGGCGCGGATCGCCATTCAGGCCCAGTTCCTTCGGAGACGGGCTCGCGCTCTGTCTCATCGAGAACATGACCACCTGTCCGTCCAGCCCTGCCGGCAGATCGAGGCGCTTCTCGCTTGGGGACGAATCGCGAAACTCCCAGGTGGCCAGCAACTGATCATTGACCAGCACCTCGACCGTTCGATTGGGTAATCTGGCGCCGCTGACGAAGGCGATGGTATCGATGGCGAGACTTAGCTCTGCCGACGGAAGATCGGGCAGACGGAAAGTGAGAGACGACATTTCGCCTTCCGTCCAGGTCAGGTTTTCGTCGGGCACCGTCCACCAGCCATTGCCGATGAAATTGGCGCTGTTGCCTTTCGCCGAGAAATCCATGGCGTCGCCCGGCTTGAGCGAGGATTGCAGCGAGGAGACCGCTGCCAGTTCGGGAATGGGCAGCACGGTGTTGCGCGACCATGCGGTCGAACACATCACGCCGGAAGCTGCGCCCAGTGGGAACGACCTGCACTGCTCCGTCACGTCCTGGGGATGCGATGCATACGATGCCCGCGCCGCGGATGGCGCCAGAAAAATCCCCAGATCGCCGTCGCGAACCACCGGGATCGAGGCCGCCTCACGGCCGCAGTCCTTCATCTTGCGCGCGGTGATTGCAGAGTTGGAAGCCAAATTGGCTCGCGCACCGAGGAATTCGAGCTGTTGATGCGTCAACCGCTTGGGACTGTCATCGGCGCCGGGATCGCACCAGAACGAGGGATAAACCAGCATCTTCCTGTGCTGGCCCATGACCTCCGCGAGCCCCGCATAGTTAAGGGATACCGGCGGGACGGTATGAACTTTGGACTGCACGAAAGCATAGGTTCCGGTGGCTTCCGCACAGGCCAACGCTACTACGGCAATTACCATTGGAAAGGCGCGCAGCCGGTATTTATGCACAGTCAGCGCGATCGCCGCGGCCATCAGGAAATAGCCGAGCGGCCAGAACAGTCGTCCCGCGGAGCGGGCCATACCGACCACCGGCGCCATGAATTTTGGCAGGCGATAGGAAAACAGATGGGTCGCACCGAATTCGATCTGGTTGGAGATGCAATAGACGGTGAGCAAGGCCAGGATCAGCACGACCGGCCAATTACGAACCAGAACGCGCCAGATCACGCGCGGCGCAACCCATAGCAGAAGCGCCCAGAGCAACAGAATACCCAGGCCGAGGTAGAAGTTTCCTTCCCACCAGTTGTTGAACAGCGCGTTGTTGGGAAACAGGATACTGCGTGGCGGGATCACCAGCGATCCCAGGTTCAGTCCGAGCGCACCGTAAGAGGATATATCGACCGGCTCGGCGCGGCCGACCGCCCAGAAATACCCGCCGGCCGCGGCGATCGCCACAAGCGCGACGGCAAAGCAAGTACCGACAATCGCCGCCTGGAAAAGACTGAGACGGCGGCGCCAGTAAAGCGATACCAGCGCGGTACCGAACAGGACGATGTTGTCGATCGCCAGATAGGCGAAAACAAACAGCGCCACGAACACCAGCACCGCCATCTTGATCAGGATGTTCCTGGCGCTGGCATCGGATCGCGTTGTCGCGATGACCAGACACATGGCGTAAATCACCAGGAACTGGCCGAACAGCGAGACGTGACCAATGCGCGTCAGAAACGCGTAGCTGAGCACGCCCACCACCGACGCGACGGCCAGCACATAGGGCTGCTCGCGGGTGATCTGCCGCATCAGGAAAAACAGCGCGTGGGCCTGCAGCACGAAGCACAGCAGATACCAGAGGCCGAACAGGTTCGGCACGCGGCCCGACACGGCGGCAATCAGCTTCGCGACAAATGCGAGTATCGGCACGCCGCCGATGAACAGCTGGTTGGCCCCCTCCGGTTCGTTGATATTGGGCAGCGAGAACAACGGCCAGTGCCAGCCATCGTGGGCGAAATGAAAATAGCCGCCCATCTCCGCTGCGACATCGCCGACCGGGTTCGCCAGAAAAGGAACCCGTACCAGTGCGAACTCGGGGCCGAGAACGACAAAAAAAGCGACAAGGCCGATCAGCAGCGCCACGATGTGAGGGCCGAACGCTTCGCCCGACCGCGCATGTGGAGGCCGACTGATCAACACCGTGTTCATCGCAGAATTGCTCAGTTGGTAATTTTGCAGGGTCCGGCAAGGAAATCATGAGGATACCGTCACGTGAAAGCCCACCGTGTCGGCGATGTCAACTTGCGCACGTCGGGCCTTCAACAAGGCGTCAAGCCTCTGTTCGCCGCCGGTTCCGCGCCCCTTCCCGCACGTGAGTGAGCACTTACCATAGCAATTTGGTTGATGTCGGCCGACATTGCAGTATCATACCGCAGGCTTTGATCCTACAAAGCCGTATCAGATGCAGATAGACTGCAACGCTCCGGTTCCAGGGGTTACAAGCCGAGCGCAATCAAGGATTGCGCTCTAGTGAACCTCGACGATCGATGCGGCGCGCATCGCGCCCGATCCATGACTTCAAGATGATGCAGGACTTTGAATTGTCGAGAGAATCCGATCCAGCGCCGCGCAAGTTCTCCAACAGTTCGGTCATGAGCGGGATCATGATCGCGCTGCTTGATCGCAACGGAAAAGGCGGGCCTACGAACAATCCGGTCAGGCGGGTCGCCCCAGCATCGGGTTACTCCGCCCGCGTCAGATCGTACGTCGTCAAGCGCCTGCGTATCGTACTCATGCCCCTGCTCCACCGTCTCGAATTGCGTCTGCGCAGCGCAATTGAAAAAACCGGTCTGGCGTCGAACGTGTTCGAAGTCCGCACCATGGTCGCAGGGATGCAACGCAAAATCGATCAATTGGAACAGACCTGCGATGATATTCTGGGTCGCCTCAACGACGCTCCGCACGCGAAAGATGTCGAGCCACGCGGCGACGCCTCCAAGGTTGCCGGCGTTACGACGCAGCCCGGCCGCCAGCTTGTCAATGTCACGACGTCATTCGGTCACCTGGTTGTCGCGCGGTCAAATCCGGCGTTGCTCGATTTCCTGCTCGATAGCGAAGCGCTTCATCTGGGAACTTGCTCGGTCATCCAGGAATTCCTCAAACCAGGTGACCGATTTTTGAGTATCGGCGCAGGCGTTGGACTACTCGAAATGGTTGCGGCGAAAACGTTGCGGGATGCCGGCGTGGTCGTCGTTTGCGAAGCCGGCTCCGAGGCCGCGGAAGCCATACGGGCGGCGGCTTCTATAAACGGGCTCGCCGACACTGTCAGAGTTCACGACTTTGCACTCGCCCCTGCAAAAACGGCCTCTGCATCCGAGGACAGCGATCTGGAGAGCGCAGAGTTGCCGCTCGACACGATCCTCGCCGCGGGCGGGAAGATCGCCCTCGTGAAGATTGAAATGGAAGGCTACGAACTGACAGCGTTGCGCGCTATTCGCCGTCTTCAGAACGACAATCCCGAAATGGCCGTCATCGTAAGACTTGCCGCAAGCACCCTGTCCCGTTCCGGGGCAACCTTGGAGACCTGGCTCAAAGCGGTCGGCGAGCTGGGATTCAGTGCCCGCAGGATCGATGACAGCGCTTTTGCCGCACATCCTTTTCTGGCGTCTGACTTCGACCATGGCCGGCCTGTAACACTGTTCCTGGCACAGCATTCTTCGCGGTTTGTGCAGCGTCTCGTTCCCGCTGTCGGGCAGCCATGAGCGATCTTGCCGATAAGGTATTGATCGTGGGCGGCGGTGGGCACTGCAAGGTGATCATCGAGGTATTTCGCGCCATGGGCCGCGAACCCGCTGGCATACTCGATCCCCACACCAAAGAGAGCCACGTCCTGGGCGTGGCTGTTCTGGGCGGCGACGATCAGATCGAGAGGCTCTTTGAAATGGGTTACCGCCACGCTCACGTCGCGATCGGTCTCAACTCGCTTCGTCGACGCCTAGGAACGAAGCTCAAGCATCTCGGCTTCGAACTGGCGCGCGCGCTGCATCCCAGCGCCATCATTTCGCCAAGCGCGGAAGTGGATGAAGGCGTAGCCGTCCTGCCCAATGCGGTCATCCACACCAACGCCCATGTATCCGGTCTCGCCATCATCAACACGGGGGCGATCGTCGAGCATGACTGCTTCATCGGTGTCGCGGCTCACGTTGCACCCCGATCCGTCATGGGTGGAGGCGTTGTCATCGAAGACGAGGTGCTATTCGGCATCGGTGCGGTTGCCCGGCCGCTCTCCCGCGTCGGCGCACGCGCCATTGTCGGGGCCGGTGCAGTGGTCATCGGAGCCGTCGAGCCGGATTCCGTGGTGGTCGGCGCGCCGGCTCGCGCGGTGAAAAGCAGAAGCGAAACGGCATGAAGATCGGCCTTGTCTCTTCAGTCATTCCGTTCACCAACGGTGGCTACCGAAATATTGTCGACTGGCTCGCTCCGGAACTCAAAAAAGCCGGGCATCAGGTCGAAACCATCTGGCTTCCGTTCGATGACGCGCCGGGACAGGTTCTTCCCCAGATGGTGAATTATCGCCTGCTACGGCTAGAGGATAGCTGCGACCGGGTCATCACGTTTCGCCCGCCGGCCCACGTGATCTCGCATCCCAACAAGATCGTGTGGTTCATTCATCACCTGCGGGTTTTTTTCGATCTGTGGCGGACGGAACACTCGCCATACCCGGACACGCCGCGATGGCGAAGTTTGCGCGAAAGCATCCGTCACGCCGATACGCAAGGCCTACGCGAGGCGCGCGCGGTATTCAGCAACTCCAAGGTCGTGACCGAGAGACTTCAGGAATTCAACGGGATCGACAGCCAGGTGCTATACCCGCCCGTGGCGTCGCCCCAACGTTTTCGCAACGAAGGCTTCGGCGACGAACTGGTGTTCGTTTGCCGCATCGGTCATCACAAGCGGCAGCACCTTGCCGTGGAAGCAATGAAATACACCCAAACGCCGGTCAGGCTGAGAATATGCGGGACGACCAGCGAACCTCACTATGTCGCCTCGTTGAATCACGCCATCCGTGAAACCGGACTGCAGGACCGAATTGCGCTTGAAAACCGTTGGATCAGCGAAGATGAAAAGGTCCAGTTGCTGGCGCAGGCATTGGCCAACGTCTACCTGCCGGTGGACGAGGACAGCTATGGTTATCCGACACTCGAAGCTGCGCATTCCGGCAAGGCAACGATCACCTTGCAGGATTCCGGCGGCGTCCGGGAATTTATTGAAGATGGTTGTTCCGGCTCCATCGTTTCGAACGACTCGCGCGCTCTCGCCGAGGCGTTCGACCGCTACTGGACGGATCGGGAGTTTGCGCGCGAGGCCGGCGCCGGTGCGAACGTCCGGCTGTCCGAACTGGGCATCGGCTGGGACCGGGTCGTGACGGCTCTGACCGATTCATCGATATCGAAGACCTGAGATGAGAGTCATCGTCCTCAACAACATGGCCCCGTTTACCTGGGGTGGCGCGGAAGAACTGGCGCACCACCTCGTGCAGAATCTTCGGGCGGCGGGCGTCGAAGCCGAAGGCTTGCGCATCCCTTTTTCCTGGGAGCCTGCAGAACTGCTAATCGAACAGATCCTGATGTGTCAGTCGTTCCGTATCACCGATACGGACAGGGTCATTTGCCTCAAGTTTCCGGCCTACTACGCGCAGCATGACAATAAGTTTTTCTGGCTGCTGCATCAGTATCGGCAGGCCTATGACCTGTGGGACGCCGGCCAGTCCAATATCCCCGCTACGCCGCGCGGAGAGACGATCCGACGCGTGATTCATGAGGCGGACAACCAGGCCTTCAAATCGGCCCGACATATCTATTGCAATTCATCGACGACCGCGGACCGGTTGAAGCGGTATAACGGTTTCGACTCGGATGTGCTTATGCCTCCATTGAACGATCCAGAACTGTTCAGCGGCGGAGCGGACGATGGATATCTCCTGGCTCCCGGACGGGTGAACTCGACCAAACGGCAATTCATGCTTGTAGAAGCCATGCGACATTTGCCGCAGTCGACCCGATTGGTGGTGGCTGGACCGCCGGACAGCCCCGAGGACGCCGACGATCTGCGTCGTCGCGTCGAGGCGGCCGGGCTGCAGGACCGCGTGAAACTCGATCTTCGCTTCCTGTCCCGCGAGGAACTGGCGCGTTATGCGAATAACGCCCGTGCGGTTATATACATTCCGTTCGACGAGGATTCCGTTGGTTATGTAACCATGGAAGCCTTTCAGGCCGGCAAACCTGTGCTGACGACGGCCGACTCCGGCGGATTGCTGCAGATCGTGCGCGATCGCGAAACCGGCGCGGTCGTTGCGCCGAACCCGGAAGCACTGGCCGAGGGCATGACGAGACTTATGTCGGACTCAAGCCAGGCGGCGCGAATGGGTAAAGCGGGGCGGGAGCTTTGGCTGTCGCTCGGCATCGATTGGTCATCCACCCTCAGCAAGCTCATGGCGTGAACCGATGCGATTGGCCTGGGCAACACCTTTCAACGTCAAGTCGGCCATCGCCATCTATAGCCGCGAGGTCTGCCACGAACTGAGCCGGCGGGGGATCAATGTCGAAATCCTGCGGATTGAGGAGCCCGAAGGCGAGGCCATCGACGCGTTGGCGACCTCGCTGACCGTCCATTCCGCTTCGCTTCAGCCCAGCGCCGAGTTCCTGCAGGACTATGACGCAATTGTCGTGAATGTCGGCGATTATACACAGTTCCACCTGGGTGCGCTTCGGCTGATATCGATGGTCCCGGTCATCAGCATCATTCATGACTCCAATTTGCAAAACTTCG
The DNA here is from genome assembly GCA_014377915.1 of Tardiphaga sp. The sequence continues at coordinate 26,535 of JACMOT010000327.1, forward strand.
TCCATGGTGCCGTCGAGCGTGGCTTGTACCTCGACGAGTTGGTGAAGCGGTTGCCCGGCAACGACGGCATCGCCGACGGCATCAATCCTCAGCCTGCGGAATTGGCGCTGTTCGCAACGATGTCCTGTGCTTGCGTCGCCCATGGACCACATTACGTCGACCTCCTGCGGATGGCCTGCCCCGGCCCCGTTGCCGTTCTCCCCCTTTGCTATCCCGACCTCGGCGCAGTGACGCCAAAGCCAGGCAAAGAAGGCTCGTTCGTCATCACCACTTTTGGTATGATAAACTCGAACAAGCAGCCTGAACGCGTCATGAGAGCAATTGCGTCCTCGCCGACCCTGAAAGACAAGGCGGTGTACCGCCTCGCTGGCGCAATCGAGGATGGCAAGCGGATGTATTACGAGGCACTCGCAAAGGAACTGGGCATACGGCCACCCGAAATCTATGGGCGAGTTAGCGACGAAAAACTGTTCGAGTTGCTGTCGGCCTCGGATGTGCTGTGCTGCTTGCGATACCCTGTAAGCGAAGGCGGGTCTGCCAGCCTTATCACCGCGCTTTACAGTGCTCGTCCCATCGTTGTCCCGAATTTTGGTTCGTACGCCGACGTTCCGGACGACCTTGTCTGGAAAGTGAGCTACGGCGAGAACGAACAGGATCTCACGGCGGTGCTCTTGGATATTGAAGGCGACCGCGCCGCGGCGGAGCACCGTAGCCATCTGATGAAGTCGTGGGCGCAGACGACCTATTCGGCGCAAAACTACGTCGACAAACTGCTGCCCTTGGTGGATTTGGCGATAGAGGCAACGCCAAAGGTCGACGCGGGACGGAAAATCGGCCGTTTGCTTGCCGCACTGGACATCGGGCCTAGTGATCCAGTAGTGGAAAGAACTGAATATCACATTAAGCACTTGTTCGGACCGAGCAGAGGCCTTCAATGATCAAAAAAAGTACTGAAAATTTGCCGAACCGGTCCGACTTGCCTGTATATCAGCCCGATCTCTCGGGCAACGAGAAAAAGTATGTCATCGAATGCCTCGATACGACATGGATCTCCTCGATCGGACCTTTCGTAGATCGGTTTGAAGCCTCGTTCCGGCAGGCGACAGGCGCGCGCCACGCACACAGCGTCTCAAACGGCACCGTCGCCCTGCATCTGGCCCTGCATTGTCTCGACATCGGCCCGGGCGATGAGGTCATCGTTCCGGCATTCACCTATATCGCGTCGGTCAACACCATCGCGCAAACCGGGGCAAAGCCGATATTCGTCGATTGCCGTCCCGAAGACTGGCTGATCGACATCGAGGACGTCGCGCGCAAGATCACGCCGCGGACCAAGGCCATCATGCCGGTCCACCTTTACGGGGCCGTCTGCGACATGACGGGGCTGCAGGCGCTGGCCTCTAGCCACAAGCTCAAACTCGTCGAGGATTGCGCCGAAGCGCTGGGATCGTCGATCGATGGAACGCATGTCGGAAGATTCGGCGATATCGGCACCTTCAGCTTCTTCGGCAACAAGACTGTCACGACGGGTGAGGGAGGAATGGTCATCGCGGCCGATGACGAACTCGCCGCGCGCCTCAAGCTCGTGAAAGGCCAGGGGCAATCGCCCACCCGCCGCTACTGGCACGTTGAACTCGGATTTAACTATCGCATGACCAATATATGCGCTGCCATCGGGCTGGCGCAAATGGAGCGACTTGATGCGATTCTAAATCGCAAACGCGAAATCGCATCACTCTATCGAAGCCTGACGGCCGAGATGCCGGTAGAATACCAGAAGCTGCGCGAAGACGCCGCAAGTTCGGATTGGCTGGTCAGCCTGCTGCTGCCTCGGGGGACCGACAGAGATGGCGTCATGGGCTTCTTGAAGGATGCCGGCATCGAAAGCCGTCCCGTTTTTTACTGCGCCCATCAGATGCCGATGTATTCGACCGGCGAGACCTTTTCGACCGCGGAAGATATCGCGATGCGCGGCATCAGCCTGCCGAGCTACCCCGGCCTGTCGAACGAAGATATCGAGCGCGTGGCCGATACACTGCAGAAAGCCATCCAGAAATTCGGGACGACCTGAACCGCGAAAATCCTGGCTGGATTTCTCCGTTGCAGTGAATCCCGTATCAAGCATCAACACGCGCGGCGCGCCTGCCAACGGCCATGGCTGACGCGCAATTGCGACAATGAACAACAACGGTTTCGCCAACTGGCGGGATATCCCGACATCTCTCCATCGGATTTATTATGCGAACTCAACGGCCCAAGCGACTGATGTGGATCGTGAACCACAAGACCCTGCTGCCGGCAGAGGTACCGATATTCCGGGACCTGGGCTACGAGGTTTTCATCCCGAAAAGCATTCCTAACGATCCCGGCTACCGCAGCGGCGTGGTGACGTACGAATACGACGAAAGCCTCACCATCTCGGACGGAGCTCTCGACGTTTTGAATGCTCACGACTTTTACGGCGAGTTGCATCACTACCGATCGTGGAGCCCCACGCTCCGTGGCATCATCAACAAGGAATTCGACGTTATCGTATCGTCCCTGTCCGCTTTCATATCACCTTTGCGAGAGGCCATTCTGCATTTCGACGGACTGGTATGCGCCCGCTCATTCGGCTTGACCGCCCCTGACCGATATATCGAATTGCTCGAGTGGCTCAAAATGGGTGATCTTTCGGACAAAATGGCCGAACGGGGACCGAACTATTCGTTTGTCCAGGGCTACGCCAATCTTGCAGATATCGAGCCGCCGGGCCTGGCTTCAAACGCCCACACGGTCACTGTTCCGTTGCCGCGCAGCTTTTTCATTCACCAGTCATCCTGGACAGGCGGCGGGAAAGATCTGGTATTCGTCTGCCCGGGCATTGAAGCGAAGGGCTACTATCGAAAGGTCTACGAAGGCATAAAGCGCGACTTCGGCGACCTTCCGCATCGCATCTTCGGTCGTCAGATCTCTCCCATCGATGATCCGGCGATCCTGCCGTTCCTCAACGACGACGAACTGCTCAGCCTTTATGTCAATGCGCCCGTGTTCGTGTATCCTTCCACCGAAGCGCGACATATCCATTACTCGCCGATCGAAGCCATGATCGTCGGGGCGCCGGTGCTTTATCTCCGCGGCTCGCTCAGCGACGTCCTGGCCGAACAGCGGCTCGCAGGTGCCTGCGACGATATTGCCGACATGCGGGCGAAAGCCAAGCGTCTGCTCGCAGGCGATGACGCGCTGTCGCGCGGCATCCGCACCGAGCAGACACGCATCATCGACGCGTTTCGGATGGAGCTTGCGCACCGGCAATGGGCAGACATTCTGCTGCCAGAAAACCTTCCCCCCAAACGATCGTCCTCACGCAGGAGTTCGGCATGCTGACCGCAGCGATCAAGGATTTATTTCGGCCTTTGCGGCGCTTTTATCGCAACTTCACCGGCATCGACCTGATCGAGGCCAAGCTGGACAATATTCGCCGCCACAATGAACTGATCGGCGTTCACCTGCATCTCCTGAACGAGAAGATCAGCCTGAACCCTTTGAACATTCTGGACCTCGACGAGCCGTCTGCTGCGGATCAGCATCAGGTCATGCCAGTGGGAGAGGTTTCGGCCGATAGCGCGCGATTGCTGGCAAACTTGGAATCCAATAGCCAGGCGCCTTGGGACATCCTGTACGCCATCTCCGAGAAGCTGGATGTATTGCTGCACCATCGTCATTCCACGGACCGGACCGACGTCTTGATTTCCCGCGAGGCGGACCGCCTCGATGGATATCTGAAATACCATGCCGATCTGATCCGCGAAGACCTGCGGAACCTGATCAAAGAGAAGAACTGCGATAATCAGAGGTAAGAAGACGGTCTGCACGGGATCCGTGTCGGATAGATCCTTCTTCATCGATCGGCTTCACCGTTCTCTCGATTGCGCCATCGCCGCGAGAGCTTCGCATTTCAGCATCATTTAGCGATCGCGACGGCCGAAAGTCGTTTCATTCGCGAATGGCCTGCGGTATTCAACAGTCGACCAGACAGGCCGTTTTCATGAAACTATCCTCGAAGTTCTGCCTGTTTCTCGTTCCGGTGTTGCTGACCGTTGCTTTGATCTGGCTTCCAATTGGTGTTTACCAATTGCCGCAGGTTGAAGAATGGCAGGTGTTCAGCATCTTTCAGAGTGATGCTCCGGTATTCTGGGTCAATGGCGTTAACTTTGCAGCGCATCGACTTCGTCCGCTATTCCTGTTCATGGATGCGGTCGCCTATTCCACTCCTGTCCCCTACCTGAGCATGCACGCGCTGCTCGCCATCGCCCTGATCGTCAAGGGGACGGCCATGGGCTACATCGCATACTGGCTCACCCGGGATCAGTTGATCTCCGTTATCGCGGCGATCGTCCTGATCGTTCATCCGGCCGATACCATGCAAATGGGCTTTCGCTCGCTTGTCATCATCTGGCCGGTAGCCTTGTCGGTGACTGCGATCGCCCTGCTGCTGGCATCCACGGAGGTCGCCAGCTACACGAAGCGGATGACCCTGGCGGTAGCGGCCGCCGGCCTGACGTTGATCGCGGGGCTGATGTATGAAGCGGCCCTCACCATGGCCGTTGCGCCTCTCATCCTGCTGTTTGCCAAGCATGGCACGAGAATGTTTGGTCTGCTGGCATCGCTCTGGCGCCAGGCCGCCATCTGGTCGGCGGCGATCGCGGCAAATCTGATTTATATCGTTGTGGAAACGAGCAGCGGGTCGGCCTACCAGGGCGCGCTGCTGGCCGGCGCCCCGCCGATTTCGGATATCCCGAAGTATCTCGTCGGAACAGGTCTTTACCGCGCGCTCCTGCAGGGCTGGTATGACGGCCTGTCGATGTTTTTCGCGAATGTCGGTTTCGTCCCGTATCTGCTCGGCGCGGCGGCGATTGGCGCGTGGTTCTTCAGCCGGTATCGGGCTGCTGTCCCGGCCGATCGATTGCCTGCGAAGTTGGGCGTCCGGGCGATGGCGGCAGGCATCGTCCTGGCAGCTCTGGGATACGCGCCGTTTCTCATCTCGACGCCCCATATCTACATCTCGCAGCGGACCTATCTGTTCGCATCCATCGGCGGCGCCATTTTTGCGCTCGGAGTTCTGGTTCTGGTCAAACGCTCGGTCGTGGCGCTCGCTGCGCTGACCGGATTGCTCGTCGTCTCCGGGATTGGTTCACAGTGGGAACAGCTCGCGCACTACAGCGAGCTGTCCGGCAGGCAGCGCATGTATCTCTCTGGTATTCTGGCAGTTGCAGCCGACGCCGGACAGCGGCCCAACCAGACACTGCTTATCACCGACAAATCCGGTGCCCTGAGCAACACCTGGATGTTGCGCGGCGAGAACCTGGCAGCCGCGCTTTCCTATCTGTACGGAAAGCCGATCCGCGCTGCGGCGTGTTCAGGACCGGGAGAATTGTACAGCTCCTTCTCGACCGATTCATACGGCACGCCAGGGCAGTGTGCGGCGACCGACAAGGGATGGGATATTGGAAAGGGCGCGCCGAACGCACTTGAGATTCCGCGCGCCAATATTTTGCAGCTCATTGTCGATCCCGACGGCAGTGTGACGCGGCCGGATGGCGCAATAGCGCCCCCCGATGAAACCCAGACCAAACGCGCACAGGCCATTCTCGGATGTTTTCCATGCACGTATACGCCGCGAGAGACCGTGACGGCGTCGTACCGGTTCGACTTTGGCAAGTGGTGGAGCCTGGATGCGGTGCCCTGGGGGGGCGGCTGGGCCGATGCGGCCTGGATCATCCCGCCCGCCAAGCCGACCTCCTATTCCTGGATGATCGCACCGACGAGCAATCTGTTCTTTCGGCTGAACCCTACCAGCTCGGACTATCTGGTCCAGGTTCGGATCATCGGATCGATCTCGAAGCAAGCCAAGGACACTTTTGCGGTCGCTATCAACGGGCAGAATGTCGGGTACACCTGGCTGACGCCCGAAATCCTTTCCGGCACCGTGAAAAGCTCGGTGCTTTCCAGCGGCTTGAATGAACTGCGACTGGAGGCACGGCCGGAGAAACAATTTTCGGTCAGCAACCAGATCGATTGGGTTACCATAGCGCCAGCGAACTGAGCCAGGGCGGAGCGAGACGCAAGCAGCACCGCCTGCTTCCACAGCCAGCGACAGACAGATATGAAAATACAGACACCCAGCGCATTGCCCGAAGTGATCGCCGCCGTTGCAGGACTTGCGGCAACGTATTTTCTCGTCGGCTTTGCGGGCCTCAATTTCAACGAGCCGGTCACGCTGACGGGCGACCACACCTTCATGCTCGGCGTGATCAAGGACGCCATCAATGGCGTTGGACGGTTCAACGAACAGATGGGCGCGCCCGGTCACAAGGACGCTTATTTCTTTCCGCTGTTTGACGGATCGTACAAGGGGCTGTCCTGGCTGATTTCACGCTTCACCTCGAACCTGTTCGTCGCGGCAAACTGGTTTTATGTGGCCTGCGTGACATTGATGTACGGCGCATCGTTCGTCTGCCTGCGGAAGCTGGACGTTTCGCGCTGGCTGGCTGCCGTGGCTTCGGTCTGCTTTGTATTGACGCCGTATTTCTCGACGCGGCTGGCCGGGCACGACTACCTGTCGCTCTATTTCAGTGTTCCATTCGGCGCAACACTTGCCGTGATCCTCGCGACGTCGGAAACCAACAAGGAATTGATGAGAAATGCGAAAAGCCCGTTTGCCATTGTATCCATTTTGTTCATCGGCACGTCGGGCTTTTATTATGCCTTTTTCTCGTGCCTGTTTCTCAGCCTGGTATTGATCGCACGCGCCTTCGTACAGCGCCGTCTGATGCCGGTGATCGTATGTGTCGCCATCTGCACGGTTGTGGTTACACTGCTGTTGTTCAGCGCTTACGGCTATCAGATATTCGGGTTGCTCGATGGCTCGATCGCGAGACCGCCCAGTCGAACGGCGTTACAGCAATTCTATCACGGCCTCGAGATCGGCGGAGCGTTGCAGGCCTACGGTGAGATCGGCCTGTTCGCCAAGAGATTTGCCGAGTACCGCGCGTTCACGACCTCGCCGGACGGGCTGTCACAGCTGACGGGCGAGGGCTTTTTCCCGGAATGGCCGGGCGCTTTCCTGACGACGGTCATCCTCGCGGCGCCAGTCGTGGTTTTCCTGTCAACCATTCCACTGCGACCGCGCACGACGCGATCGCTGGCCGTTTCCATCTGCTTTGCCTGCATCACCTTCGGCCTTGTGTTCGCGACCCGGGGCGGTCTCGGCTTCATCTTCAATTCGATTGTCACGCCGGCCATTCGCGCCCAGGAGCGCATCCTGCCATTCCTGATGTTCTTCGCGATTGTGGCCGTGTGCCTGGCATGCGGGATGCTGCGCACAAGGATGGCCAGACAGACCGCCATGGCGCTTGTTGCGCTGGGCCTGCTGTCGGGCACCGGCGTCCGTTTCGACGGGCCGGCGAAAAAACAGGCCGCCTATCTGACCGATCCGCTTCAACAGGCCTATCGCCGCAGCGCCGTGGAGATGTTGGCAAGCAAGGATCGCGTCGGACTTACCCAGATCCTGCAACTGCCGGTCATGGTCTGGCCGGAAGCCACGCCGCGCCAGCAGATGCTGGGCTATGAGCATTCCCTGCCCTATCTGCTGGACCGGCCGAACAGCCCGACCCGCTGGAGCTACGGTCTTGCCGACCGCCAGCTTCAGCTCGCGACGCTGACAAGCCTTGCGCGCGATACCCCAAGTATCGCTGCAGAGGCCAAAGCAATGAAGTTTGACGGCATACTGGTCGAGAAGACGGGCTATACGGCCGAAGAGGCTACACGGCTGGTTGCCGGCCTGGAAGCCAGCGGCGCCTGCAAGGTGTCCGATGATGCCTATCGGACCCTGTTTCAGATCTGTAAATAGCATCGTGCAACGTCAGCCATCGGAGCCAACGTTGCGCCTGAAACGTCCGCTTCAGGCGCCGAACAACTACGGCGATTTGGGATCAGAACCCACGGCATCGAGATAGGGCCGGTAACGCTCGTTTATCTTCTTGAGTGCGGCGATAATCTTGGCCTTCTTTTCGGGAGGCAGGTCGCGACCATCGGCCAGTGCGTAAAGCTTCAGTTCCGCGTTCGTCCAGAACGCAGCGCCGCCCTTCAGGAAGGCCAGCTTTTCGGCCTGAGCCTCGACAAAATTGCCAAGCATCAGCGTGGCAACGAACAAGAAAATCAGCGCGGCCACGGTCACGGCGGTCAGCTTCGCCAGAAAAAGCTGGAACGGCGTCAACGGCTTCGACTCTTCTTCGACGTCGAAGTCGAGCTGCTTATCGTCTACCATGGGTCACCCGTTTCAAGCACAGTCAGGTTGCGCAGCGAAACTGCGCGGGAGCCTTCGCAAATATCGGTGATCGCGGCCACATACAAGCGCGAACTCCAGAGAGTACCGCCGGTGCCGTGCGAATGGATGACAACGCCGCTTGCCAACAGAGATGGCGCAGACGCGCAATACGCCTATGGCGATGGGCCATCACCTGTTGACGAGAGCTGTGGCATCTCGGAGACACACCCGCGTATAACCTTGCGACCGAGGTCCAAAAATCTGCGCGATCGGCTCTGCCCCATGACAAACTGCGCCGTTTGGGTGAAAGGTACCTCGCAGCCGACCGCTTTGGAGCCCTGTCCATGCCCTTCCCGCGCGCCTCCCAGGCCCTGTCCCGCTTTACCGTGCTCGACCTGACCCGGATCCGTTCGGGCCCCACAGCGGTACGCCAGTTCGCGGACTGGGGCGCCAATGTGATCAAGATCGACGCGCTCTCGGACGACGCCGGTGGCGAGCAGCCCGGCGGCCCGCGGCAAGGCTCCGACTTCCAGAACCTCCACCGCAACAAGCGCGCCATGACCCTGAACCTGAAGGACCCACGGGGTCTCGAGGTGTTCAAGCGGCTGGCGGCCAAGGCCGACGTGGTGGTGGAGAATTTTCGACCCGACGTGAAGGACCGGCTCGGCATCGATTACGAGAGCCTGCGCGCCACCAATCCCGGCATCGTCTACGGCAGCATTTCCGGCTTCGGCCAGGACGGCCCCTACCATAAGCGGCCCGGATTCGATCAGATTGCCCAGGGCATGGGCGGGCTGATGTCGATCACCGGCGCGCCGGGCAAAGGTCCGATGCGGGTCGGCATTCCCGTCGCCGACCTCACCGCCGGGATGTTCTGCGCCATGGGCGTGCTGACAGCGCTGCTGGAGCGCGACGTCTCGGGCCAGGGACAATGGGTACAGACCTCGCTGCTGCAGGCGCAGATCTTCATGCTGGATTTTCAGGCCGCGCGCTGGCTGATGGAACAGGACGTGCCGAAACAGGCCGGCAACAACCACCCGACCAGCATCCCCACCGGCGTGTTCAAGACCTCCGACGGCTACATCAACATTGCCACCACCGGCGGCAAAATCTGGGAGCGTTGCGCGCAGGCGATCGGCGCGCCGGAGCTAATCAGCAATCCCGACTACGCCACCGGCCCGGCGCGTTCGAAGAACCGTGACGCGCTGAACGCCGCCATCAGCTCCTGCACCGAAAAGCGCTCGACCGACGAGTGGGTCAACGAGCTGAACGCAGCCGGCGTGCCGTGCGGACCGATCTATTCCGTCGACCAGATGTTTGCCGACGAGCAGGTCAAGCATCTCGGCATCGCGCAGGACGTCCCCAACGACGAGGGCCGCGCCATTCGCCTGGTCGGACAGCCGTTCACGCTGTCGCGGACGCCGAGCCACATGGCGGCCCGCCCGCCGGAAGTGGGCGAACAGACAGAGGAGTTGCTGGCCGAGTTCGGCTTCGGCGCGGAGGAGATCGCCGCGCTACGCGAGGCTAAGGTCGTATAGCGGGCGAGACTTGTTCTGATCCGCTGCGGTGCGCGCACGGCGCCACTTCTGGCATACGGGAATGATTTGATGAACGAGAGACTTGCCGCGACATCGCGTGGCCACGACACGCTGCGCCGGGACGTGGCGATCATTCTGTCAGTCTGGACAGCTGGGATACTGATACTTGTCCTGGGGACCGTCACAAACGCCAATATCGGTTTCGTCTGGCCGATGGGACAGGATATCGATTGGTCGCTGATACTCAAGCAAGGCATCGGTGCCTACGCGGCGGAGCAGGAATTTTCGATCGACCATCGCAACCCGCTGTCTGGCTGGGTGTATAGTATTGCCTCGCCGCTCATCCTAGGCCACATTTACGGCTTCCACATTTTGCGCCTGCTGACTTGCCTGTTTCTGGGCTTGTCGTTCTACGCGCTCGCGCGCCAGCTATGTCGCCGCGAGGCTTCGTATTTCCCCGTGTTGCTGGGCTCCAGCATCGCTATGTGGTGGTTTTGGTCGAATCACACGCAAGTAGTCTGGCTAATGCTTTTTGTGCTCGCATTATCGGCGTTGATCGTGTGGAGCTACTGCATCTATGTCGATAGCGACCGACGGTGGGGCGCCTTCTACGCTTTCAGCCTGGCTTTGTGGTTGGTTGCCCTGGGCACTTATTCGATTCAATGCGGCGCCATCATATCTGTCTTTCTGATCGCGCTTTTCCGCGGACGGTCACGGGGCCTAGGGCCAGCGATCCGGGATACATTCCCTTATCTTTTGATCGCGGTGTCGTTTGCAGCGATCTGGATCACCAGCGCCAGAGGTTTCTTTCTCGAGGACGCTGTATCAAAAACGACACAGGCCCATCTCTCGGTCGCCGCCTTGTTCAAGTCGATTGGCTATTTCTTGTGGCATCCCAGCTTTACCAGGGTATTGAGCAGCGCGATTGAACACTGGTCGGCCATGACATTCGCGGCGGTTTTCGGTTGCGGGATTTTGATCGCATACCTGCTTAAACGGCTCACGTTCGATGAGACCCGCTTCGCAGCGAAATCCCTTAGGGAGGGATCGCTCTGGATACTCATCGTCGCCGCGAGTCTTGCAGTCCCGACGCTTTTTCTGGAAGCGACAAGTCCCATCTGGAAGCCCGGCACGCGAAGCGAAATGATGTACGCGGGCTTTGTTCCGATGGCCGTGCTCGGCGTTGCGGCCCTAATCTGTTCCTTTCTCCGCCGCGGGGCCGCTACCAAAGTGTTGTTCGCCACGGCGGCGGTATTGATGAGCATTGTGGTATTGCTGAACGTCGAACAGAATCGTGAGGCTACTGCCGTCTATCGCTGGCAGACAAATCTTGCTGCCGGTCTTCAACCTCTGCAGCGTGCAACCCCAGGAGCACTGCATTTTCTGGTCATCAACAGTAGCGGTCGATCCCACATCGATCCGGGATTCGGGGCGAGGTTTGCGCAGGACAAGCTCGGCCGGATACCAACAAGGTGGTCGGCGGTGTCGCTGTCATCGGAATCGTCGCTTCGCGTGATCGAGAATTTGGCAGCACCGACCGGCTATTCTGGTACCTGGACCGTGACGATTGGCCCCAATACCGTCTACGGAGCGATGGAAAACAGCCATGAGGAGGTACCGCGCGAAACTGTTCGGGTAGTGCGTTTCAACGGCGTCACCGTAGAGGCACTCGCTTCGGTGTCCGAAGCCGATATCGCCGGACTCCAGGCACGGCTTGTCCATTGAGCGAGAGACTGAAGCCGCCGCATCGATCGCGCTGCCCGAAAGCTACCGCTTCGGAAGGCAGCGGTCAAAGACCGGCTGGCTTTGTGAAAGAAATGCCGCCGACCAGAGTTCAGCACTTGGCGCGCTGAGATGGCTAGCATCTGGCGAGGTCAGTCCTTCGAGCCGCGGCACCACCGAGGTGACGCCTAGGCTGCGTCCGATTTCGATCGCTATGGCTTCCGCGTCGAACGTCGGATTAGGAATGCCTGTGAAGATGACGCACCGTCGATCAAGCTTCAGTTCATCCAGAAACCTATTTGCGCGCTCGATCCATCCGCTCATTGCAGCCAGCCCGGCCGGGCGTTCAGCCGGGATTTCAGCGACCGCCCGTGACCTTGGCATCAACAGCCCCTGCCAGATCCACCTGCCGGTTTCAAGATCGCGGTAGATCGAACCGCGCTCGCCGGTGCAAATGCCTGGCATCCAGCAAAAGATGCCAATAGTCTTGAAGAATACTTTTTTCTTTATCGCATCGGCTATCGCAGCATAGCGGTCAGAAATCAGGCCAGTGGCCATGGCGGACATTTCCGACGTGAAAAACGGATCGGTGTTGATGATGACGACGCGAGGCCGAACGTTGTATTCCTTCATCAGCATCAACGGAAAAGCGTCCGCTTCGGTGTAGCCGAACCCGAGCAGATGATAGGGGATCAATCTGCTTGTGAAGTAGGCTCCAACCTCGTCGGTGGAGAAGCCAATCTGCATCCGGCTACTGCCGAGAAAGACGACTTCGGCCCGCTTCAATGCGGAGATAGCTTGGGGCTCGCTCGGCAAAAAATAGGCCTGATGCTCGTAGTCGCTAAAAGCAGGGTTGTTACAATAAGAAAGGTACGTATCGGGTTGGTCGAGAAATCGGCAAGAGGACACCTTGATGCCCCACATGGCGAAGTATGTCAGGCATCCAACCACAAGCGCGATCACCAGCGAGACACAAACGAACAGACCCTGTTGTCGACCAATGCCCATTCAAAACCGGAAATAGAGGAAGGAACTCGGCATCGTAATGGACAGCGCCACTGAGAGGCCCACCGCACATCCGCTTACGATTGCCCAGGCGAGGTTCGGCCGCCAGCTGAACCACCTGGCAGGCGCGGATCGATCAAAGATCTGCGCGGTGTTCGGCAACAGAACTGCAATCAGCGTGAGCACCGCTGCCCACACCCATCCAACACGGAAAGCAGTCTCACCAAAGTGAGGAACCAGCATAGCCGACCACATGATGTGCGCGGCTTCGAACGATGATGCCCGGAACGGTACCCAGGCCAGAATGATCAGAACAATCGTGAGAAAAAACCCACAACCAACGGGTAGATTCACCCCATACTTCTTGGCGGCGTAACGCCATGCATGGTTCACTATCAGACCAACGCCGTGGATGGCGCCCCACAGAACAAAATTCCAGGACGCCCCGTGCCATAGTCCGCCCAACACCATGGTCAGCGCGAGATTGACGTATCGCCTAATCGTCCCGTTTCTGCTGCCTCCCAAAGGGATGTAAAGATAATCACGCAAGAAACGGGACAACGTCATGTGCCATCGCCGCCAGAATTCGATCAGAGAGGTAGCCTTATAGGGGGAGTAGAAATTGAGAGGGACCGCAATTCCCATCATTAAAGCTAGGCCGATCGCCATGTCGGAATAGCCTGCAAAGTCGTAGTAAAGCTGAAGCGTGTAACTGATGGCGCCAAGCCAAGCATCCGCAGATGTAACGACCTCCCCTTTTGCCGCGGCGTTGAACGCTGCGTCTGCGAACGGCGCTATACTGTCAGCCAGCACGACCTTTTTGAAGATTCCCGCCGCAAACCACCCCAATCCCAATGCGAATGTTGCGATATTGAAGCCATAAATTCGCGCCTCGGCAAATTGAGGCATGATGTCCTTGTGATGCAGTATCGGCCCAGCGATCAGGTGCGGGAAATACGTCACGAAGAGCACATAGTGCACGAAACGGTATTCTTTCGCTTCTCCGCGAGATGCATCAACCAGAAAGGCAATCTGAGTGAAAGTGAAGAACGATATGCCGATAGGAAGCACAATGTCTTCAATGGGCGAAGCGAACCCTAGGTGGACCAGGTTCTCACCGATGAAATTGCCATACTTAAAGTAGGCCAAGCCGGCCAGATTCATGCCGATACCGGTCCAGAGAATGGCTCTGGATTGCCTATCAGCAAGCAGCCTGCCGACGATGTAGTTGAATATGATAGAACTCAGAATCAGCGGCAAAAGCCGCCAAGTATCCCACGAATAGAAAACCAGGGACGCGATCGCAGCCCATAGGGCGGCCGCAAAAAACGCCCTGAAATGCCCAAGCAAAAAAAAGCCGGCAAATGTAACCGGTAAAAACACAAATAGAAATATCGGACTATTGAACTGCAAGACGGCGTCACATCGTCGGCGTGGCAGACGCCGTAAGCTGATTTGGAGGCAAGACATGCCACGGGCAGATCTCGAATGCCAACATTCTTTCGATCATTCCAAGGAGTTACCAACCTGGCTTCTTCCCCGCCCAATCAATGCTGGCGTACGGCGGCCGGTAGTCGGTGAATTCGGGGCCGCAGGGTGGATAGCTAGACAATCGACTTCGCTAGAGGTTATACAGCAACATAAATCAATGCCACGAACCGAACCCCACGCTCTTTTTGAAATGCTGCATCCGATGCCAACCTAGGGCTTACACCTGTTCAGATAATCCGAGTGTGCGCAGATTGGCGGTCAGGCGGATCGATGCAGTTCTGGCAATATTCAAAACATCAGAACCGAACATGTTCGCTTGAGCAAGTATCGCTTGATGACACCGGGAGCGGAATTCATCCGAATGGATGATTCCGTTAACCAGAGCATCGTGATCTCGGCACTGCATCCATTGGGCGATGACGGACTCGGACTCGGGCCGACGACCGGGCAGTATATCGTACGATTTTACCATATCTTCTCGCAGGACCATTACAATTTCCGCCACCTGTTGATGCAAGTATTGCAGCAAAGTATCCCAACAACCTGACCGGGTAAACCAGATTTCTCGTTGCCGAAACGCCATGGGTTCGGAAAACCGCAACAGTGCCCGATTCGTCGGAATAAGCTTGCACGAACTTCGCGAACACCGGCTATCAAATAATTTTATGCAATACGAAGGCCGGAAGATCAGTCTCCCTCCGGTGAGGGCCGCCTTGTCTCAGTTGGCGAAGTGCTGTGTAACAATCTTATGGACTGCAGTAAGTGCAGTACTCAGGTTTAACGGCTCGCGGTGGTCGAGACCGGTCGTCGTCGTCGCTGAGCGGATGACGAGAAGCTCCGGATCGTTCTGGAGAGTTTGCAGGCACCTCGGGCGGTCTCGTCAACGGCGCGGCGTTATGGGCTTTCCGATCGCTGCTGCTGATCTGGCGGCGATCGTTTGAGGGGGAGCGCGGGCGATCCCGAACTGTCGAAACCGGCCTTTGTCCCGGCAATGGTCGTAGACGAGGCCTAGGCGCCGCGCCTCCCACGGCACCAAGCAGCCAAATGGTGATCGATCTCGGAGAGCATGGTCGCGTCATTGTCGACGCGGGCGTCGATACGGAGGCGCTCGCTCGGGTGCTGGCCGTTCTGGGACGCCAATGATCCCGGTCCCGGCAGGTGCCCGGATTTGGATCGCCACCGGTCATACCAACATGCGCAAAGGCATGCAGGGTCTGGCGTTGTTAGTTCAGGAAGGCCTCGGGCGCGATCCCTTTGCCGGCGATGTGTTCGTGTTCCGCAGCCGTGCTGGCACGCTCATCAAGGCGCTCTGGCATGACGGGATCGGCCTGTCACTGGCGGAGAACGCGCGCCGCAAGGTGCAAGGCAAGAAGCCCGTGGTGATCTCGCCGCTGGCGCTGGAAGCCGTCCGCCGCCTCGACGCACTGTTAGAGATCGAGCGTGGCATTAATGGCGAAACGCCCGAACGGCGACGAGCCGTGCGTCAGGGATTGAGCGCACCCTTGGTCGGCGATCTGGAAGTCTGGATGCGGGAGCAACGCGCTAAACTCTCGCGTAGCAACGACGTCGCCAATGCAATGGATTACATGCTGAAGCGTTGGAGCTCGTTCACCCGCTTCCTCGAAGATGGCCGCGTTTGCCTGTCGAACAACGCAGCGAACGTACCGTGCGCGGTATCGCTTTGGGCCGCAAGTCCTGGCTGTTCTGCGGCTCCGATCGTGGCGGCGACCGCGCCGCACTGATGTACAGTATGATCGTCAATGCCAAGATGAACGATGTGGATCCGCAGGCATGGCTTGCCGACTTCCTGGCCCGTATCACCGAGCATCCCGCCCACAGGCTCGACGAGAGGTGCTGGCCGAGTTCAGCTGCGACCCAGAGGAAATCACGTCCCGGGGCGGTTCGCCTGGCGCAGCCGCCTAACCAAGGTCAGCGGCACGCCCACCTCGAAATTTCCAGCCAAGTTCGGCTTATCGCTGACGATATGCTGTGCCAAAGCAAGTTCACGCATTGAGCACCCGTATCGCTCAGACGCTGTCAAATCAATCAGGTTTCACAAGACAGCTTGGCATTAATGAGCTTTTCATGACAACAATTTTCCATCTGCGGAGGGCACGTGGACTTTCAGAAGCAACGTGGTTGCCAGATTTTTTAGTGACGAAGGAGTTGCATGAACAAGCGTATCATTCCGTTGATCATGTGCGGCGGCGCCGGCACGCGGTTGTGGCCGTCGTCGCGCGAGGGCCGGCCGAAGCAGTTTCTGCCGCTGTTCGGGCCGCGCTCGACCTTCCAGGACACCATGCGGCGGGTCTCGGACGCGGGGCTGTTCGAGCGGCCGATCGTCATCACCAGCGCCGCCTATCGTTTCATGGTGCGCGAGCAGCTCGCCGAGATCGGGCTGGAGGCCGACGTGCTGCTGGAGCCGATGCGGCGCGATTCCGGTCCGGCGATCGCGGCGGGTGCCGCCTTCGCGCAGACCCGCGACGAGCAGGCTGTGGTGCTGGCGCTGGCCGCCGACCACGTCGTCAAGGATACGCCCGCTTTCGTCGCTGCCTGCCGGCAGGGGCTCGCCGTGGCAGACGAGGGTCATATCGTGACCTTCGGCGTGAAGGCGGAACGGCCCGGCAGCGAATACGGCTATATCAGCCGCGGCGCGGCGATGGCCCGCGAGGTCCACAAGGGCGCAAAATTTGTC
>JACMOT010000328.1 GCA_014377915.1 Tardiphaga sp.
GAATTCCCAGTGACCGACTCTGGGAAATTACTTGCTGTTCTTGGAAGGCATTGCCATCGGTCAGGGACTGTCATCCGGCGGCACGACGCGCGTGAAACCACCTTGGCAAAGCGCTCGTGCGTCCGTCTCAGGGACAGTTATGAACCCATCGTTGTCAGTCTGGACCTGGGAGCCATCGCGAAGAATTACGGTTTGCCAGGACTTTGTGGGTGATTGCAAAAGGACCGTCGGCACGTGCTCACGCGTGTGCTTGCGCTCCGCCTCCTCGCGGTAATAGGTGGTGAGGGCGGGTTCGGCGCGGTTCTCGCGGATCCAGAGTAAAGCTTGGGTCGTCGAGTCGACCTGGTCATCGTACCTGCCGGGGAAACTGATCATCTCGTCGACGTAGTCGTCGGCCCAGGGGGCGTCGCTGGGAACGTGGACAAAGCCATTTTCGAACATCGCGGAAACGCCTGCAAGCCGTAATGCCTTCTCGCCCTTGGGAATGATCGCCTTCACCTTGTGAAAGCCGTCGCGCTTGAGGTCCTGAATCAGACTTGTGCCCGAGATCTTGTCCTCGATGAGGACAACATCGGCGTTGTGAAGCTCCGCCTGCTCACGCGCTGCCCTTTTCAAATCGGGGTAGGTCAGGCGGCGGCGAAGGACATGGAGGAGATAGATGTGCCGGTCCTTCGTGATGCCCCATGTCGTGCACACGCTGAAGTCGTGAATCTCGCTTCCCTTGCTGGCCGTATCCCACGATTGAACGATTTGATTGAATGGAGGTAGCTCGCTTCGGACGTACCGGGCGATCCAGGATCGCTGTATGATGTTTCCTTCAGCCGGAACAGGGTCCTGCTGGTACTGCGCCGCGAAGCTGAAAGAGCCCATGTCGGTTTTGAGTTCTTCAAGTATCTCCAGCGGCTCGCGAGCCGGGTGAAGCACCTCGCCGGCCAGGCGCAATTTGGTCACCCGGCCCATGAGCGTGTTGTAGGTGTGCTCTTCGTTCTCGGTCGCGATGGCGGCGAGCTTCAACATGGGCCATTTCTGCTCGATCAACATCGCGGCGGGGTCGTCCTGATGAAGCCGTTGCATCACGACCAGGATCTGACCCTTCGCCTTGTGATTCAGGCGCGAGCGCAACGTATTCCTGAACCAGTTCTTCGTTGACTCCCGGACAGCCGACGACATTGCATCCTCGGCTTTGATCGGATCATCGATGATGATGAGGTCGGCCCCCCGGCCTGTCAGCGTCCCGCCGACCGAGGTCGCCAGCCGGTACCCGCCCCGAGTCGTATGAAAATTGTCTGCGGGCTGCTTGCCGCGTCTGAGCCGCGTGGTGAAAACCGATCGGAACCAGGCACTGTTCATGAGATCCAGGGTCAGGCGCGCCAGATCGTCAGCGAGTGGTTGCGCGTAACTAACCGCGATGATTTTCATGGAGGGGCGGTGGCCGAGCAGGAAGGCGGGCCAGGCGACCGAGCAGATGAACGACTTGAGGCTTCGGGGGGGAACGAGGATTAGTTGCCGCCGGCGCCGTGACCCCATGAGGTCACGGAGGTTCGACATGATAAGCTCCTGATGCCAGTTCGCGTCAAACTCCTCATCAGGGTAAAGCTCCATGAAGGCGCGCACCGCGAAGGTATAAAAATCTTCACGACAAAGCTTACGATAGCTTGCAATATCAGTCATTGTGATCGCCCCCCAATCCGTTTCCGACACGCTCCATGAGCAGGTCCAGCACGCGCCGATCCGCGTTGGTCAGCGCCACCTCGGCGTTCGTTTCCCCATCCCGCTTGCTTTCCATCCCCTGGGCCAGAGCAAGGACCATCTGGATTGCGCGCAGATCACCGGTGGCGGCGCGATTGGCCAGCTGTGTCAGCCCGGCGTCCAGCTTCGTAATCTTGCGGGGCCGCTTGCTACCGTCCTTGACGGTGATCCGTGCCGACAGCACCTCTTCAAGAATGGTCGACACATTGCGCGAGCCTTTTTGTCGACCACGCCCCCGTGCGTTCCCGCCCGGTTCGCCGAACCGACGAGAAGGAGGCGGAGAGCGGAAGCCGATCTTCGGATCCTGGTCGTCAGCCATGGGTCACCTGTGCCGCCCGGCGCTGCGCCAGTTCGTCGAAAGTAAGGCCCGTCTCCTCGTGGATGGCGGCCTGCCCCGTCCAGGATTGCCACCGGCGAACGGAAAGGTCGGCGTATTGCGGGTCCAGTTCGATGCCGTAGCAAACGCGGCCGACCCGCTCGGCGGCGATCAAGGTCGTCCCGGAGCCGAGAAAGGAATCGAGCACGATGTCGCCTCGCTTGGTACAATCGAGGATTGCATCGGCGACGAGTTTCACCGGCTTCGGCGTGGGATGGCCTTTTTGAAGGGCGGCGTCTTCGTCCTGCTTCAGGAAGGTCGCAGCCGACGGATAGGTCCAGACGTTGGATCGCGATCTGCCGAAGCGGCCCAGCTGGACGTTGTTGCGCTGCCGTTCTTTTCCTACGCGGAATGCGAAGACGAATTCATGCTGTGAGCGATACCAGCTGCCTTGTCCGGGCCTATCCTTGACCCAGACGCAGACGTTGAGGTGGGCACCGTAGTGGGGATGGGCGGCGTCGAGCAGTTCGCGCATATGACGCCAGTCCATGCAGATAAAATGGACGGCGCCACCGACGCTGAATCGCACAGCAAGCTCGATAAACCCGGCAAGGAATTCGGTGAACTGCCCTTGGCTCATCTCCCCTGACGCCATGTCAAATTCGGAGAACCGGCCTGTGCTGCTGACGTGTCCGTTGATTTCGACGTTGTACGGTGGATCGGTGAACAGCATGGCCGCGTGGCGGCCGTTCATCAAACGGCTGACATCGGCCTCCAGCGTCGAGTCGCCGACCAGCAAGCGCGCTTTGCCCAAGAGGAAAAGATCGCCATTGAGAGCCACGCGAGGACCTTTTTCGACTGGCTTCTCTTCGAGTTCCCCATCTTCCGTGGAGGCAATCGCCAGGTCGACCTCCGCGACTTCCAGGCCGATATCGCCGGGATCGAAGTCGATCATTCCCTCTTCAAGGCGAAGGATCCACTGGCCGAGCGCTGCCTTATCCCATTCGCCGGTCTCGCCCAGCCGGTTGTAGGCGACGGACATGGCCTGGAGCTCGATGGTGGTAAGGCCGGTGGCGTACACCGTCGGCACCTCCGTGAACCCAAGCTCGATGGCGGCAAGAAGCAGAAGATCGCCAACGACGACATTATCTTCGAGGTCGACAACTAAGGGCAGGCGCAGGCCGAAGCGTTTCAGGATCCGTTTGGCCCGGCGACGGTCGGTCTTCGAATAGATCCGGGGATTGCCGTCCAACGGCTTGAGCGCTTCGACCGAAACGTATCGGATTGTTAGCTGATGATTGTCGCCGCTCGCAGGCGGCGGAAGGTCCAATGGCATTTTTGCGCTCCAAATTTGAAGGAGCGCACCAGATGTCAGCTAATTTTGAGAAAGAATAATGATCCGGTTTGCTGTTTCAGTTCCTCGACCCGCGCCTCAATGCGGTGCTGAATAACAGCCCACTGCGGATGTGGAGTTCCGTTAAAAAGCGTTCTGCGCCAATGTTCTGCTTCCCGCTTTCCGTTTTGGTGCAGCTTCCGCAATCGAGACCGTTCCGCTTGGTCCAGTCGCTGGGAGCTTTCTTTCGTCCCGACGCGAACGCAGGGAAGGCGGAGCATTCTGTCTATTTTTCCGTTGGCTCGTAAGCGTGCGTGCGCCTCGATCTCAACGTACAGCCGAATATGGTCCTCGTCGGTGTACTCAGTGTGTCGCCCGCGTCCGTCCGGTTTTGCGGCCCGCATGACACGCAGCTGCTTCAGTCCTTCCCGGAACTTGTAAGGCATCCACACACGTGTTCCTCGAGGGGCCCGGACTTTACGCGGAGGGTCGACCGTCATGTGCTACGGCTAGCAAATCCGAGGCCGTGACGCCAAGCGCATCGGCGAGCCGTTGGACGATGGTGATCGTCGGATTGCGCGCGCCGCGTTCGATGTCGGATATGTATGTCCGGTGGATGTGCGCCTCGAACGCGAACTTCTCCTGGCTCAGGCCCTTCGCCCCGCGGAGGCGACGCAGGTTCCGACCGAGGCACTGGCGAATATCCACGCCCGCCTTGTTCGGCCGTGTCGCCTATCAATCTACAGACGAAGAGTGACAATCGACTTGAC
>JACMOT010000036.1 GCA_014377915.1 Tardiphaga sp.
GCAACAGAACCGCGCCTGGGAGTTCGATCTGGAAGAGGGCATCCTGGATCCCGCGCGGCTGTCGCGTGTCGTCACCGATCCGCACCATCCGTTGTCCTTCATGCACGAGAAGGAAGCCACCTTCCGCGACACGGTGGTGACGTTGCTGCTGGACAATTCCGGCTCGATGCGCGGCCGCCCGATCACGGTGGCGGCGACCTGCGCCGACATTCTGGCGCGGACGCTGGAGCGCTGCGGCGTCAAGGTGGAAATTCTCGGCTTCACCACCCGGGCCTGGAAGGGCGGACAATCGCGCGAGGCGTGGCTCGCCGCCGGCAAGCCGGCCAATCCCGGCCGGCTCAACGATCTGCGCCACATCATCTACAAATCCGCCGACGCGCCATGGCGCCGGGCGCGAAAGAATCTCGGGCTGATGATGCGCGAGGGGCTGTTGAAGGAGAACATCGACGGCGAGGCGCTGGACTGGGCGCACAAGCGCCTGCTCGGCCGTTCCGAGCAGCGCAAGATCCTGATGATGATTTCCGACGGTGCGCCGGTCGATGACTCCACGCTGTCGGTCAATCCCGGCAATTATCTGGAGCGCCATCTGCGCCACATCATCGAGGAGATCGAGACCCGCTCGCCGGTCGAGCTGATCGCGATCGGCATCGGCCATGACGTGACGCGCTACTATCGCCGCGCCGTGACCATCGTCGACGCCGAGGAACTCGGCGGCGCGATTACCGAGAAGCTCGCGGAATTGTTCTCCGAGACCTCGGGCGCCGCGCCGACCGGTCGCCGCAGGCGGAAGACGCATTAGTCCTTCGTAGGATGGGTCGAGATGTCGATCGCGCGTCGGCGCGATCGACATCGAAACCCATCATTGTCTCGTCGCTGTGATGGGTTTCGCTGCGCTCTACCCATTCTACAAGGTCCTCGCGTGGCCGCTGATCTCACCCGCCGTCATTTTATCTGGAGCGCTGTCGCGACCGCGGCGATGGCCTCCTTCGCCTATGCCCAGAGCGTCCCGGTCGCCGCACCGCCGATCGCCGCCGCGCCGGTCTCCATCGAGATCGAATCTCGCCCGATTCCTTCCTTCGACACCCGCGACCGCGGCCATCTGCGGTTCGGATCGCTGCGCTATCGCAGCGGTCTGGTGTTGACCTCGAAATATCGCGACTTCGGTGGCCTTTCCGGTCTGCGGCTTGACGCCAAGGGCGAAAATTTCGTCGCCATCAGCGACAAGGGCAACTGGTTCACCGGCAGGATCACCTATAACGGCGCTGCGATGACCGGCCTCGCCGATGTCGAGGCCGTGCCGATCCTCGGCGCCGATGGCCGGCCGATCACCGCGCGCGGCTGGTACGACAGCGAGTCGATCGCGGTCGATGGGCCCACGGTCTATGTCGGCCTCGAGCGGGTGCACCAGATCCTGAAATTCGATTTCGGCCGCGACGGCGTCCGCGCCCGCGGCGAGGTGATGCCGCAGCCGCCGGGGATGCGCAAATTGCCGTCCAATGGCAGCCTGGAATCGCTGGTGGTCGGGCACAGCGGCTTCGCGCTGGCCGGGCTGCTGATCGCGATCTCGGAGCGCGGTCTCGCTCCCGCCGGCAACATCATGGCGTGGCTGATCGGCGGCAAGGCACCGGCGACCTTTGCGGTCCGCCGCACCGACAATTTTGATATCAGCGACGCCGTGCAATTGCCGACCGGCGACCTCCTGCTGCTGGAGCGCAAATTCTCGCTGCTCGGCGGTGCCGGCATCCGCATCCGCCGCATCGCGCTGGCCGGCATCGTGCCCGGCGCCACCGTCGACGGCCCCGCGATCTTCGACGCCGACCTCGGCTACGAGATCGACAATTTTGAGGGCCTCGAGGCGCACGTCACCGAGGAGGGCGAGACGGTACTGACGCTGATCTCCGACGACAATTTCTCGATGCTGCAGCGAACGCTGCTGATGCAGTTCACGCTGGTGGAGTAGGGTGGCGCGCCGCGGGTGAAAACGATCGGGCTACGCCGCCATGTCCTTGGCGCGGTGGCTGGCGATCAGGGTGCGCACGTCGGCGGCGGGCTTCGCGGCGCTGAACAGCCAGCCCTGCATTTCCGTGCAGCCGAGCGCGCGCAGCAGCTCCTTCTGCTGCTCGGTCTCGACGCCTTCCGCCGTGGTTGTCATGTTGCGCGAGGCCGCGATGTTGACCACCGCCTGCACGATCGACGACGAGCCCTGCGCCTCGGCGATGTCAGTGACGAAACAGCGGTCGATCTTGATCTTGTCGAACGGGAAGCGCTGCAGATAGCTCAGGCTGGAATAGCCGGTGCCGAAATCGTCGAGCGCGATCCGCACCCCCAGGCCGCGCAGCCGGTACAGGATGGCGAGCGCCATTTCGTCGTCGCGGATCAGCACCGCCTCGGTGATCTCCAGCTCCAGCCGCCGGGCCGGCAGGGCCGAGGCCGCCAGCGCCGCGGCGACGTGGAGCGCCAGCGCCTGGCTTCGGAACTGCACCGGCGAGACGTTGACGGCGATCTTGATGTCGTCCGGCCAGGTCGCGGCTTCCATGCAGGCGGTCGTCAGCACCCATTCGCCGAGCTGGCTGATCAGGCCGATCTCCTCGGCGACCGGGATGAATTCCGAAGGCGGGATCAGGCCGCGCTCGGGGTGGCGCCAGCGCAGCAGCGCCTCGCAGCCGGTCACGCGGTTGCTCTGCAGGTCGAGCAGCGGCTGATAGAACACTTCGAAGCCGCCGGTGCCGAGGCCGCCTTCGGTGACGGCGCGGCGCAGATCGAATTCCAGCGTGCGGCGGGCCTGCACCTTGGCGTCCATCCGCGGCTCGAAAAAGCGATAGGTGCGGCGGCCGTCGGCCTTGGCGTCGTACATCGCCAGATCGGCGTTCTTCAGCAGCGAATCGAGGTCGCTGCCGTCGCGCGGCGCCAGCGCGATGCCGATCGAGGCGTCGGTCAGCAGCTGGTGGCCAAGGCATTCGAACGGCTCGCGGATCGCGGCATAGATGCGCCCGATCAGATCGGTGATGTCGCTCTGGCTCTCGACGCCGGTCTGGACGATGGCGAATTCGTCGCCGCCCAGCCGCGCCACCACGTCGGAGCCGCGCACGCAGCCGCGCAGCCGGATCGCGATATGCCGCAGCAATTCGTCGCCGACCGGATGGCCGAGCGAATCATTGATGCCCTTGAACTCGTCGATGTCGATATAGAGCACCGCGCATTGCGCGCCGCGATCGACGCGCTTGAGCTCCCGCTCCAGCTCCTCCTGGAACAGGGTCCGGTTCGGCAGGTCGGTCAGCGGGTCGTAATGCGCCAGATGCGCGATCTTCTCTTCGCTGCGGCGACGTTCGGTGATGTCCTCGTGGGTCGCCACCCAGCCGCCGCCGGGCACCGGCTGCGACGAGATCTGGATGGCGCGGCCGTCGGCGGTGCGCATGGTGGTGATGGTGGTCCGCGCGGCGTCGCGCAGCACCGCCTCGACATAGTCGTCGATCTCGCCGGCGAACGACCCGGTCTCCTTGCGATGCGCGATGACGTCGCGAAACCGGCTGCCGGGCCGGATCACGCCGCGGGACAGGCTGTACATGTCCAGATAGCGC
>JACMOT010000329.1 GCA_014377915.1 Tardiphaga sp.
AGGCTGACCCAGGTCAGAATGATCGAGTGGACGAACATCTGGAAAGCCAGCGTGATAAAGGAGAAATAGATCTCCTTCAGCCGCACGCAGATGGCGCCGATCACCAAGGCCAGCCCCGCGGTGCCGAGCACCGTCGCGAGCATCGCGACCGGAATGGAGACGCGGCCGGATTGCATCAGCAGGCCGAACATATAGGCGCCAGACGCAAAGAACGCCGCGTGACCGAATGAGACCAGTCCCGTCAGCCCGACCAGCAGGTTCAGCGACATCGCCAGCAGGCCGTAGGCCATGACGTAAATCATAAAGTCGCGCAACGACGGCTTGGTGAAGATGAACGGCAGGGCGACCAGAAAGACCAGCATAGCCACGGCGGCGACAACGTCGCGGAGAAATCCCGGCCTGGTCATGACCGCACCTCCCGGCCGAGCAGGCCGCTCGGCTTCAAGACCAGAATGACGGCCATCATGCCGAACATGATGCCGTCGACAAACAACGGAAATCCGATCGCACCGAAGGCGCGGGTGAATCCGATCAACAGCGCCGCGATCAACGCGCCCACGATCGATCCCATGCCGCCGATCACCGTGACAATGAAGCTCTCGATCAGGATCGAAACGCCCATGCCCGGCGTCAGCGTCCGCGTTGGCGCGGCCAGCGCCCCGGCGATTCCCGCCAGCGCGCTGCCGAGGCCGAACACGGCGGCATAGAGAAACGTGGTGTTGATGCCCAGCGCACCGACCATCTGCGGGTTAATTGCCAAAGCGCGGACGATTTTGCCCATCCGGGTCTTTTCGATCGCCAGCCACAGGAACACGCCGATCGCCAGGCTCGCGACGATCATGAAGACGTAATAGGCAGGAATGAAACCGCCGGCGAATTCCAGCGGTGGCAGCGCGAACACCTCGGGCATGCCCATCATCTTGTATTCCGGGCCGGCAATGATCTTGACGAGATCGTCGAAGATCAGGATGACGGCATAGCACACCAGCAACTGCATCAGGATGTCCTTGCCATACACCTTGCTGATGATGAATCGCTCGAACAATATCCCGATGATGCCGGTGCCGACCGCGCCTGCCAGGAAGGCCAGCAGGAAGCCCGATGTCGCCTGGTAGGTGAAAAAGGCGATATAGGCGCCGGCCATGTAGAAGGCGCCGTGGGCGAAATTGATGACGCCGAGCACGCCGAAAATCAGCGACAGACCGGACGCCACCATGAACAGCAGCATCCCGATGATCAGCGCCGTCGAAACCTGCGTGACCGCGCAGGCCGACGACGTCAGGCAGGAGGCAAGGGCTTCAAGGTTCACTACACTGGTCCTTCGATGGTCAGAGCCGAGCCTGCTCCGGCCTTCGCAAGGAAGGCCGGAGCATCGACAGAGCGGGTGGGATCACCGGAACAGACCGGCCGCTTTATCTTGATATCGTCTCGCCGGGAGATCAGGCGTAGCCCTTCTCCTTCTTCCACTGTTTCTCGAGCTCGAGAATTTTCGACCATTCGGTATCGACATAGTCGAGCACCCATGGCGACTTGCCGACGGTCTTGCCCCATGCCACCGGGTAGTTGATGATGGTGTGATCGCTCTCACGCATGGTGATGCCGGCACCGCCGAACGGCTGTTTGACGGTCATGCCGCCGATTTCCTTGGCCAGCGCCGAACTGTCCGTGTTGCCGCCCGTGCGACGCACCGCCTCGATGATGAACTGCGCCGCGGCGTAGTTCTGCCAGGCCCAGTTGGTGGGCTCATGCGGCGCAACCTTGAGATAGGCATCGCAAAAGGCGGCGTTCTCGGCTGTCGCCGGAAAACTCTTGTTATAGCGATAGGCCGTATTCAGCCCCGGCGGCAGATTCTTGATCGCCGTGAGGATTGGCGGATCGCCCAGTCCTCCCGAGAAGTAGGCGGGATTCTGGAACAGCCGGTAGAGATTGGACTGCTCGATGAACGCCACCAGATCGCCGCCCCACAGCGCCGAGTAGACGGCTTGCGGTTTGACCTGCATGAGCTTGGTGATGCTCTCGGTGTAATCGGGTGCGAACAGTTTCGGCCACAGCTGATCGACGACTTCGATCGATGGATCGAAGATCTTGGCGTACTGCACGAACTCGGCCGTATTGTCGCGTCCGTAGGCATAGTCGGGCGAACAAGTCGCCCACTTCTTGAGGCCCTTATCCTTGGCGATCTGCGCCGCGTAGCTGCCGCCAGCCACGGCATCGTGGATGCCTTGCCGGGCACATCTGAAGACATTCTTCGAGAACTGCTTCGGATCGGCCGTCAACGACGAAGTCTCGCTGCAGGTATGGAGGCACAGGATGCCGAGATCGCGCACGACTTCGTGCACGGCGAAGCTGCCCGATGACGCCTCGCCATCAATGATGATGTCGCAGCCGTCATTGTTGATGAGGTCGCGCGTCACCTTGGCGGCTTCGTCGGGGCGGCCCTTGGAATCGCGATCGACGACCTCGAACTTGCGGCCGTTGATGCCGCCGGCCTCGTTGATCTGATTGAACGCAAGCTGAACGGCAAACCGGCTGGATGTGCCGAGGATGGCCACCCGCCCGGACAGGATCGTTGGCAGGCCGATCTTGATGACCTTGGCCTGCGCGCCGGCGATGTGCGGCATGCCCAACACTGCCGCTCCGGCCAGAGCGCCTCCGATGAAATCCCGTCGCGGGATGCCCTTCTTGATCTTGGTCATTGTGTCCTCCCTGGTTATTGCTTTGCTCTTTGGTTTTGTATTCGGGTTCGCCGGTTTTCCGGTCGCTTCCCGTCCTCCGCCGCAGGCCTGTTATCGATCAGCCCCTTGCACGGATCGTGCAGTATCCATCGCGTTCTGTCCAACAGCCTTTTCAAAGCTGCTACCAGCTTCGCTGCGACGATCGGACACTCCTGTCCGGCCGGCCTTGTTCAGCTCCGCGAGAAACCGCGGTAGTCGTCCTGGGCTACGTCGTCGCAGATCGACGTGTAGCGCGCGAAGCCGCCGGCATAGGGCATGAAGACGCGCGGCTTTCCCGGCACATTGGCGCCGAGATACCACGACGAACTGGCCATCGGCAGCAGCGTGGCGTCGGCGGCTTCATTGACCTCATCGACCCATTTGTCCGTCGATTCAGACTGGGCCTCGATCCGCTTCAAACCTTTGGCCCGCATTTCACGAATGCAGTTGGTGATCCAGTCGACATGCTGCTCGATGGCGATCGGCATGTTGCAGAGTACCGACGGACTGCCGGGACCGGTAATGGTGAACAGGTTCGGAAATCTCGGCGTCTGAAGACCGAGATAGGTGCGCGGTCCGGCCGACCATGCATCCTTCAATTTGTGGCCGCCGCTGCCGGCGATATTCAGATTGACGAGCGCGCCGGTGAGGGCGTCGAACCCGGTCGCAAAAACGATGATGTCAAGTTCGTATTCTTGTTGAGTGGTCCGGATGCCGTTCGCCGTCACCTCGACGATCGGCTCCGCCTTCAGGTCGACAAGCTGCACGTTTTCGCGGTTGAAGGTTTCGAAATAGCCGGTGTCGATCGGCGGCCGCTTGGTGGCGAAGCCGTGGTCGTGCGGGGTCAGCATGTCGGCGATCACGGGATTCTCGACCACTTCCTTGATCTTCTGGCGGATGAAATCGGACGCCGTGTCGTTGGCCTTGACGTCCTGCAGGATGTCCGAGAACGACGCGCGAAAACGCAACCCGCCGCGCTCCCACGCCTTTTCATAGATCTCGTCGCGCTCCTGGTCCGGGACCGAGAGCGCCGACCGCGTCGACATCGAGAACGGATGTCCGTTGGTGCCGGCGCGCGCCTGGCGCCAGATATCATCATAGGTTTCGCGCGTATGCTTGATGTCGTCCGCGGAGACCGGGCCGTTGCGGGCGGGAATGCTGTAATTCGCGGTGCGCTGGAACACGGTGAGATGCTTCGCCTGCTGCGCCAGCGCCGGGGCCGCCTGGATGCCGGTCGATCCGGTGCCGATCTGGCCGACGCGCTTGCCGCCGAGGTCAACGCCTTCATGCGGCCACAGGCCGGTATGGTACCACTGGCCCTTGAAATTCTCGAGGCCCGGCAGCTTCGGCACGTTGGTGCTGGACAGGCAGCCCACGGCGGTGATGAGAAACGACGCCGACAGCACCTGGCCGCTGGCGGTGTTCACGGTCCACATATTGGTAGTGTCATCAAACGACGCCGAAACGACTTCCGTGCCTAGCCGGATATCGCGATTGAGTTCGAGCCGGTCGGCGACGAAATTCAGGTATTTCCGGATTTCCGGGTGCTCGGGATAGCGCTCGCTCCAGCTCCACGCCTGCTCGATCTCCTTGTTGAAGGAGTAGCAGTAGTAGTAGCTCTCGGAGTCGCAGCGGGCGCCGGGATACCTATTCCAGTACCAGGTCCCGCCAATGCCATCGCCCTTTTCGAGGACGACCACGTCAAGGCCAAGCTCGTCGCGCAATTTGTGCAGCTGATAGAGCCCGGAAAAGCCGGCACCGATGATGATCGCGTCATAGACCTGGCGCGGTGACTCACTCACCGCCGAAGCAGTGCTCGAAATGGTGACCAAGGGGCATCTCCCGGTTCGTTCTTGCGCAGGCTCTCGATTGATCGGAGCGCCATTGAACCGGAGGCTACGGATTTGCCGATTGCCTTTCCAGACCCTATCGGTCAAAGCTGCTGTGAATTCCTGTCACATGAGAAAAACGTGAACCGCTACACAGAGATGCAGGTTTTCGTGCGGGCGGCGGAGGATGGCAGCTTTTCCGCGGCGGCGCGCAACCTGGCGATAACGCCTTCCGCCGTCAGCAAGCTGATCGCGCGGATGGAAGAGCGGCTCGGCGCGCTGCTGTTTCGACGCGCGCACCGCAACATCGTGATGACCCCGGAGGGCGAGTTGTTCTATCAGGCGGCGCTCGCCGCCATCGAGGCGGTTGAAGCCGCCGACGCGACGGTTTTCAGCGGCAAACTCGGCCGCGAGACACTGAAGATTCGCTCGATGCCGATCTTTGGTCAGGCCGTTCTGGCGAAGAAGCTACCGGAATTCTGCCGCCAACATCCAGAGCTGCAGGTCGAGTTGCAATTGCGAATCGATCCCGGACCGCTGCTCGACGAGGGCACCGACGTGACGATCCATGTCGGTCACCTCGACGACTCCTCGCTGGTGGCAACCCGCTTCACGAGCACGCGCTGGATCATCTGCGCGTCGCCGGACTATCTGGCGGAACATGGCATGCCGTCGCATCCGGACGAACTGGCCCAGCACAGCTGCCTGAATTTCCATTCATCGATCGCCGCCAGTACCTGGACCGTGCGTGGCGATGATGGTGGTTCCAAGCCGCTATCGGTGAAGAGTCGGGTGCGTTCCAACCAGGCTTCCATCCTGATCGAGTTCGTTCGCGCCGGCCTCGGCATCGCCCGGTTGATCGAAGTGCAGATCGCCGATGATTTGGCGCAGGGTCGGCTGATCGAACTATTCCCGGAGCATCAATGTCCCGAAGAACATCCGATTTACGCGGTGTACCAAAGCCGGCGACTTGTCAGTAATCGCGTGCGCGTATTCCTCGATTTTCTCAAGACGGCCCTGCCCGATCCGCCGCCCTGGCAATATTGGCGGACGCTGGCCAAGGATTGAACGGGTTGCAGGCCAAGCAGCGCCAAGTTGAATCTGGTTTCGACAAAGTCGGGACAGCGATCCAGACCTGTCCAGTCCAACATTGTTCCTGGCAGGGAACCTGAGCGCTCGTCGTGTGTTGTCGCGTATCAGCTCTTTGGACATCTGGAGATACCTTGAACCGACGTCAACTTCTCGGCGCTACGGCCGTGCTGCCGCTGCTGGCGATCTCGCCGCGCAGCCTCGCCGCGGCCGCTGGACCGACACCTTTCGACGCTTCTGTCGTGCGGCAGATGGCGCGTGATGCCGCCTCCAAGGCGTTCAAGGCGCCGGACAACAAGCTGCCGGATTCGCTGAAGAACCTCGATTACGACCAGTACCGCGCGCTTCGATTCAATCCGGAGAAGGCGCTTTGGCATGGCGAGAAGCTGCCGTTCGAGGTGCAATTCTTTCACCGTGGCTCGTTCTACACCAACCGCGTCGACATCTATCAAGTCGCCAGTGGGCAGGCCATCCAAGTCCCATATCAACCCGAGAATTTCTCCTTCGGCACCACGCCGCCGCCACCGGCCGGCACCGATCTCGGCTTCGGCGGCTTCCGGCTGCACGCGCCGATCAACAAGCCCGATTATTATGACGAGGTCTGTGTATTCCTTGGCGCCAGCTATTTCCGGGCGGTCGCTAAAGGTCAGGTCTATGGCCTGTCGGCGCGCGGACTTTCGATCAACACCGGCGATGCGGCCGGCGAGGAATTTCCGCAGTTCAAGGCGTTCTGGATCGAGAAGCCGGCATCCAATGCCAGTTCGATCGTGGTCCATGCGCTGCTCGACAGTGAAAGCGCCGCGGCCGCCTATCGCTTTACCATCCGCCCGGGCGAGACCACGATTTTCGATGTGGAGATGGCGATCTATCCGCGGGTGGAGTTGAAGAATGCCGGCCTGGCGCCGATCACCAGCATGTTCTTCTTCGGTCCCAACGACCGCAAGGAGGTCGATGATTTCCGCCCGGCCGTGCACGATTCCGACGGCCTGGCGATTTATAATGGCCGCGGCGAACAATTGTGGCGGCCGCTGAACAATCCGCGCGACCTGCAGATCAGCTCGTTCGGCGATCTCAATCCGCGCGGCTTCGGGCTGATGCAACGGCAGAAGAATTTTCTCGACTACCAGGATCTCGAATCCAGTTTCGAGCGGCGCCCCAGCCTGTGGGTCGAGCCGATCGGCGACTGGGGTGAAGGTTCGGTACAATTGCTCGAAATTCCGACCAAGGAGGAAATCCACGACAATATCGGCAGCTTCTGGCACCCGAAGAACCCGCTGCCGGCCAAGGGCGAGCACACCTACATTTATCGCCTGCACTGGGGACCGGATCATCCAAAACCCTCGGCGCTGGCGATTTTTTCACGCAGCGGCGTCGGCTCGCGCGGCGAGGACACCAAGCTGTTCGTGCTCGATTTGATCGGCGACAAGCTCAAATCGATCGATCCCAAGAAGATCAAGGGCGTGGTCACCGCCGAAAAGGCCGAGATCCGCAACATCGTCACGCAGCCCAATCCGCAAAGCGGCGGCTGGCGCCTGAGTTTCGAAATGCCGGTCAAGGGGAAGGAGCCTGTCGAATTGCGGGCTTCGCTGATGCAGGATGATCAGGCAATCTCCGAAGTGTGGGTCTATCGATGGACTCCATGAACGCGGCGAAGCCGAAATCCGCCGTCGCTTTGCCTGCCGGCGCGGAAGGCGCAATGCTTCCTCCAGAGACGCCGCTGGCGATGCTGCCGCAGGTGCTGTCGGGATCCCCCCCATCACCCCGCCGCGCTCAATTCAAGCCGATGCCGACCGTCTGGCGGCGCATCTATATCCTGACCGGCACAGCGGCGATGACCATCGCCGGTGGTTATGAGATGTTTGAGGTTCTGAAGGTCGGCGGCATTACCATCCTCGAAGGTCTGGTGCTGGCGCTGTTCGTGCTGCTGTTCGCCTGGGTGGCATTTTCGTTCATGTCAGCGCTGGCCGGCTTTGCCATGCTGCTGCTGCGCCGGCGCGACCCACTCGACAT
Organism: Tardiphaga sp.; assembly: GCA_014377915.1. The sequence continues at coordinate 7,643 of JACMOT010000329.1, forward strand.
CGAGCCGCGGGGGCCGCTGCCGGCTATCTCCAGCCGTAATGCGATGCTGCTACCGACCTATAATGAAGATCCCTACCGGATCATGGCGCGGCTGCGGGCGATCTGGGAATCCGCCGAACAGACCGGCTACGGCGCGCAGCTCGACTGGTTCGTGCTCAGCGACACCACCGACCCGGCGATCTGGGTCGCCGAGGAAAAGGCGTTGCTCGAATTTCGCCGCGAAGCCGGCGCCAGCCGCATCTTCTATCGTCACCGGCCGCGCAACGTGGCTCGCAAGTCGGGCAACATCGAGGACTGGGTCCAGCGCTTCGGCGCCGGCTATGATCACATGATCATCCTCGACGCCGACAGCCTGATGACCGGCGATACGATTGTGCGCCTGGTTGCCGGCATGGAGGCGCATCCCGCCGTCGGCCTGATCCAGACGCTGCCCATCGTCGTCAATGCGCGCTCGCTGTTCGCGCGCATGCAGCAGTTTGCCGGCCGGCTCTATGGTCCGGTGATCGCGTCGGGAATCGCATGGTGGCACGGCTCGGAAGGCAATTACTGGGGCCACAACGCCATCATCCGCGTCCGTGCCTTTGCCGGCGACGCCGGCCTGCCCGAACTGTCCGGGCGCAAGCCGTTTGGCGGCCATATTCTCAGCCATGATTTCATCGAGGCGGCGTTGATGCGGCGCGCCGGATGGGGGATCCACATGGCACCAAAACTCGGCGGCAGCTTCGAGGAATGCCCGCCGTCGCTGCTCGATTTTGCTGCGCGCGACCGCAGGTGGTGCCAGGGCAATCTGCAGCATCTCGCCGTGCTGCCGGCGCGGCGGCTGCACTGGGTGTCGCGGCTGCATTTGCTGACCGGGATCGGCTCCTACCTGACGGCTCCGCTCTGGCTGATGTTTCTGGTACTGGGTATCCTGATTTCGCTGCAGGCGCAGTTCGTGCGGCCGGAATATTTCCCGAAAGGCTTTTCGCTGTTTCCGCAATGGCCGGCGCAGGATCCGGTCCGCGCGGCCTGGGTGTTCGCCGGCACCATGGGGCTCTTGATCGTGCCGAAGCTGTTGGCCTACATCCTGTTGCTCACTCAAAACGAGAACCGCAAGCGCTTCGGCGGCGGCATGCTGGTGCTGATCGGCATCGTCCTCGAAACCCTGCTGTCGGGCCTGATCGCGCCGGTGATGATGATCTTCCAGTCCTCGGCGGTCGGCGAGATCCTGCTCGGCCGCGATGCCGGCTGGCAGGTGCAGCGCCGCGACGATGGCGGCGTGCCGTTCCGCGAAGTAGTCAGCAAATATACGGTACCGACCTTGTTCGGGGTGTTGATGGCCATCGGCGCCTATGCGGTGTCGGTGCCGCTGTTCCTGTGGATGACGCCGGTGATCGTCGGCCTGCTGTTGTCGGTGCCGGTGGCGATGCTGTCGTCGCGGCTGCTGCGGTCCGGCCAGCGCGCCGGCCTGTTCGGCACTCCCGAACAGAATGCGCCGCCCAGGGTGCTGGACCGCGCCAACGAACTGGCACTGGCGGCGCCGGCCTATGATGCCAGCCCGCTGCGCGCGTTGCGCAACGATGCCGAACTGCGCGAGATACATTCGCGGGCGCTGGCCGATCAGCCGCGCCGGCGCGGCCAGATCAATTCCGACCTCGCCACCGCGCGCGCCAAAATCGAGGATGCGGAGGATTTTGAAGAGGCGGTCAGCTATCTCAGCTCCCGCGAGACGTTTGCCGTGCTCAACAGCCGCACCACGCTTCAGCATCTCATCGCGCTGCCCGATAGAGCCTAATTGGAGAACTGACGGTCCGGCGTTGTTCCGGGCGATAGGTAGATGGAACGGACCTGCCGCAGCAGATGGAATATAATTTACTTGAGGTTGTTCGGGCTAAAACTACCCGCCATCAATCAACTGTTAACTATAATCTTGCATCGTCCGCCCGGGGCTCACACCGGGAAACCGCCATGGGAACGCTCATCCAACTCTTCCGACTGGTTCTAATCCCCGCGGGGATGGCCATGTTTATGATCGCCGCGCAGATGTC
>JACMOT010000037.1 GCA_014377915.1 Tardiphaga sp.
GCAATGATTCGCGCGGTGAAGCCGGTGTCCTGGACGGTCGGCAGGGTATCCGCGCCAAAATGCTGGAACGACGGCGCAATTTCCTCGGAGCCGGCCGGCAATGCGATCCAGCTCTGCAGGCCGAGCATCCTCTGGCCGCTCGCGCGCTGCACGTCCGGCGTCCGCTCGGAATGCGCGATGCCGCGGCCGGCGGTCATCAGGTTCATCGCGCCGGGCTGGATCTCGCGGACGTTGCCCTCGCTGTCGCGGTGCATGATCGAGCCGTCGAACAGATAGGTGACGGTGGCGAGGCCGATATGCGGATGCGGGCGCACGTCCATGCCGTGGCCGGCGATGAACTGCATCGGCCCGAAATGGTCGAAGAAGATGAAGGGGCCGACCATCTGCCGCTTGCCGTGCGGCAGCGCCCGGCGGACCATGAACCCGTCGCCGATGTCGCGCGTGCGCGGCACAATCGTCAGTTCCAGCGCATCGCAGGAGGCGGCGTCGCCGAGGATCGGATCGTTGCTAGGGTGCCAGCTCATGGGGTCTCCGGATCGCGATGGTCGCGACCGTATTATCCGTGCCCGGCGGGGCCTGACAATGGCAGCGGTGGCTGCACCGCAACGGCCGACCTGAAAATGTTCAATAGGGCTCAGACATTCCGCCGGCGAGGGCGTAGCGTCTGCGGGTGATTCGGTGGCCCGCGACCGGCTTGGCCATCGTGGCGGCGACCATCGGCAGACCAGCGCCGTGCGCGATCCTGGGGTCGGTCCGGGCCGATCGACGTCAACTCGTCGCCAACGCGGAGGGACAGGTTTGCCCGCTACGCTAACTTATGAGCCAGATCCGGCCCCAGATCGAGCCGATGGGCTGGACTCCTCTGCGAAGGCCAATGCAAAAGTCCGCAAGCTGCAGCGCCAGCAGGCGGCGATCGCCCGTTTTGGCAGCTTCGCGCTGCGCGAATGGGACCTAGCGAAGATTCTGACGGAAGCGGTGCGGGCCTGCGCCGAGGGTCTTGACGTGCCGTTCGCCAAGGTCTGCCGCTATCGCCCCGAGGAAGACGACCTGCTGATCGTCGCCGGCTACGGCTGGCGGGAGGGAGTGGTCGGGAATGTGGTGTCGCGCGCCGACATGAGTTCGCCGCAGGGCCGCGCCTTTTGCACCGCCGAACCGGCGATATGCGACGATCTGCAAACGGGCGATTTCGATCTGCCGCCATTCTATGCCGCGCATGGCATCGTCTCGATCATCGACGTCGTGATCAAGGGCAGCGAGCACCGGCCTTATGGCATTCTGGAAATCGACAACAATGAACCACATGATTACGACCAGTTTGACATCAACTTCCTGACCGGTTTCGCCAACGTGCTGGCCGAAGCAGTGACGACGGCAGCACGCACGGTGACGCTGCAACAGGCGCTCGACCGCCTGAAAGGAATCGTTGCAGAAAAAGACGCACTGCTGCGCGAAAAGGACATCGCCGAGGTGCAGCTGCGCCAGGCGCACAAGATGGAGGCGATCGGCCAGCTCACCGGCGGCGTGGCGCACGATCTCAACAATATTCTGACCGTCATCATGGGCTCGGTGGAAGCCCTCGTCGAAGCGGTCGCTGACCGGCCGCAACTGGCCGTCCACGTCACGATGATCGCGGATGCCGCCGAGCGTTGCACCGATCTGACCCGGCGCCTGCTGGCGTTTGCCCGCAAGCAGCCGTTGAATCCGCAGGAGGTCGACGTCAATGCGCTGATCGGTGAGGCCGCCAACCTGCTGCGGCC
>JACMOT010000003.1 GCA_014377915.1 Tardiphaga sp.
CGCCGAAGCCGCTGTCGAGGTAGGAGTAGGAGCGCTCGGCCTCGCGCAGCGAGAAATCGCCGAGGCTGAGAAACGCCCAGCGCGGCAGGGTGGCGAGAAAATTCGGATTGCCGCGGCCGGCGTTCAGCATCAGGCGCTGCGCATCCGAGGACGCGATCTCCATCAACTGGTCCTTCAGTTCGAAGGGGCTCAGCGTGGCGTATTGCGTGTAGTCGCGGGTGGGGTTCAGCATGACGGTCTCCTCAAAGGTCGATGGAAGGTGTCGATGGCGTTATGGCGTCGCGTTGGTGGTGACGATGCCGACGATGACGGGTCCCCACAGCGTCAGGAACACGTTGGCGACCGCATAGGTGACGGTGAACGACACCACCGGCGTGGCGTTGCCGGCCTTTTCCAGCAGGGCTGCGAAGGCCGGATTGGCGCTGCGACCGCCGGCCACGCAGGCCAGCGCCTCGATCGGATTCTGGATGCGCAGCACATAGTAGGAGAAGAAGAAGGTGACGATCTGCGGGATCAAGGTGACGCCGACGCCGAGGAAGAACAGCGTCAGGCCGTAATGCTGGATCGCCACCAGCGCCTGCGGGCCGGCGGAGATGCCGACGATCCCGACGAACACCGCGAGACCGAAGTCGCGCAGGAAGTTGGAAGCGCCCTGCGGCAGGGCTGCAAACTTCGGATGTACGCTGCGCAGCCAGCCGAACGTCAGGCCGGACAGCAGGCAGCCGCCGCCGCTGCCGATCGAGATCGGAATGCCCCAGATCCGGAACTGGATCATGCCGAGCGCGATGCCGATCAGCATGCCGATGCCGAAGAAGATGAAGTCGGTCACCGCTGCTGCGGTGATCTTGTAGCCGATCTTGCCCTGCACGCGGTTGAGGTCGGCCGGGCTGCCGGTGAAGTGCAGCTCGTCGCCACGCTTGACCACGAGCTTGTCGAGCACCGGCAAATCGAGGCCCATGCGCTTGACCGCCGTGAGAAACACGCCGTGCCGGGTTTCGACATTGGCGTGATCGTGGATGTCGGCGATGGTACGGTCGTTGAGGGCGCGGTTGGTGAGGATGATCTCGCGGTTTTCCTGCACCAGCAGCAGCCCGTTCGGCGGGGTGACTTCGCGGCTGAACAGCGGCGATGCGGTCGGCAACTTGTCGATCTTGCCGGTGATCGCGACGCGGTCGCCAGCCGCGATCTCGAGCGTGTCGGCGAGGTCGAGCGTCTTGCCCTCGCGGTAGATCGCCTCGATGGAAGCGTCCGACAATTGCCGGTCGATCGCCAGCACGGAGAGATCCACGGCCTTGCTGCTATCCGTGACTTCATAGATCCGGGTGGCGATTTGGCTCGCCGCATTGAACTGGCCGGGGTCCAGTTCGCCGCGCCCGCCGGATAGCTGCGCGGCGAGCTTGATCGCTTCGGCGCGAATATCCCACTTCATGATCAGCGGCAGGAACCAGCTCACCATGATGATCGGGCCGAGCGAGCCGAAAATGTAGCAGACCGCGTAGCCGACCGCGACGTTGGTCTGCATGGTTTTTATGAGGTCGGGCGCGAGACCGAGCTTGCCGATGGCGTCGCCGGCGGTGCCGATGATCGCCGATTGCGTCAGGCCGCCGGCGGCCAGCCCCGCCGCCATGCCGCGGTCGAGCCCGAACAGCCAGGCGGCGCCGAGCACGCAGAGCAGGCCCGTGAAACACATCACGAAGGCCGAGACGAGCTGGTTCAGCGAGCGGCGGTTCAGCGCATGGAAGAATTGCGGACCGCCCTGGAAGCCGACCGCATAGATGAACAGCGCGAAGAAGATGCCCTTGATGCCGGCGTCGATGTCGACGCCGAACTGGCCGATGATGACGCCGACCAGCAGCGTGCCGGCGATGCCGCCCAGCGTGAAACTGCCGATCTTCAACTTGCCGACGAAATAGCCGATGGCGATGGTGAGAAACAGCGCGAGCAATGGCTCGGTGGTCACCAGTCGGTGCAGCACGTCCATATGAGCTTTCAAGAGTTCGAGAGCGCCGGCCTCCTGCTGCGCGCGCCGTGGGACAGCGACGCGCAACGTCATGCGCGACCGCCGCGGCGGGGCGGGCAGGGTGAGGCAGAGCAGGGATAGCAAGCAGGATGGGGGCTGCGGACCTAGCAGACAGGGTCGTATTCGCGTCGGCTCCAACTGAGCGCGTGATGGCTCACCCGACCCTATGCGCTATTGCGGACCGAGCGGCTTGATCTGCATCAAGTTAAATCAATGGGATAAGCGCCCTATGGCGGGATCAATCAGTCGTCCATCGCACATGCGCGTGATGGGCTCTCAAGTAGCCGCATGGCCGGCCTCGATGGTCTGGCGCCAAGCTCTCCTCCTCCAGCCGAGATCAGCCATGCTCCAGCTCAAGCGGCACTTCACCCTTCGCGCGCTGCTCGAAACGCGCGCCAACGTCATCCGCCGCGCCCACGATCTTCCGGCCGGCAAGAAACGCACCCAGCTGCGCCGGTTCGGCATCCAGATCCGCGCTTTGTGCCGCAACAGCACCTGGCTCAATGCCAACGTTATCGACGGCCCGTTGCTGCCCGACAGCAAGCCGGCGGCGAAGTCGACCGCGGAGTAGGGTGACCGCATGGGTTCCGCTTTCCGCTATTTGTGTGGCATGTCCGTTGTGACATGAAGTAGCGCAGAGTTTCGGAGGCCGCATGAAGATCGATTACGTCACGCTGGATGTGTTCACCGACCGGCCGTTCGGCGGCAATCCGCTGGCGGTGATCCCGGATGCGCGCGGCCTCGATGCGGCGCAGATGCAGGCGATCGCGACCGAGTTCAACTACTCCGAAACGACCTTCGTGCTGCCGCCGGCCGATTCCGCTCACATCGCCCGGGTCCGCATCTTCACGCCGACCAACGAGATCCCGTTTGCCGGCCACCCCAATGTCGGCACCGCTTTTGTGCTGGGGCGCCAGGGGGCCGCGTTCGGCGCCCCCGTCGGCGACCGCATGGTGTTCGAGGAGGATGCCGGTCTGGTGCACATCGATCTGCTGCGGGAGGCGGCGCGGTGATCGGCGCCGGCTTCGTCGCGCCGCAACCGCTTGAGCGCGGCGGCGATATCGAAGCGGCAACGATGGCCTGCTGCGTGTCGCTGGCGTCGGATGCGATCGTCACGGATGTGCACCGGCCGTGCATCGTGTCCGTCGGCATTCCGTTTGCGATCGCCGAACTGCGCGACCTCAAGGCGCTGGACGCGGCGCGACCCGACGCATCGGCCTTTGCAGACGCGGGAAAGCAACACTGGCACCGCGGCGACCGGTTCGCCGCCTTCGTCTATGTCCGCATCGGTCAAGGCATCGCGCATTTGCGCGCGCGCATGTTCGCGCCGCTGAACAACATTCCCGAGGATCCCGCCACCGGCAGCGCCTCGGCGGCGCTGGCGGCCTATCTCGCTGGCCTCGATCCGCGGCTAGATGCGGTGTTCGACATCGCGATCGATCAGGGCGTCGAAATGGGACGGCCGAGCGCGATCCAGATCGAGGCCGTGAAGGCGGCCGGGCGGGTGGTGTCGGTTCGCGTCTTCGGTCGGTGCGTGCCGATGATGCAGGGGACGCTGGTGCTGCCTGACTAGAGCAAAGGCGCCTTTGAATCGCTCCGGATATTCAGGGGATATCAAGGGTTTGCGCAGCTCCTCCGGGGCGCTTTTTGCGCCCTTTAACTTGCTTCCCCGGGCCGCATCCGTTAATCCCCCTCATGCCACGCATGCGAGCGGCCGCG
>JACMOT010000330.1 GCA_014377915.1 Tardiphaga sp.
AACCGGCTGAACGACAAGCTGGCCGCAGCCAATACCGCCGCGTTGGTGCTGGACGCCGCGCCGCTCGGCCTGGTGCCGGAATCGCTGTCGCGGCAGATCTTGGGCAGCATCGGCGCCCGCGCCGTGGCCATCAAGATGGGTCAGCAGCGCCGCCTGCTGGCCAGTGCCGACCTGCCGCCACAGATCGACCATGACGTCGATATGCGCTCCATCACGGTGTGGTCGGCGATCGTCGACACGTTCGAGATCATGCTGGAAACCGGCAACCAATCGATCCGGGTGATCGGGCCAGTGCCGGCGGGTGCCCAGAAGGGGGCACAGTTCATCGAAGTGGTGATCGACGAGCTGCCACTGCGGCAGGCGATGTACCGCTTCTCCAGCAATCTGCTGCTGGTGTCGCTGGGGATTGCGATTCTGACGGCTGGGCTGGTCTATCTGGCCCTGCATTACCTGTTCGTGCGACCGATGCGGTATCTCACCGCCAATCTGGTCGCCTTCCACGAAAATCCGGAAAGCCTGTCCCGGATCATCATTCCGAGTCAGCGGGGCGACGAGATCGGCGTCGCCGAGCGCGAATTGTCGGACATGCAGCGCGACCTGGTCTCGATGCTGCACCAGAAGAGCCGGCTGGCGGCGCTCGGTCTCGCGGTATCCAAGATCAACCACGATTTGCGCAACCTGCTGGCCTCGTCGCAGCTGCTCTCGGACCAGCTTGCCAGCGTGCCGGATCCGCGTGTGCAGCGCTTCGCGCCCAAGCTGATGCGCTCGCTCGAACGCGCCATCGCGTTCTGCCAGTCGACGCTGTCCTACGGCCGCGCTCAGGAGGCCGCCCCCGACCGCAAGCGGGTTCTGGTGGAGCCGGTGGTCAACGAAGTCCGCGAATCCGCGGGTCTGGCGTCGGATGCGTCGATTTCCTGGATCAATGCCATCGAGCGCGGCCTGACCATCGACGCCGATCCCGACCAGCTGTTCCGGATCCTGCTCAACCTCGTGCGCAACGCCGCCCAGGCGCTGGAGGGCCAGCCGCGGAGCGATGGCGCCCCGCAGCAGATCCGCGTCACCGGCCGCCGTGAGGGGTCTGTGACCATCCTGGAAGTGTCCGATACCGGCCCCGGCGTGCCGCAGCGCGCCCGCGATCATTTGTTCGAGGCGTTTCAGGGCTCGGCGCGCCCCGGCGGCAGCGGGTTGGGGCTGGCGATCGCCGCCGAGCTGGTACGGGCCCATGACGGCGACATCCATCTGGTGGAAGGCACGCTCGGCGCAACCTTCCGCATCACCATGCCGGACCGCCCGGTCGAACTGCACAGCATCCGCAGTGAACGTGCCCGGGCCTGACGACCGGTCAAACCGGTCAGCGGGGGGGGGGGGGCTGCGACCAGCGATTCGGTCGAGCCGGAATAATTTCACTCCGGTTTTCGGTTGTCGCGTCGCGCCGGAGCGCCGTGTGGCGGTGCAATACCGCCTGAAACGGCGTGATTTGCAAATGACCACGAAACTGTCATGCGGCGCTTGCCAAGCCTGTCCGGACTCGGTAGCTATGGCGCGCTTTCGCAAACCACCGGTTTCGAAACATGAGGCATCGGCGGGTTCAGGCCCCCGGTGCTCAAGGCACGCGCCCGTAGCTCAGCTGGATAGAGCACTAGACTACGAATCTAGGGGTCAGAGGTTCGAATCCTTTCGGGCGCGCCATTTACAATCGGGCCAAGAGCCACGGGCCCGATGGGTTACCACCCAGGGATTGGGTAGCCCGCATCTAGTCCTTTAGCTGACTATGTTGAGTTATTTGGCTTGGACGATGTGCCTGGCGCAGCTTGATGAGCGCCGCTAGGCGGACGGCTGAACTGCTGGCCCTGCCGCAGGCCAGCGAAATTCCGTTAATGTAGATAGCTCGCCAGATTGAGGCTCTGCACCTTGGCGATCGCCGCGTAGGATGCCGTCAGTTGCGCCTGGTAGGTCGACAGCGATGCCGTGACGGCGGCGACGTCGACGCCGGTGAGGTCGCTGCCCAGGGTCTGGGCGTAGGATTGATATTCGGTCTGTGAGGCGTTCGCCTTCTCGATCGACGCCTCGGCATTGGAAATCCTGCTCTGCACAACGCCGAGCGCGCTGACCGAGTTGGTAGTCAGATCGAGCGCCTCGTTCAACGTGTCGGTAGTCAACGGCGAATTACTGGCCACCAGGTTCATCGCCCGCATGATCTGCTCGAACGCGGTGTTGTCGGCGGTCACCCCGTAGGACACTGTCTGGCTGTCGGAGACGCGCACCGAGGCCACCGCGCTGTCGCCCTGATAGTAGCTGGCATCGGCGGTCGATGGCGACGTGGCGGCCGCATAGGTCGTGCTGGAAATATCGACCGGGGCCTGGTCGGTCCTGGCACCGCTGAACAGATAGTTGCCGCTATATTGTGTGTTGAGCAGCGAGGCCATCTCGGTCAGCATGTCCCGCGCCGATTGTGTCACGCTTGCGGAATCGGTGCTCGCGGCATTGGTGGCCGCGGTAAGCAGGCTGCGGAATTGGGTCGTCAGGTCGGTGATCGAGTTGACGGCCGAATACATCACCTGCACCTTACTGCCGGTTTGCGTCGCGGCGTCGATATAGGATTGCGCGCGCGTCACCGAGACCTGCAGGTTCAGCACCTGCTGGGTCGACGAGCCCAGCCCGCCAAAATCCGGCGAGACTACGCCGGAGGCCTCCTGCATCTGTTGGTCGGCCATCGTGCTCTGTGTCTTCAGGGCCGCGGCAATCATCTGCTGGCTGATCGCGAAGGTGGCGACGCGCATTCCCATGATCAGGCTTCCTAGGTGCTCTGGATGGCGGTCATCAGCGCGGTGAACATCGCATTGATCGATTGGATCAGCTGCGACGCGGCGGTGTACTGGTTCTGCAGCGTACTTATGGTCGCGGTTTCCTCGTCGAGATTGACCCCGGATTGCGACGACATGGCGCTCGAGAAGGTCGATAGCGTGGTCTGCTTGGACGTCAGTGTTGTGGTGGCCGTCGTCGCCCTGGAGGCGACGTTGGAGATGAGGTCGGCGGCATAGTCGGCGAACGATCCGGTGCTGGCGCCGAGACCGCCGCTCGCGCTGAAGCTGGTATTGCCGGTGAGCGCGGAATACAGCGCGTCGATCACGGTGGTCGAGCCGGTGCTGAGCACCGAACTACCGGTGGTCAGCGTCGCCGAAGAATCCAGCGTACCAACCGGCAGCAGGCCGGAATTGCCCAGGATGTCGCTGCGCACCGCGATATTGGACGCGCCGGTGCCGGTGACGAGGTCGTTGAGGCCTAGATAGTCCGACAGGCCGACCGCGGGACTGCCGACCGCGCTGGTCATCTCGTTGATGGAGACGCCATTGCCGCTGTTCGAACTCGTAATGACCAGGTTGCCGCTGGAATTGATCGAGGCGCTCAGTCCGGAAATGCCGTTGATGGCAGTCACGAGGTCGCCGACGGTGGAGATGGTCGATAGGTCGATGTCGCCATAGGACACCAGCTTGCCCGACGCGTCCGCCGCGGCGATGCGCACCGTCCCGGTGGCGTTCAAAGAGGTTGTGGCGGTGACTGCCGTGGTGCCGGTCAGCGATGCCGGCGGCGGAACCGCGGTGCCGGCGTTGGACACCGCGTTGAGGCTCGACGCCAGCTGGGTGGCGAGCTGGTCGAGCTGGGTCTGTGCCGCCGGCAGCACCGTGTCGCGCAGGCTGACCAGCGCACCGATATTGCCCGAGCCGATCTGCGAGGTGACGTCGACGCCGTTGACGCTGATGCCGCTGAGTCCGGTGCTCGCAGTCGTGTCGTAGGTCGAAATCGCGGTGACCGATGAGGCTGCCGTGAAGCTGAGCGGATGCACGGAGCTATCGACCAGCGCCTGACCGGAGGCGGTAAAGATCTGCATGTCGCCCGATGAAGAGATGAAGTAGCTGACATTCATCTGCGAGGCGACGTCCTGCAGCGCATTGTTGCGCTGGTCTTCTAGATCGCCGGTGGGCTGACCGCTCGCCGCCGCCAGCTTGATCTGACCGTTCAGACTGGCAATGGCGTTCAACTGCGTGTTGACGTCATCCACCGCCGAGGCGATCGCGGTGTCGGCATTGCCGCGCAGGGTCTGGATGCCGCTCGACGTGTCGCGTAGTTGCGCGGCGACGTCATCCAGCGCACTAACCGCGTTGGCCTGCAGCGAGGCGCTGCTGGCGGTGCTGGATAGCGATGACAGCGCGGTCTCGAGCGACGCCAGCGTATTGGCCAGCGAGGTGCCGGTGCTGTCGGTCCCGGTTGTGCTGCCATAGAGCGCCTGCAACTGGTCGAGATAGCCGCTGCTGGTGGTGGCGCTGCCGAGCTCCGACGTAGCCGCGTCCAGCGACTTCAGCAGCAGCCTGTCGACATTGCTGGTGATGGCCGTGATGGTGGTGCCGGTGCCAACGCCGCCGCTGACCGTTGCCGCCTGCACCGCCGTCTTGACGGTGTAGCCGGTGGTGCTCGCATTGGCGATGTTGGCCGAGGCGACGCTGATCTGGACCTGGGTCGCCATCAGGCTGCTGACGGCAATGCTGCGTGCGACGTCGAGTGACACGGGGGGCCTCGCTGCTGCTGAAGGTCAGGCCCGAACGCCGCGGGCGTAGGAGGCGGCGTGGCCGTTGACGCGGCCACCGGCGCCATAGGGCGAATTGTCGGAGATCTGCTCGCGGATCGCCGACATCACCGCGTCGATGCGGCGCTGGCTGGCCTCGATGGCGGCGCGCAGCCGTGTCATATTCTCGTCCATCGCGATGCGCAGGCTGTCGATCTTCGCCAGCACCCGGTGCTGCAACAGCCGGTCGGGCGTCTGCAGCAAAAGGTTCTTCATCGAGACTTCCTTGACCCACATTTCGAACATGTTGGCCAATTCGAGCTTGCGCTGGGTGTGGCGCGACTGCGAGGCGGGCAGCCCCATGGCCAGCGCGATGTTCTCCTCGGTGACCACATCGATCAGCGCGTCGATCAGCTCGATCAGGTCCTCGATGCGGCGTCCGTTGGCGCTATCAAGCGCGTGGCGCGGAGATTTCTGGTTGATCATGTGCGTTACTCCGTTGGTTATTTGTGGCGCGGCTGAGAGGCGCCGCGTGCGAGGGATCCGGTGCGGGCATAGGCGTTGATGGCCGTGGTGCGGGTTCCGACTTCTTTCATCTGCTCGGTCAGCACGGCGCAACGCTGGTTCAGTTCGGCACGCAGCATCCGGATGTCGCATTCCAGCGAAAGCACGTGGCGGCGGTCGCGTTGATGAGCGGTGGTGGCACTGGCGATCATGCGGCGCAGCCGGCCGAACAGTGCGTCATCCTGGCGGGTTTCGGACATTGTGGCCTATCTCATGCTCGAGATCAGGGTGTCGAACATCTTGTTGACGGCCGTGATCACCTGCGACGCTGCCGAATACGCCTGTTGTGCCGAAATCATGCTGCTGAACTCGGTATTGGTGTCGGTGGTACTGGCCTCGAGCTCGCCGCCGTAAATGGTGCCGGCGCCGTTGGTACCGGATGCCTGCAAAACGGCGGTGCCCGACGCTGCTGTGGCCTTGTAGAGGCCACCGCTATCGGCCGAGAGCTGATCCTCGGCGGTAAAGGTGGCTACCGGGACCTTGTAGATCGCGATGGTTTTGCCATTGGAGTAGGTGGCGTTGACGTTGCCATTGTCGCCGACAGCGATGCTGCTCAGCTTGCCGAAGGCCAGGCCGTCGGATTCAATGCTGGTCAGGTCCACTGCGGGCGTGGTGGCACCCGAAGAATATTGCGTCAGCCCGTTGGTACCGCCGATGGTGCCGAGGTTCATGGTGATGGAGCTGTCGGTGGCGCCGTCGGTCCAGCCGGTGATGGCAACGGTGGCCGGGCTTGGGGTCGTACTTGCCAGAGAACCGTCGCTGTTGAAGGTGATGGCGATCGATCCCGATGCCGTTCCGGTGGTCGAGGTCGAATCCGATGTCAGCGTCGGATTGGAAAAACTGGCGCTCCAGCTGTTGGTGGCGGTCTTGGTCCAGGTCACTTGCATCGAGTTCGCGGTGCCTAGCGAATCGTACAGCGAGATCGAGCTGGTGAAGGTCGCGCCGGTCGCCGCATCAGCCGGCAGGTTCGCCGCTACGGTGGTCTTGGTAGTGGCGCTGCCGCTGGTCTGCGCGACGCTGGTGTCGATCGGCACCAGCGTGTCGCTCGAGGCATTGCCGACCACATTGCCTTCGGCGTCGGTGCGCCAGCCAAGCAGATAGGCGCCGCCGCTGCTGGTCAGATAGCCGCTGCTGTCGATCGAGAACGACCCGTTCCGGGTATATTCCGTGGATCCGCCGCTCAGCGACGTGGTCACGGGGAAAAATCCGTTGCCCTGGATGCCCATGTCGGTCGCGCTGGTGGTGGTGGTCAGCAGGCCCTGCGTCGAGATGTTCGACGACGACAATGTGTTGACGCCACCGGATGCATAGGTCGTAGCGCTTCCCGAACTCGACACCAGCGACTCGAACGACGCAGTGGTCGTCTTGTAACCGACGGTGGAGGAGTTCGCGATATTGTCGGAGATCATCGCGATATTGGCGCTCTGCGCGCTCAATGCGGAAATCGCCGAGGATAGTGCCCCTGAAAGACTCATGACTAGACTCCAGACCGGTTCAGGATGTGACGCCGATGACGCTGCTGACATCGAGTGAAGTGGTGCCGATCAGCAGCTTCGCGGTGCCGCTGGAGCTGTCGATGCCCGTGACCTTGCCGGAGATCGTCGTGTAGCCAGAGATCGCGGTGCCGCTGGAATCGGCCGCGCTCACCGTCAGCGAATAGGTGCCGCCGTCGGCGAGTTGCGTTCCGACAGTGGTCTTGCCATCCCACGTGAAACTATTGCTGCCGGCGGTGGTGGTGCCGCTGCCGGTCCACACCGCATTGCCCGACGAGTCGCTGACGGTCAGCGTCGTGCTGGCCGCGGCCGAATCCAGCGAGTAGCCGAACGCGATAGAGCCGCTCGTCAGCGTCGCCGAATCCGCCTTGGCCGTGACGGTCTGACCGATGTAGTTCGAGGAGTTCAGCGTCAGCAGGCTGTTGAACGATGTCAGCAGTGCACTCAGATTTGTGTTCAGCGTCGACTGCTGGTCAAAATTGGCATATTGGGTCATCTGCGTGGTGAAGTCGGTGGTGCTGGTTGGATCGAGCGGATCCTGGTTCTGCATTTCGGTCACCAGGATGTTCAGAAAGTCGCCCGAGCTCAGAGAGGCACTCGCGGCTGCAGCGGCTGTCGTCGCAGCGGTCGACGTCGTCGCCGCTGTCGTGGTGATGCTGGTCATGGCGTGCTCCGGCGGTTTTCGAAGCGCGTGGCGCTTCGGAACTGCTTCGTGAATGGTTGAGGTTTTGAATTCCGCTCCTTATTGAAACGGCCCTTCCGGGCGATTCAGGCGGATATTTTTCAGACGCGAAAACGGCGCCGTCGGGCCGCGTGGCAAATCCGAGTTGTGGCTGCGCCACAGTGCTTTTTGTGAATTGGTATCAGGAACGCAGGAACGCGCTTGCCCGGCAAAAATTGCCGCGGGTGAGCGTCAGCGGGGTGTGGATTTCGGTCCGGTGCGGTTGCGGGTTTCAACCCCCGTCCCGGATGCGGGGCAACGTTTCTTGCAATGCCGGAACGCGCCGAACGCCGCGATGCACGGCACGGTTCAACCGACTGGCTCAGAGGCTAGCGCGCGGTGACCGGCAGCGAATGCATTGCGTGTCGCATCATTGCGGCATCGTCGGGCGGTGGCGTGCCAACCAGGCCGCCGCACAGGCATAGCGCGAGGATCAACGTCGAACCTTTCGGCGGTACCGCCGACGTGCCGTCGGGGCCGGCGTGCTCGTTGTTCGATGGCTCGGAGGTGGCTTGGCGGGCCTTTTGCATGATGCGGTCGAGCAGGCCGTCGGGCGCGCGGATAGGTTCGGCTCGAAGCACCTGGCGCAGCCGCCTGGATTCGGCCAGAGCGGCGCGGGCCTGGTCGGAGCCGCGCAACAGTAGGTTGGCGTCGTCCCGCCGCGGCGCCGGCCAGCTCGTCAGATCGTCGCCGAACCGGCCGAGCAGATCCTCAAACTCCGTGACATCCATCATCGAAAGCGTATCCGAACAGCCAAGGGCCCTGAATGAAAATGAATTCAAGCAAGCCCACAATACCGCGGGCGCCCTTACGGTCCTAGGACACGCTTTGACGATAGGCAACATGAGCCGGCCTTTTTCAACCGCGAAAAGCCGGATTACCCGTCAGCGGTAACTGAGTCCGGCGATTTTCCGGCGAACGTCAGTACGGACGGATCATGGGCCTGTCATTGAGGTATCATCTGGCCTTGGCGGTCTGGGCCGCCACCGAATCCCACGCATCGCGCATCTCGGTCAGGCTGCCGATGACGCGGCGATAGGACTGCGCCGAATCCGGCCGGCCATATGATCGCAGGCAGGCCATGATGAGCGCGTGATAGGTGGTGTGCAGGCGCTCGGCCACCGCGCCGCCTCTGTCGAAATTCAGGTTGTGGCTGAGGCCGCGCAGGATCGCGGTGGCGCGGATCATGTGGCCGTGGCTGTCCTCATACTTCCTGTGCTCGTTCGCCGCGATCGACCGCTGCAGGAACATGATGGCGCCATCGATCATCATGATCACCGCGCGCAGCGGCGGCACGGCCGTTGACGTGCTACGATAGGCTTGTGCGGCGTGAAAATTCGATTGATGATTCATGGCTAGCTACTGCTTGAGTTGAGAAGGGCTGAGAGGTAGTCGAGCGTCGAATTGGCGGTCGAGATCGCGGTCTGGTATTTTGCATATTGCGCCGTAAGCATCGCCTTGTAGACCGCGGCACGGGCAGTGATGTCGCTGATCTGCTGTGTCATCATGGTGTCCTGTGACTGCAGGTTGGTCACCATGTCCTGAAGCGAGCCTGTGCTGGTATTTGACGCGGTGGTGGCCAGCGCATTGATCTGGGCGGCAATGCCGATGGTGGAGCTGATGGTGATCGACTGCGCTGTCGATCCGCTATAGGTGAAGGCCATCCCGGCATAGACGGTGTTGGCGGCGCCGATGATGGTGTTGCCGCTGACCGTGAACAGCGAATCGTCGCCGCCCACCGAGGCTGATATAAGCGCGCCTGAACTGTCGACGGCGACATCCAGCCTGAACGATGCCGGCGGTGACGTGTTGGTATTGACGACGGCCAGCGCGCTGGACGACGTCGACGTCTTGGCCGCGAGTAGCGCGATGACGCCGCTGAGATTGTCGGTCAGCGTGGTCGCGAGGGTGCTGGTGTCCAGCTGAAGATCGTTGGTGTCGCTGAACGACAGCCCGAGATCGGTCATCGACAACCCACCTACGCTGGTATTCATCGACTGCTCAAGCTGGGTCATGATATTGCGTATGGCGCCGTCGCCAAATAGCACTGCGCTCGAGTCGACGGTGCCATCGGACGACAGTGTCTGCTGCGACGTCACATAGTCGCGGACCGCGTTGTAGGCCGTGACGAAGGTCGATAGCGACGTCGATATCTGGCTGGTGTCGGGCTCGATGGAAATGTCCACCGTGGAGCCGGTGGGGGTGCTCTGCAGCAGACTGAAGGTGACGCCGCTCAGGACGTCGGTGATGTCATTGGTGTTGCGTGTCAGTGCGATGCCGTCGAGGGTGAAGATCGCGGGCTGCGCGGTCTGCAGCACGTCGGCGAAGGCGCCGGAGCTGTCGGTAAGGCCGAGACTGTTGAGGACGTCGGTGCCGGATGCCACGCTGGTCTCGATATCGGCATTATCATTGTTGGCGGCCAGGACCATCTCATAGGAGGAACTCGACACCTGGATGATCGAAGCCTGCACGTTAGTCGAGGACGTCTGCGCATTAATGGTGTCGGCGACGTCCCGCAGCGACATGCCGCTGGTGATCGAGATATCCACGCTGGTACCACCAGCGAGGCCCAGGGAGAACGTGCCCGTATAGTCGAGATCGGCGGTCTGGTCGGCGACCGAGGTGCTGATCACCTTCTGCGCGGTGGCGATCTGGCTGACCGTCAGGGTATGATCGCCGGTAGCGGCGCCGTTGGTGATCGACATCGAGACCGCCGACGAGGCGCTGACATCGCCCGTCGAGGTGATGGTCGCCGAGCGCGCGCCGTAGGCGCTTGAGGACAGCGAATTAACGATCGATTTTGCCAGCGCTGTGGTGTCTGTGGTCAGCGTCGCCAGCAACGTCTGGAAGCTCTGATAAGCGGCGATCTTGGCTTCGTTGGCGGTGACGCTGGTCTGGATTGTCGTCGCCGAAGCAGTCTTGGTCGCGACCTGTGCCGCGATCAGCGCATCCCAGTCGACGCTGGTGGTAGTCTTGGTGCCTGACGTGGTGGTTGTGGTGGAGGCCGGTGTGGTGGAGGCCGTGCTACTAACCGTCGTCATGACAAGGTACCCGGTTTGGCAAGGGGAGAGCCGACCGCGGGCCGGCTCTCCGTGTAAGGAATTAGCCGAGCAGCTTGAGCAGATACTGCGGCATCTGGTTGGCGGCGGATTCCGCGGACACCGCCGCCTGGGTCTTGACCTCCGCCGACGACAGTTTGGCCTGCTCGGATGCGATATCGACGTCGGTGATCGCCGAATTGGCCGACTGCAGGTTTTGCGACTGCGTGGAGATCGAGGCGGCGCTGAAGTTGAAGCGCGATTCCTGGGCGCCGATGCTGGCACGTGCGGTCGAGACGGAATCGATCGCGGTGTCCAGCGTGGTGAGCGCCGCGGTGGCACTGGTCTGAGAGGTGATGGCGAGCGCGTTAATACCCAATGTAGTTGCTGTCAGGCTGCTCAACGTTACTGTGATCGTATCGGTCGCGTTAGATCCGACCATGACGGATGCGCCGGAAGCGAAGGTGCTGGTGCCGTCGAGCAGGCTCTGGCCGCTGTAGCGGGTTCCGGTGGCGATGCTATCGACTTCGCTCGACAGCGACGTGAATTCCGAGTTCAGATAGGCGCGGCTCGAGTCGGTCACGGTTGCCGATGACGATTCCGAGGCCAGCGACTTCATGCGCGACAGGATGTCGGAGATGTTGGAGGCGCCGCCGTCGGCGGTCTGCAGGATCGATGTCGCCTGTGACGCGTTGGTCGCCGCTTGTTGCAGCGTGGTGACGTCTGACGAGATCCGGGTCGAGATGGCGAGGCCGGCGGCGTCGTCGGACGCGGAGGTGATCTTTGAACCGCTCGACAGCTTGGCCAACGAGCTAGATTCCTGCGCCGCGTTGATGTTCAGATAGCGGACGGCGGAATTCGCGGCGGTGTTGGTCGAAATAACGGGCATTTACGTGCTCCTTGGATTGCTCGGCGGCGGGTGCCGTCAAGGGGGATTGAGTTCCCAGACGCAGGTCAGCCCCCGTCCACTCCCTAAACGGAGCGACGCTGACAATTCAGGCGCGCGATTTTTGCGTCTGGAGATTTATGGTTAGCAGTCGCTTAATGAGTGCAGGATGTCCGGCTCGAAGCGGCGCAACATCTCGCGCAACTGCTGGCGGCCGCGCTTGAGTAGTGACTCGACGGCGGTGATTGTCGTGCTCATGACCTCGGCGATCTCGCCGTTGCTCATGTTCTCGTGATAGGACAGGATTACTGCGACGCGCTGTTGCTCCGGCAGTCGCTGCATGGCGCCCTCCAGCATCTTCGTAACTTCGTCGCGCTGCATGGTGCTGTCCGCGTCGGGCTGCGCGTCCATGGGTTCGGGCACGGCATCCACATTGTCGGTACGCGGGCGGCGGTGCAGATCGATGCAGCGGTTGGTGACCACGCGATACAGCCAGGTTGAGAACTTGGCGCGGCCATGCTCCCAGCGGTCGCGATGCGTCCACACTTTCAGCATGGTATCCTGCACGACGTCCTCCGCGTCAGCGCGGCTGCCAAGCAAGCGAAGCGCGATGCCAAAGGCGCGGTCGATATGGCGTTCGACGAGCTGGCGAAATGCCTGCTCGTCATCGGTCGCGAGGCGGTTGAGTAGATCTTCGTCTTCATCGAACACGGGCTCGCGCGGCCGCGGCGAGGCCTGATCCGACGGTCCGACCTGCGGCAGCGTCATAGCTGCCGGCGAAACCTCCGCCGCCGCCTGAATGTCGAGCGCGAATGCCATTCCCTTCTCCCCACCTATGCCGGCAGACGGTGAGTCTGGGCGGCTTCAGAGGGTTGAACGCCGCGTCCCGCGAATTCAGGCGAATAATTCCGATATATTTTCCAGTAGGTTAGGCGGAAGTTCTTGCCGGTTGCCCGGCAAATTCTGCCACGTCGGCGCGGCGCTCGGCGGGGTCCTTCAGGGCAACAAGTCGAAGGCGTCATTTGATATCTCAAAGGGCCAGGGGTGCTGCGGCACAGCGGTTGGTGGATCGGGGCGAAGCGTCGACTCGCGGCAGTGGGTTGGTGCAAGTCGCGCTGATCCGCGTTTACGTGTGACCCGATATCGATTTCCGCGCAGCGATCACAGGTGGATCAATGAACGTCACTCGGAAATTCTTGCCGAATCACACTTCAAAAAATTAGCGCACTTTTTCAACGGAAGAAAACGCGGCGCGTGATTTCCGAACTGAATTGTAGTTGTCGTATCTGAATTCGCACGTGATTACGCTCATTAAAAATAAGGCGAAAGATTTAGTAATAAACGTACACACTGCCGAAACGCGGAGAGATACGCAGACACCGTCCGACACAAACGCCGTATGGTTCGATGCCTTTGATACAATCCTGGTCCGCGTTGGCACCGAATTAGAAGGCGGGTCACCGCGCGGGCTTCGGCGGCATGCTGATCCGTCTCCCGCTCTCGCGCGGCATGGCGATCCGCCCGGTCGAGTCGCCGCCCGACTGCGGACGGAATCCGGCGCTGAATAGAAGCGACCAATGAAGATTGAACGCCTGTTTCCGCCGGCCTGTGCGTATCAGACCAATACATCACACACAGGTCGGCCCCAATGAGCTCCGTGCTGGAACAGATAACCGCGCAATCGGCGGTCAGCGCCTCGCGGCTGGGGGCCGTCCAGTTGAACCGGCTGCGGCAACTGGCTCGCGATAGCGCCGAGCTTGTGCTGTGGGATGGTGCCGGCGAAGTGACAACACCGGCCGCCCTGGTGGTGCTGGAGGCGCCTGATGCCGCAGGGCTGCGGACGCTGATCGGCTCGCTGCACGAGAATGCCGTCGTGGTTCTGCCTTTTGGCGAGAACCCGGCCTTCGATGCACTGAAGACAAGGCTATATCCATACGGGTCGATCGGCGCACAGGGGACAGCGGCGCCGCATCATCTATGGTGGGGGGGCGTCAAGCCACAGGCGACGCGCACCGGAGTATATTACAAGCAGGATACGCTTTATATATCTGGCTTCCCGGAGAAATGGCCGCACGAAGACGCGGCGGTGCTGCTGGCCGCCGATCTGCGGCGGCTTGACCTCAACCACACGGTCGAGCCGCATTTGCCAGACATTGATCCCGCGAACCAGACGGCAACCAAGATCGACTTCATCATCCGGCAGCGGGCGGGCACCAACCTGCCGGTCTTCTGGCTCGATCCGCGCTCGCGGGTGAAGGGAGTGCCACTGCTGCCGCAATCGCTGGGGTGTGACTTCGCGGTTCATCGCCGAGCGAGTGGCGAGGTGGACACCGGCGCGATGTATTTTGGTCAAGCGGAACCGGCGGGCGCGCTACTCGACATCTGGCTACGACTCGCCCGCAGCCATCCCGATCTGCCAGAGGCATTCCTGCTCGACCAGGCCTGGACCTTGACCTGCGCGCAGCGCCAGATCGAGACCGTTTGGCTGCCCGATGCTTACTGGACAACGGGCGAACCGGGCGCGCACGCCAGCGATATCCTTATCCGCGCCGACGCGGTCAGCGAGGCAAGGAGTCCGCATGCCCAAGCCGCGGTGTCGCTACAATCGGCCCGACGCTTTGGCAGGCATAATGCGCCAGAGGCGCACTTGATTATGAACGGACCGACCGATGGATGTCGCCTCATCTCCGTCATGATCCGCCATGTGCTTGCCGCGAGCGTGGCCGAGGTGAGTGGCGCGATCGAAGCCGCGGCTTCTGCCTTCGCCGCGGACCCCGGCGACTTCACCCAGTTGGAGCTGGTGCTCTGCGCCCGGGATGATGACGTCGAATCAGTGATGCAGATCGAGGATGATTCCTGGGTGCTGGTGACAAACCCTTCGGAACGGCTGCCCGCCGACACGTTTCGCGAGTTATCGACTTCTTGTGTGAAAACTCTAGATAGGCGGCCACTTTCAACCGGTTTGACGGATAATCGTCTCTTGTTTATGCGCCCCCAGGCCTTGCATCCATTGATCTGAGCATTGTCCGCCATCGACCGTTGATACGGGGCAACGGTGCTTACTATCTGAAAATCTACAATCTGAGAGCGTGTGATTACGGCTGCAAGCCGCTGATTATATCAACTCTCGGGAGCCGCCAAATGCCCCCCGTATATCGGGTAAGGCGATGCGCTGGGGTCAGTCAATCACCGCCGATATCATCTTAGCCTGTTGGCTCAGGCGACTTTGCGATCGTCCGGGGCCGCATGATCGACCTGTCCGCGATCGCAGGCGTCGTTCGATCCTGTCGGATAGTTCTTTCTGGCTCGGTTCCAGTAACAGATGTTGCTGGTTGTGGCGCGCAGTTCTTCGGAGACGACATTGTCGAGCCCGGCATGCAAGGCCGAGGACAGCGTGTTGATCCAGAGCAGGGGCTTGTTCATGGTGTAAACTCTCGAGTTCGGGGGCGGTGAGGCAGTCGCTTGACCGGGCTCCCTGCGGGTGTTAGTTACCGTTAAGTAACTTTGTTACAGGTCGGTAACATCGCAGTCAAGCGCAAATTTCAGTCTTGTTCAGGACAGATCATGGACATCGCCACGGCCGCATTGCCCAAACCCCGGGAGCGCATCCTCGCCACGGCGCGAGAGCTGTTTCGCAAGCACGGCATTCGCGGCATCGGCGTCGATGCCATCGCCGAGGCTGCCGGCACCAACAAGATGACGCTGTACCGGCATTTCGGCTCCAAGGACGAGTTGGTCGTGGCCTGCCTGCGGGCCGTCGCCATGGAAGCTGATAGAATGTGGGACCGGCTCGAAGCCTCGCACCCTGAAGATCCGATCGCGCAGTTGCATGCCTGGCTGGCCTATGGCGGCGGCTGCGGCGGCCCGGACGGGCGCGGCTGCTCGATGGCCAACGCGGCGGTCGAACTCACCGAGGGCGATCATCCGGCACGCGAGGTTATCGCCGCCTTCAAACGCAGCCAGCGCGACCGGCTGGCGGACATATGCCGCCGCGCGGGCATCGCAGCCGCGGAGACATTGGCGGACACGCTGTCGCTGCTGCTGGAAGGCGCGCGGGTGTCGCGGCAAAGCATGGGCGCGGCAGGGCCATCCGCGAATTTCGTCGCGGTCGGCACCGCTGTGATCGCATCTTTTGCGGGCGCGGCGCCGGCGACAAGCAGTGTCAGGCCCGGCGCGCGCAAGGCCGAACGCGCCTAGCCCTGCGCGACTACGGCAGGCCAGCCGCCGCCGGCGCAATCTCATAGTCCATATCCGACAGTGCATCCGATAAGCGGGGACCGCGCCCGCGGCCATGCGGCGGGCCATCAGCGGGAATGACAATGACAAAAGCAAGAGCCGTCCGGGTGGCGGCATTCGGCGCCCCCGACGTGATGAAGATCGAAACCTCCGATCTCGCGGCTCCCGCGGCCGACGAGGCGCAGATCCGCCAGACCGCGATAGGCTTCAATTATCTCGACATTTCGCAGCGCGCCGGAGCCATGCCGTTGCCATTGCCAACCGGTATCGGTCATGAGGTGGCCGGCGTGATCGAAGCAATTGGCGACGGCGTCCCCGGCGCCAAGGTAGGTGACCGTGTCGCCTACATGAACGCCGGCATCGGGGCCGATGCCGACCGCCGCAACGTTGCCGCCGGCAAGCTGGTGGTGCTGCCTGCAAGCGTCAGCGACGAAGCCGCCGCGACGTTGCTGTTCAAGGGAATGACGGCGCGGTACCTCGTCAAGAAAACGCACGCGATCCGGCCCGGCGAACTGGTGCTGGCGCATTCGGCGGCGCACCGCGATGCGTGGCGTCTGCACGGATACGACACTGCCGCCGGCTTGCGATTGCCTAAATCAGTCGCATCGCTGCCCAATCCCTGACGCCAATCGATCCAACTTTTCGTGCGTCCTGAGACAAGTCATTTCGGCAACACTGCCCGTACGCTTTCCTAGAACTTGGAACATGGCGCGGCCATGACAATGTCGAAGGAGAGGTCACATGCAGAAGCGTTCTTTCACCGTAGTCCCGATGCCGCGGCCGCGCGCCGCGGTTCACTCCGGCTGGCGCAATGCCGCGCTCGGCGTGGTGTTGTCCGCCGGCCTGTTGGCGCCGATCTCGGCCAGCGCCGCGCCAGCCGGCTGCGCCGCCCTGCAGGCAAAATATCCCGACCTGAAAGGCAAGACACTGGTCAACGCCATCAACCCGCATAAGCCGGGCTATGAGGCGATCGATCCCAAGGATCCCAGTAAATATGTTGGCTTCGACATCGATCTCGGCGAGCAGCTCGGAGAATGCCTTGGCTTCAAGCTGACCTACAAGGCGGTGACCTTTGCCGCGCTGCTGACGACCCTGGCGAGCGGCCAGGCCGATATCGTCATCTCCGACATCTACGCCACCGAAGAGCGCGCCAAGGCTGCCGACTTCATCACCTATTCCAAGGTGTTCGACGGCGTGCTGGTGGCGAAGGGGAACCCGAAGAAGATCGACGGCATCAATTTGTCGATGTGCGGCGCCGCCGCCGCGGAAAACACCGGCTATGTCGAGGTGCCACTGATCCAGGCGCTGGACGCGCAGTGCAAGGCCGCCGGCAAGCCGCTGCCGACCATCCAGCTCTATGACAACAATGCCAACTGTATCCAGGCGATCCTCGCCGGCCGCGCCGACACCTATGTCAACGACGTCAACACCGTCGACCAGGCCGTGAAGGCCTATCCGGACAAGCTGGAGAAGGCGCTGGCGGTAACCATCCCCTATTCGGTCGGTATCGGCGTTCCCAAGGACAAGCCGGCCTTCCGCGATGCCATCATGGCGGCGCTGATCGAGGTGCAGAAGGCGGGCATCCACAAGGATCTGTTGAAGAAGTGGGAGCTCGATCCCAACAACTTCGAAGAGCCGCGCATTCTCTCGGTCAAGTAGAGCGGTTCGACACGCACCGCCCCATCGGGTCGTCATTGCGAGCGCAAGCGAAGTGATCCAGCAGGCCACAAGCGAAGGCTGGATCGCTTCGTCCCAACGGCTCCTCGCCGTGACGATCGCGGATGATCGCAAGCATCACGAAGAGAAGCCGTTCTGATGTCGCTGTTTGCCCACTACCTCAGCATGCCATACCTGATCGAGGGGATCTGGTTCACCCTGTGGGTGACCGCTCTTGGTCTGTGCGGCGGGCTGATCCTCGGTGTGGCGCTGGCGGCGATGCAGCTCAGCCGGTTCTCCATGCTGGCTGCTTTCGCCCGCGGCTACACCGTGATTTTTCGCGGCACCCCGCTTATCCTGCAGATGGTGTTCGCCTATGACGCACTTCCGCACATCGGCATCAAGCTGAGCGCGATCGGCGCGGCCGGCCTCGCGCTAGCCGCCAATGAGGCGCCGTTCATTGCCGAAATGCTGCGATCCGGCGTGCTCGGCGTCGATCGCGGCCAGGTCACCGCGGGTCAGGCACTGGGTATGACCCCAATGTTGCTGATGCGCCGGATCATCGCGCCGCAGGCGATCCGCACCATGGTCCCGGCGTTTGGCAACGAGACCGTCAGCGCGCTGAAGAATTCGTCGCTGGCCAGCGTGATATCGGTGCAGGAATTGACGCTGCGCAGCACCCAGCTGGCGTCATCGACCTTCGACTTCTTCTCGATCTTCTTCGCCTCCGGCCTGATCTATCTGGGGCTGACCGGTGCCGTGAGCATCATCCAACTGTTCGTTGAGCGCTCGCTTGATCTGGATCGACCCGCGACCAAGAGCCGTCTCGCCCGCTTCATGCCATGGTCCCGCTCCCCGTTGCCGATTGAGCCGATCGCGCGGTCTGGCGAGGCGCTGCCGCCTGACGCGCCCGTAGACGATGTAAAACTGTCGCGGTCCGACCGCGCCACCCGCTCGGCGACGCTGACCGGCAATGACGTGCTGGTCGAGGTGAGGGATCTGTTCAAGGCCTATGGCGACCAGCCGGTGCTCGCCGGCGTCGACCTCACCGTCAGGGTTGGCGAAGTGGTCGCACTGCTCGGGCCGAGCGGATCTGGCAAAAGCACGCTGCTGCGCTGTATCAACCATCTCGAAGGCTGGGACGCCGGCACGGTGAAGATCGGCGGCCGCCGGATGGGTTTCAGCGGCGACGGCAAGGTGCTTTCGCCGCGCGCGATCGCCGAGGAACGTGCCAGCGTCGGCGTCGGCATGGTGTTCCAGCAGTTCAACTTGTTCAGCCATCTCACGGCGCTGGAAAACGTCGCCGGCCCGTTGCGCTGGGTCCATGGCGTTGCCGGTCCGGAGTCCGAGCGGCGCGCCCGCGAGTTGCTCGAACGCGTCGGCCTCGGTCATCGCGCCGATGCGCTGCCGCGACATCTTTCGGGCGGCCAGCAGCAGCGGGTCGCGATTGCGCGCGCGCTGGCGCCGAATCCGAAAGTCCTGCTGCTCGACGAGCCGACCTCGGCGCTGGATCCGGAACTGGTCAACGAGGTGCTCGAAGTGATCCGCCGGCTATCGGTCGAGGACGGCCTGACCATGATCATTTCCACGCATCAATTGCGCTTTGCCGACGAGGTCGCGGACCGCGTCGTGTTTCTCAGCGGCGGCTCGATCATCGAGGAGGGGCCAGCCCATGAGGTGCTGACCCATCCGCGCAACCCGATCACGCAGCGCTTTCTCAGCGTGATGGAAGCGGACCGGCCACCGGCGGCGCTGTCGTGATCCGAAGTCGCTTCCTTTCAATTATCAATAGATGCCTGCCTGTCCATCAATTAGTCGAGGCCATTGCATGAAACATCATTTGCTTCCCGTATCGCCCGCCAACGTGCAGTGGGGCTATTTCAGCAAGGCGATCAAACCCGCTTTGACGCTGAAATCCGGCGATCGCGCCACCATCGAGACGCTGACGCATCACGCCAATGACGATTACGAGCGGATGATCGCCGACGATCCCGGCGCGGAAAGCGTGTTCAAATGGACCAGGGAGCACAAGGCCATCGTGCGCCGCGGTGCCGGTCCGACCGAAGGGCCGTTCATCCGTGGCTCCGGCGAGGGCGTCGGCGTGCATCTACTGACCGGCCCGGTGGTGATCGAGGACGCGGAGCCCGGCGACGTGCTGGAGGTGCGCATCCTCGACGTCCGACCGCGCCCAAGCTGCAATGCCTGCCATGCCGGGCGCTGCTTCGGCTCCAACGCCTCGGCGAACTGGGGCTTCCACTATCATGACCTGATCGAGGAGCCGAAGCCGCGCGAGGTCATCACCATTTTCGAACTCGACACCTCGGGCGAGCCCTATGCGAAGGCGGTCTACAATTATGTCTGGACGCCGCAGACCGATCCCGACGGCATCGTGCATTCGACCATCGACTATCCGGGCGTGCGCGTCGATCACAGTACGATCAAGAAGCGTGACAATATCCTGGCCAACGTTCGGGTGCCGGCGCGGCTGCATTTCGGCACCATGGGGCTGGCGCCCTCGGAAGCCGATTTCGTCAGTTCGATTCCACCGAACTATACCGGCGGCAATATCGACGACTGGCGCGTCGGCAAGGGCGCCAGGATGTACTATCCCGTCGCGGTGCCAGGCGCCTTCTTCTCGGTCGGCGACCCGCATGCCGCGCAAGGTGACAGCGAACTCGGCGGCACCGCCATCGAGACGTCGCTGACTGGCGATTTCGAATTCATCCTGCACAAGCAGCGCGATCTCGGCGGCACCATCCTGGAAGGTCTGACCCACCCGATGCTGGAGACTGACAGCGCGTGGTCGGTCTACGGCTTCACCTATCCGAACTATCTCGCCGAACTGGGGCCCGATGCGCAGACCGAGATCGCCAACCATTCCAGCCTCGACCGCGCGATGCGTGACGCGTTCCGGAAGCTGCGCCGCTTTCTGATGACGGTGCACCACCTCAGCGAGGACGAGGCAATCTCGCTGCTGTCGGTTGGCGCGGATTTTGGGGTGACCCAGGTGGTGGATGCCAATTGGGGCGTGCACGGCACGATCCGCAAGAATGTCTTCAGGTGCGACTGATCCGGCGACCATCCTCTTGAGGACGACGGGACCAGATTCGCGGGATTTCTGGCACAGCAGTTGCTACGGACGGCCTGATTGGGGTCGATCCATGAGCTTTCGCCCGTTCACCAGTGAATCCTATTCCGAAGGCGACCGTCCTGAAGCCTGGCGGGATGTGCTGCGGGCGGTTGGCCTGCAGCCGTCCCCTGCCGCCACGGCTCCAAGCTTCCATGCCACAGCGTCGCGCCGCCATGCCGAAGGTATTGTGCTGGCGAGGTTTTCGGCGGGCGCGCAGGCCGTGTCGGCGCTGACGGACCTCGCCGATGACATGCCGTTGGTGCTGCTGCCGATCGAGGACGGCGTCGTGTTGCGCACCGCTGCCGGGCATCACATCATTGCCGCCGGACAGCTATTGCTGCTGCCGCGCAAGGGCGACTGGAGCGTCGCATTCCAGCGCGACATGCGTGCCATGGTGCTGTCGGTGACCTCGGACGCGTTCCATGGCCGCAAGGTAGGGCAACCGGCATTCGGCGAGGTTCGGATTCTGGCGCCGGGCGGTTTCACCGATGTGTTCTCCCGCACGCTGGATATGACGGCGCGTACACTGGAGACGCTGTCCGACATCGAATGGTCTGCCGTCGCGCAAAGCCTCGCGGACCTGCTGCCGGTGTTCATGCGACAATTCGCGGCGCCGGTTGCCGACTCCGGCACCGCGACCCAGGCGGCGATCCTGCATCGCATCTGCCAGACCATCGAGCGCCGGCTCGGCGATCCTGATATGGCGCCGGCGCGGGTAGCGCAGGCCGAGGGAATCTCCGAGCGTTACCTGCAAAAACTGTTCGAAGGCACCGGCAGCAATTTCACGCATTATCTGCGTGAGCGCCGCCTGCAGCGTGCCTGGGCTGATCTGTCGAATCCGGCCGAGGCGCATCATGCGATCTCGGAGATCGCCTATCGCAGCGGCTTCAATGACTCCGCGCATTTCAGCCGCGCCTTTCGTGCGCGCTTCGGGCTGTCGCCGCGCGAGTTTCGCCAGCAGGAAACCGAACGCGTCGCGGCGACGGCGACCGCGGCCGGGCAGCGCGGCTGGCCGCAGGATGCGCTGGCGCAATTGCGCGGTCACCATCCGCTGACCGGTCTGCGCAAGCTCTCTGAGCCGGCCGATGCGGATCATGGGGTGCCCTGCGCCGAAGGCGACCCCCGCCATCATCATCTGCCGGTCGAGGCGTCGCGGGTGCATTGGGGTTATTTCAGCCGCTCGCTGCCGCCCCAGGCCGAAATCAATTCCGGCGACACCATTACGATCGAGACGCTGACCCAGCATGCGTCCGACGATCCGGAGCGAATGATTGCCGGCGATTCCGGCGCCGAAAGCGTGTTCGGCTGGACCCGCGATGCGAAGAACGTCGATCGCCGCGGCGCCGGACCGATGGATGCCTCGGTGTATGGCCGCGGCGCCGGCGAGGGCTTTGGCGTTCACATCTGCACTGGGCCAGTGGCCGTGAAGGACGCCCAGCCCGGCGACGTGCTGGAGGTCCGCATCCTCGATATCGTGCCGCGACCAAGCCAGAGCCCGGATTATCAGGGTAGGGTATTCGGCAGCAGTGTCGCGGCGTGGTGGGGTTATCACTACAACGAGTTCCTCGCCGAATCGCCGCCGCGCGAAGTGGTGACGATCTATGAGGTATCCAACGACGGCGACGCCGCGCATGCGCGCGCGGCCTATTCCTATCGCTGGGCGCCGCAGACCGATCCGTTCGGCACCCTGCACAGCACCTATGACTATCCCGGCGTCCTGGTTGGCCCCGGTTCGGTGAAGCGTCGGCACAACGTGCTCGACGGCATCCGGATTCCGCTGCGTCCGCATTTCGGCGTCATCGCGGTGGCACCGCGTGAGACCGAACTGGTCGATTCAGTGCCGCCATCCTATTTCGGCGGCAATCTCGACAACTGGCGGCTTGGCAAGGGGGCGACGGTCTATCTGCCGGTGTCGGTACCGGGTGCGTTGTTCTCGGTGGGCGATCCCCATGCCGCGCAGGGCGACGGCGAACTGGGCGGCACCGCCATCGAATGTTCGATGACCGGAACGTTCCAGCTGATCCTGCACAAGAAGGCCGACCTCGCCGGCCGCGCCTTTGCCGACCTGACCTATCCGCTGATCGAGACCGCGACCGACTGGGTCCTGACCGGTTTCAGCCATCCCAACTACCTCGCTGAATTCGGTGCCAACGGGCAGAGCGAGGTCTATGCTAATTCCTCGCTAGATCTCGCGATGAAGGATGCGTTCCGCAAGATGCGCCGCTTCCTGATGAACATCAAAGGCCTCAGCGAGGACGAGGCCATTGCGCTGATGTCGGTGGCGGTAG
Organism: Tardiphaga sp.; assembly: GCA_014377915.1. The sequence continues at coordinate 22,574 of JACMOT010000330.1, forward strand.
ACTTTGGGGTGACGCAGGTGGTGGATGGCAATTGGGGTGTCCATGCCATTCTCAGCAAGTGCCTGTTCGACGACGCCTTCTCATCCTAACCCTGCGGGAATCCTTGCCTTGAAATTCCATATGATCGCCGGTGGTCCGACTCCGGTCGCGCCGTTCAGCCATGCCGTCGAGACCGATGGCTTTGTGTTCGTCACCGGGCAGATGCCGGATACGCCGGCGGCGCCCGGCCTGTTGCCGGAGACGATCGAAGCGCAGACGCATGCGGTGATGGCCAATCTGGCCTTGGTGCTGGCGGGCCTCGGACTCGGCTTCGAACATGTCGCGATGACGCGGATCTATCTCACCCGCTTCAAGCAGGATTACGCGGCGATGAACGAGACCTATCGCAGCTATTTCGCCGAAGGCCGGTTGCCCGCGCGCACCTGCGTCGGTGTCACTGGTCTGGCCTACGATGCGCTGATCGAAATCGACCTGGTATGCCGGCGTCCGCGGCCGGACGCGTAAGCAATCTTGGTTCTCTTTTTCCAGCGCGCCATGGAACGGGAATTGCAGCAGCTCAGGAGGCCGTAACCTGGGGCCGCGTCACGCGTAGTTAAATGCAAGGGAGTTGAGATGGATCTCGGATTGACGGGAAAGAACGTGCTGATCACCGGCGGCAGCAAGGGCATCGGGCTCGCTGTGGCCGAACTGTTTGCGGATGAAGGCGCCAATGTCGCGATCTGCGCGCGAAACGCTGCCGAAGTGAATGCCGTGGTCGCGCAACTCGCCGCCAAGGGCGTGAAGGCGTGGGGCCAGGCGTTCGACGTCGGCGATCCCGTCGCGCTGAGGCAGTGGATCGACGGCGCCGCCGCCGAATTCGGCGGCGTCGATGCCGTCATCTGCAATGTCAGCGCGCTGGCTGTCGGCGACACCGCCGAAAGCTGGGAGAAATCGTTTCGCGTCGACATGATGCATACGGTTCATTCGGTCGCGGCGGCGCTGCCCTATCTGGAGCAATCGAAGGCGGCCTCGATCGTCATCGTCTCCAGCGTGTCCGGCTTCGAGGTCGACTTCGCAGCGGGCTCCTACGGTGCGATCAAGGCCGCGCTGATCCACTACGCCAAGGGGCTGAGCAGCCAGTTGGTGACCAAGGGCATTCGCGTCAACGCGGTGTCGCCGGGCAATACCTATTTCGAAGGTGGCATTTGGCACAACATTGAATCCGGATCGCCTGAGCTTTATCAATCCACGCTGGCGGCCAATCGCAGCGGACGGTTCGGCACGCCACAGGAAGTCGCGGCTGGCGTAGTGTTCCTTTCGAGCCCGATGGCGAGCCGGATTTCGGGCACCAATCTGATCATCGACGGCGCGCTGACCAAGGCGGTCTGACCGGAATTGAAAGCCGCGGCGCCCTTTCCGTCGCAGGGCGTCGCGTGCGAGATGAACTCAACGACCCGACGTTGTGCGCAGCTGTCGTGGTGCCGCGGGACAGACGCCAGCCCTGGTTAGACTGCTTCTTTGGCCTCGACCCGCCTACAATTTATCCAAGCTGCACAAAAAACATTGAACAGTATAGGCGACGCTGGGCGCGTCGATTTTGAAAAAGTATCTGGGGTGATCATGACTGTCGTTCCGGGGCGCGGGCGGCGCAAGCCGCGCGCGAACCCGGAACCTCGATATGTCTAGCGCAAAACATCGCGGGATTCCGGGGGCGAACGCAACTGTCGCTGCGCGCGCCCCGGAATGACAGCGCCAAAGCCCTAATTCGCCTTTTCGATCAGGCTTTCCAGCAACCGCTTCAGATCCGCGGTAGCCTTGTTGCCGTAGTGTTCGGCGATGTGGGCTTCCTGGCTGAGTGCCAGAGCATTGAGACGCTGGGTCAACGCCTTGCCGCGGTCGGAGGAAAACATCACCACCTTGCGGCGGTCGTCGGCGTCCTGCACGCGGTAGACGAGAGCGTCGGACACCATGCGGTCGACCATCTTGGTCAGTGTCGGGTGGTTGAGCAGCACGGCTTCCGCGAGGTCTCCCATCGAATGGCCCTTTCCGTCCGACAGCACCTTGAGAATGCGCCACTGCTCGACCGACACGCCTTCCTTGCGGAACCGGGCGTCAAGCTGACGGTTGATCTCGCGATTGGCTTGCGCCAGCAGATAGGCCAGATGTTCGGTGATGGGACGGCTCGGCGTCAGCGGTTTGGCCACGGTGCGTACTTCGTGCGTTGAGGGTGGGTGATTATTGGGCGGCTTTGCATGTTCTCTATGCATGCGAATCCTTGAATATTCAATCTTTTCCGAAGCATGTTTTCGGTTGCCGATGATTTTACCGGCGCATAGGCTGGGCGGGTGACGGACCCCGAATCTGGAAAGAACAGTGCCGTGCTCCCATCGTTGCTGCGCGACAAGGCTGGTGGTCCGCCGATGCCGTTTCCCCCGACATCGGATCCGGAACTGTTCGAACGGCGTGGCTATCGCAAAAAATTGCGTATCGCGAACTTTATCACACAATCCGGGCCAGCCGGCTTATGGGGGCCGGCTGCCACCAACAGCACGCTGCTGGCGGCCTCCGAGATCAACCGTCGCGGTGGTATCCTCGGCCGCGAGATTGAACTCTCCTTTTTCGATGCCGGCGGCGACATCGACGACGTCGTTCGTACTGCCCGTGAGATCGTCTCCGGCGAGGACGCTGATATTATCATGGGATCGCATATCAGCGCCGTCCGCGTAGCGCTGCGAAAAGTCATTGCCGGGCACATTCCCTATATCTACACGCCAGTCTATGAGGGCGGCGAGCGAACCCCCGGGGTGATGGCGATCGGCGAGATTCCACGGATCCAGTCGCGCCCGGCGATCGAGTGGCTGGCCAATGTCAAGCGCGCGTCGCGCTGGTATCTGATAGGCAGCGATTACGTCTGGCCATGGCTCGCCCACAAGGCGACCAAGAAATATATCGCCGATGCCGGCGGTCGTGTCGTTGGCGAGGAGTTCGTGCCGCTGGGCGCTCAGGACCACAGTGCCCAGTTGGCGCGCATTCGCGCAGCGAAGCCTGACGTGGTGCTGATCTCGCTGATCGGCACCGACAGCATTCTGTTCAACCGCGCCTTCGGAAAGCAGGGCCTCGGCGCGAAAATGCTGCGGCTGGGCGGGGCGATGGACGAAACCGTCCTGCTGGGAATCGGTGCGGCCAATACCGAGAATCTGTTCTGCGCTTCGGGCTATTTCATTGACGCCGCGTCGCGCGACAATGATGCGTTTCGTGGCCACTACGAATCCGCGTTCGGCCGCCATGCGCCACCGCCAGGGTCGATCGCGCAATCCAATTATGAAGGGCTTCGTTTTCTGGAGACCGTCGCCACGCGTGCCGGGTCGGTGGCCGCGCGGCCGCTGCTGACGGCGGCCGCTAATATCGACTACCAGGGCGCGCGCGGCAATGTCCGCATTCGCCGCGGCAATGCGCGGATGCCGATCCATCTCGCCGAGGCCGATGGGCTGGACTTTCGCCTGATCCAGACATTCTGACCGTTTCCGACCTCGGTCGAAAATTCGCTTTGTAAAATTATACTTGAAAAAGAAAACATTTCCGTTTCTAGTGAAGAGGTCGTCTTCAGCGATCTGACGCGCTTCCGCCTTTCGTCCGCGTGTCGCCTTTCCGCAACCTGATCCGGAGAAACCCCTTGTCCGTCGCCCTTCCCACCCCCGATCAAGTGCGTGCCGTTGCCGAACAATGTGGCCTGGCGCTGAGCGATGAAGATGTGATTTCGTTTCGCGGCCTGATGCAGGGCTCGGTCGACGCCTACAATGTGGTGGCGGCGATGCCGGACGAGGTGCCGGTGGTGAAATATCCGCGCACCCCCGGCTATCGTCCGGGACCGGAGGAAAATCCGCGCAATGCCTGGTACCGCAAGTCGAGCGTCAAGGGCGCCGCCAGCGGCAAGCTGAAGGGCAAGGTGGTCGCGC
>JACMOT010000331.1 GCA_014377915.1 Tardiphaga sp.
CCATAGGGCCCCCGCCCCACCAGCTCGCCGCACTTGTTCCAGTCGCCGAACACGTAGGTCGAGGCGCGGCTGTACAGCGCGCCGAGGCCCGGCATGTTGTAGAATTCGTCGCTGAGGAAGCCGCGGTCGGGCTCCATCCAGACTTTCTTCACACAATCGAGCCTGCTGCCGCTGAAGCTGTAATAGCTCTCGGACTCCCTCGCCAGCGGCGAGCCGGCGTCCGCGGCGGGAAACGACTCCATGACGTCGGAGCGATAGCTGCCGACGCCATCGACGATCATGATGGCCCCTTCGTCGAACGGGCACACGGCAAAGGCGCTGTAGGCATGCGCCAGATGATGCGAGATCGTCACCACCTTGCCGGTTCGCGATCGATATAGCGGATGTTTGGTCGCTTCGGCGCGCTCATAGTCCGGCAGGAAGCCCGGCATGTCCTGATACACCAGCCGGTCTTCCATTTCCGGCACCGGCAGGATGTAGCAGTTGCTGACCACCCATTCGACGTCGTCGAGCGTGATACCTTCCGCACCCAGGCAGTAATCGATCACCTCCCGGTAAAAGCCGGTAGCGTGCTTTTCCCGGGTGATGCGCTCCTTCTCGATCGCATAGACGATCTCGCCATCGCGAAGCAGGCAGGCGCTGACGTCGTGATCATAGGTGTTGAGGCCGATAATATAGCGAGGCTTGGGCATGGATCATTTTCTGCGACTGTGGAACGCAAAATATCGGAGATCAAAGTGGTCGGCGTGAGGCATGGCAGCATCGGGCGCGCACGGTGCACCTGCGAAGACAGCCGCGAACATAGAGCGCGAGATCACGAAGGCAACATCAACGATCGGGCAATGCGCGTTTGTTCGCAAGCGCGGAATGGTTGCAACCTCACCGGCGCCAACGCCTGAACCCATTATTGTCCGATCGGTAGTTAACGCCTTGCCATGGCCATAATACTAATATGTTTTCAGACTAAGCGCGAATTGAGTTTGGCCACGGTTCAATTCGACGACGGAAGCGTTCTACGTTTGCTGCTTCGATGGAATGGGAGAACCCGAGAATGGCTCACACCACATCTACCAGGCGCCATAATTTCGTGACCCGCTGCCTCGCGGCGATGGCGCTGATCTCTGTGTATTGCGTCGGCATTATCGGCGCTTCGGCCGTGTTGCTGACCACGGCGAGTACGTCGGCTGGTGCCCGTGGGGGCGGGCGTGGCGGCGGCGGCGGCCGCGGGGGTGGTCGCGGCGGCGGTTTCCGCGGTGGCGGCGGTTTCCGTGGCGGTGGCGGTTGGGGCCGTGGCCGTGGCCGTGGCTATGGCTTCTACGGCGGCCCGCGCTTCGTGACGCCGGGGTGCTATTTCAGCCGTCGATGGGGCCGGGTGATCTGCCCGTATTGATCCGGGTGTCGGCGCTGTAGCGCCTGACAGGTCGAATGGAGGGGCGTATCAGGAAGCTGATACGCCCCGTTTATGTTACGAATGCCGCGGCCGTGATCCCAGGCGGGCTTGCCTTTTGACGCGATCGCGTCAATTCCATAGGGACAACCGCGGCTCCCGGCCGCGCGGCCTTTGACCCTCGCACCCCGGAATCCCCATGAGCGCCTTGTTCTCTCCGTTCACCATGCGCGACCTGACGTTGCCCAACCGCATCGTGGTGTCGCCGATGTGCCAGTATTCCGCCGTGGATGGCTGCGCCACCGAGTGGCACATGATGCATCTGGGTACGATGGCACTGTCCGGCGCCAGCCTGCTGTGCCTGGAGGCGACCGCCGTGGAAGCCATCGGCCGCATCACCCCGGGCGATCTCGGTCTCTATGACGATGCGACCGAACAGGCGCTGAAGCCGGTGCTGGCGGCGATCCGCAAGCATTCGAAGGTCGCAGTGGCGATGCAGCTCGCCCATGCCGGTCGCAAGGCGTCAAGCCATGCGCCGTGGGACGGCGGCCAGCAGGTTGCGCTTGCCGATGGCGGCTGGGTCGCACAGGCGCCGTCGCCGGTGCCGCAGAAACCCGGCGAATTGATGCCGCAGCAGATCGACGCCGCCGGCCTCATCCGTATTCGCGACGCTTTCGTGGCGACCGCGAAGCGTGCCGACCGGCTCGGCATCGATGCGCGGGAGCTGCATGGCGCGCATGGTTATCTGCTGCACGAATTCCTGTCGCCGATTTCCAACCAGCGCACCGACGAATATGGCGGTTCGCTGGAAAACCGCATGCGCTTTCCGCTCGAAGTGTTTGACGCGGTGCGCGCTGTATTCCCCGCGGGCAAGCCGGTCGGGTTTCGCGTTTCGGCTTCGGATTGGGTCGAAGGCGGCTGGGATGTCGAGCAGACCATCGTGCTTGGCAATGAGTTGAAGAAGCGCGGCGTCGACTGGATCGATGTCTCCTCTGGCGGGGTCTCCCCGCAGCAGAAGATCACGCTCGGGCCGGGCTATCAGGTACCGTTCGCCGAGGCCGTCAAGAAGGCCACCGGCGTGCCGGTGATGGCCGTGGGGCTGATCACCGAGCCGCAGCAGGCCGAGGACATCATCGCTTCCGGCCAGGCCGACTTCGTCGCGCTGGCGCGCGGTCTGCTCTACAACCCGCGCTGGCCGTGGCATGCCGCGGCCCAGCTCGGCGCCACGGTTGATGCCCCGCCGCAATACTGGCGCTCGCAGCCCTCGACGCAGAAAGCACTGTTCGGCGATACGACGTTCGGCGGACGCTGAAACCGATTATTCCGGAGCGCGCGCTGCGCAAGCGGTGCGCGCTCTGGAATCCGCAAATGATTGGACGTCTCCAGGTTGCGGCCTGTGTTCCCTGCGGAACCCGTCCTGGAACAACAGACGCAGCCGTAACAGAGGCATTGCCACTCATGGCAGCCCTGCGGCTGCGTCCTTTACACGACAGAGTGTCGCACCTAGACAGGCGGCACGCGACCTGCCTCGTCGGCCTGCGCGCATGACATTCACCGGGCGGCAGGAGATCCCACTGATGAAACGGCACTATCTATGGCTGTTGCTGCTTCCCTTCATCGGTCTGCTGTGGCTGCCGTTCTATAATTTCAAGGATCCCGCGCTGTTCGGCTTCCCGTTCTTCTACTGGTACCAGCTCGCCTGGGTACCCGTGACCGCCGTGCTGACGTGGATTTCCTACCGGACCTATCCCCATGAAGACTGAACTCGATATTCCCGCGCTCGCGGTCTTCACCTTCTTTTTCGCGCTGGTCACTATCATGGGGTTTGTCGCAGCACGCTGGAAGCGTCCGAAGACGCTGGCCAGTCTTGACGAATGGGGCCTCGGCGGTCGCCAGTTCGGCACCTGGATCACCTGGTTCCTGGTCGGCGGCGACTTCTACACCGCCTATACGGTTATCGCGGTGCCTTCGCTGGTGTATTCGGTCGGTGCCTATGGCTTCTTCGCGCTGCCCTATACGATCCTGGTCTATCCGATCGTATTCCTGGTGATGCCGAGGCTGTGGCAGGCGGCCAAGGACAATGGCTATGTCACCGCCGGTGATGTCGTCTATGGCCGCTATTCCTCACGTACGCTGGAAGCCGCCGTCGCCATCACCGGCGTAATTGCCACCATGCCCTATATCGCGCTGCAGCTGATCGGCATGGCCGCGGCCGTCAAGGCGCTCGGCTTCGAGGGCGAATGGCCGCTGATCGCCGCCTTCCTGGTGCTGGCGCTGTATACCTACTCGTCGGGCCTGCGAGCGCCGGCGCTGATCGCCTTCGTCAAGGACATCATGATCTACATCGTCGTGATCGCGGCGGTGTCCTACATCCCGGGCAAGCTTGGCGGCTACGCCGCGGTATTCACCGCGGCCGAGGATGCGTTCAAGGCCAAGGGCTCCGGCAGCATCCTGCTGCAGCCCAGCCAGTACATCGCCTATGCCACGCTGGCGCTGGGCTCGGCCCTGGCGGCCTTCATGTATCCGCATACGCTGACGGGCATCTTTGCCAGCAAGAGCGCCACCACCATTCGCAAGAATGCGGTGCTGCTGCCGGCCTATACGCTGATGCTCGGCCTGCTGGCGCTGCTTGGCTATATGGGCCACGCCGCGCATCTCAAACTCGCCAGCAACAATGACGTGGTGCCGGCGCTGTTCCAGAACCTGTTCCCGGGCTGGTTCGCCGGCTTCGCCTTCGCGGCGATCGCGATCGGCGCGCTGGTGCCGGCGGCGGTGATGAGCATCGGCGCGGCCAATCTGTTCACGCGCAATTTCTGGAAGGCCTACGTCAATCCGGATGTGACGCATGCCCAGGAAGCCGGCGTCGCCAAGGTTGCCTCGCTGGTGGTCAAGGTCGGCGCGCTGCTGGTGATCATCTATCTGCCGACGCAGTTTGCGCTCGACCTGCAATTGCTCGGCGGATTGTGGATCCTGCAGACGCTGCCGGCGCTGGTCTTCGGCCTGTTCACCCGCTGGTTCACCGCGCCGGCGCTGCTCGCCGGCTGGGCGGTCGGCCTGTTCGGCGGTACCTACCTGACCTGGATGGACGGGCTGAAGCCGTTGCATCTGCTCACGATCGGCAGTTTTTCGGCGACCGCCTATGTCGGCCTGATCGCGCTGGTCGCCAACATCCTGGTGGCGTCGATCATCAATGTGATCGTGCGCCAGACCGCCGGTCCGTTTGCCTCGGATAGCTGGGTCGGCCTGCCCAAGGCCTGAACCCGCTCACCCGCGGCCTACCAGCCGCGGGTACCTTCGCCGCCCTTGAACGGGCCGACGATTTTTGACGTGACCCACCCGCCATAAAAATCGCCCTGCTGCGCCTGCACGCGCTCGTCGCCCACCCAGCATTCATCGACCTTCGAGGCATAGAAGGCGGGGTAGCCGGCGATCGCGGCAAAGGCCGGCGTCGGCGTCGAATAGCTCCACGCCACGTTGTCGGCGCGCCGGCCGTTGACCTCCAGCGACCAATAGATCGCCTGGCCCTTGAATTCGCACCACGAGCTTCCCGAGGCCCGGGCCAGATACTCTTTGGCGAGATCTTCCGGCGGCAAATAATACACCGGCGGATGGCTGGTCTCCAGCACGCGATAGCCGGCGACCGTGTCGGCGATGGTCTCGCCATTGAAGATCACGCGCAGCCGTTCGGTGACCTTCTCCAGCCGCGGCGGACGCGGATAGTCCCACGCTGATTCCTGGCCGGGCTCGGGCTCGATACGGGCGGGCTTGAACATGGTCTCTCCAATTATCTGACGATCATCGGGAATGTCACGGCAATCACCCAGGCGAACACCGCGGCATTGGCCAGCGCGCCGGGCAGCGGATGGTGGGTGGCACGGTAGCACCATTGGCTGATCAGGCCGAACGCAAAGAACAGCAGCAGGATCGCCAGCACGATGATCGCGAGGAAGAACAGCTTTGTTGGATTCAGCGCCACGGCGATTGCCAGCGACAAAAGGAAGGCGAATTTCGTCAGCGGATAGGCGCCGCGTCGGGCGCCGGCGCCGCGCGTCAGCCATTCATCGGCGATGAAATAGGGCAGCGCGCCGGCCGCGATCGCGGCCATTACCGGCCAACGCAGTGGAATTGGCCAGAACGAGAATATGTAAGTGTCCAGCGCCAGGCCGAAGCCGATGATGTTGTAGGCGGCCACCGCGAGCGCCGCGAGGATGATGGACCGCTTCGAAATTGTGGCTGTCGCCGGTTCCGTTGGCCGCAGCCATAACAGCATCGTGCCGGTCAACGCGCCATACAGCAGGAAGTGCAGCGCGAGATAATCGCCAAGCAGGATCGGTAAGAAATCGGTCGGCAGCTTGCACAGCAGCAGTGGCGTCAGCACGGCCGGCGCGAACGTCGCCAACAGCAGGGGCTTCCAGCTCAGGCCGCTGCCCGCAGGCGCCGCGGCAACCCGCGGCAGCACCGAGGATAGTGGCCAGGCCAGCGCGATCAGCCCACCGAACAACAGCGCCAGCGAAACGCCGCGGCGATCGACGAAGCTGTCACCGGTGAGGCCGAAAGCCTGGTTCAGCCATTGCCGCGCGGCGATCATGCTGTCGTGGCTGTACAGCACGCCGATATGCTCGACGCCGGACGCCAGCACCAGTTTTCGCGCGGTGCCCTGCGTAAAATCGCCGTAGGTCTCGTTGGCCACCGCCTTGCCTCCCGTCGCGAGGCCGACGATCCGCAGCCCCTCGTCGCGCAGCATCTGGGGTTCGAGAGCGCCGACGATCACCAGCAGATTATGCGGGCTGCTCGCGGTGACCACCGGCGAGAACACCGACACCGCGACGGTGGCTTGCACATCCGGATTTGCCTGCGCGTAGCGCACCACGATATCCGAGGCCATTGAATGGCCGAGCACCGCGAGCCGCCCGTCGCCGCCCGGCAGCGCGCGGGCAAAGGTCACGACCTCGCCAAGTTCCTTCTGCAGCGCGGCGGTGATACCGGTGCCTTCGCTGATGTCGCCACGCATCGACCGCGGATTGCGGCCGTGGCCGAGGAAATCCAAGGTGACCGCGAGATAACCGTTGCGTGCCAAAGTGAGTGCGAATGGCTGCATCAGCTGTTGCGAACCGGCAAAGCCATGGGCGATCACCACGACAGGCGCGGGCGTGTCGCCCACGGGCCGGAACACCGTCACCGGCGTGGTACCGACGATCGCGCGGGAGATCTGCAATCCATGCCCGGCATCACTCAGGTTGAGGATAGAAATTGCGATGGCGCCGATCGCCAGCAGCGCAACCGCGCCCTTGGCCCAAATCGCCGCGCGCATGGTCGGTGATCCCGGCGGCGGGCGACCCGGCATGGCTCAGTCTTCGCCGGAAATATGCTTGCGCCGGATCCGCCGCACCGTCCACCAGATCGCCAATGCCGCCACGGGCACGAAGCCGGCGGTGACGATGCTCGGTTCCAGATGCAGCCTGCCGCTGTCATGGGCGGCCTTGGCGAGATAGCCGAACAGGCTGACCACGTAATAGGTGATGGCCGCCACCGACAGGCCTTCCACGGTGGTCTGCAGCCGCAGTTGCAGCCGGGTCCGGGCGTTCATGGATTTCAGCAGTTCCTGGTTCTGCTGTTCGAGTTCGACATCAACGCGGGTGCGCAGCAAATTGGCGGCGCGCGCCAGCTTGACCGCCAGATTGGACTGTCGGTTCTCGATGGTCACGCAGGTGCGCAGCGCCGGATTCATGCGGCGGGCGAGGAAGGAGGACCAGGTCGGCAGGCCGCCGACCTTGCGCTCGCCGATGGTCTGCAGCCGCTGGGTGACGATGTCCTCATAGGCCCGGCTGGCGCCGAACCGGAACCCGCTGATGGCGGCGCCAGCCTCGACATCGGCGGCCAGCGCCGTGAGTTCGTCGAGCAGCCGGTGATTGCTCGGCAGGTCACCGGGGCGGCGCATTTCCTGGGTGACTTCCGCCAGCCGCTGCTCGCTGGCAGCGATCGAGGGCGCCAGCCGCTGCGCCTCGGGCAGGCCGAGCAGCGCCAGGGTTCGGTAGGTTTCCAGTTCGATGACGCGCTGCGCGAGCGCCCCGGCGCGTTCGGCCGGCATGCCGCGATCGATCAGCAGGATGCGGACGAACCCCGACGGCCCCGTCTGGAAGTCGGTGGCATAGATCGCGGCGCCGTCGGAATTTTCCGCCACCGCCAGGCTGGCGCGGTCGAATAACAGCTCCGGCGCAGTGCGCTCGCCGTCTTCGGCCATTGCGTGCAAGTCGATCGCCACCAGCAGCGGTCCGGGCTGCGGCACCAGCCTCATCGGCGATGCCAGGGAGGCCGCGTCGGGGTGAAACGGGCTACCGCCGGGCGGCGAGCGCATCTCCCAAGTATAGGTGGTGAACTCGGAATGCTGTTCCCAGCGTAGCGTAATGCTGCCGAACGGCACGCGGTGGTGCTTCTCGCTGGGGCCGGGCGGCGGCAGGCCGCGGGCCACGCAGAACACCACCAGATTGGCGCGGTCGGCCTGGGCCAGGGGGCCGGTGGTGTCGAAGGCAAAATGAATGATCCGGCAGGGCACCTCGATGGCAGTAAAGGGCCGCGCATGGACCTCGCCGAGCACCGCCGCACGCAGCGGGTGTGGCACCAGATGCGCGCCTTCGCCATCGCCGATCAGGACTTCAGCACTCACGCGCGTCCTCATTCCAGCCATCGATCACCGGCGAACCAGCCGGCTTTCCTGACTACCATTGCGCGCCGCGGGATAGAAGCTGATTCATCCTGACTGTGAAGGCGGGCCCGGTGATCCGCGGGAAATAAGAGCATCCGTTTGCATTCCGTTGCCGGCTGGCTTTAATCTCCTGGCAACAGGTTCCGCGTCAATTGCGCGGTCGACGGGGATGGAGCGTGCTTGGTGACAGTTTCTATGCGTATCGGCACGCGAAAGAGCACGATGGCGCTAGCGCAGACCGAAGAGATCGCGCGGCGGCTGTTGGTGGTGGCGCCAGAGCTCGATGTCGAGATCGTCAAGTTCGACCCGGTGGGTGACCGCGACCAGACCAGCAACCTGCTACGCCATGGCGGCAAGGGTGGCGCCTTTGTCGGCGAGATCCGCGCCGCGGTGCGGGCCGGCACGCTGCAGGCCGCGATGCATTCGCTGAAGGACATGCCCGGCAATGAAGATACGCCCGGCCTGGTGATCGGCGCGGCGCTGGTGCGCGATCCGCCGACCGACGCGCTGGTGCTGCGCGATGGCGTGACGTTGGAAGATCTGCGGCGTACGCGTGGCGAAGGCTTCAAGATCGGCACCAACGCCGTGCGGCGCCCCGCCTATGCGCGGCGGCTGTTTCCGGCGATCGAAGTGATTCACTTCCGCGGCGCCGCCGACACCCGGGTGCGCAAACTCGACGGCCGCGAGATGCAGCGGCTGCCGGGCGGCGGCGAGGTCGGTCCGGCCGATGCGCTGATCATGGCGCGCTCCGGCCTCGAGCGCGTCGGGCTGGCGCACCGCATTGCCCATGATTTCTCGATCGAGGAGATGCTGCCGGCCGCCGGGCAGGGCATCGTCGCGGTGGAATGCGCGGCGTCGGACTGGGCGACGCGGCGCTATCTGTCGCTGATCGACGATCCCGCCGCACGGCTGTGCTGCGACGCCGAACGCGAAGTGCTCTGGGTGCTGAACGGCCACTGCAATTCGCCGATCGCGGCCTATTCGATCATCAGCGGTCACGACATGTCGATGACCGCCTCGGTGCTCGACGAGGCGGGCGGTCATTTCATCGAAGTGACGCGCTCGGGCCCGGCGGACCGGCCGCGCGAACTCGGTCGCGCCGTCGGGCTCGATTTGCTGCACAAGGGCGCCGGCGAGATCATCGAACGCAGCCGCCCCGAACCATGACAATGTAGGATTTCGCATGGCGTCAGTGTTTCCGTTTTCGGCGATCGTCGGACAGGACGAGATGAAACTGGCGCTGCTGATCGCAGCCGTCGATCCCAAGGTTGGCGGCGTGCTGGCCTTCGGCGATCGTGGCGCCGGAAAATCCACCGCCGTGCGTGCGCTGGCGGCGCTGCTGCCGAAGATGAAGGTGGTCGCCGGCTCGCGCTACAATTGCGATCCGGAGCGGCCGGAGGAATTCTCCGACGAGAGCCGCGCGCTGGCCGCAAGAGGTCCACTGAAGATCGCGCAGGTCCCTGTGCCCGTCGTCGACCTGCCGCTCGGCGCCACCGAGGACCGCGTCGTCGGCGCGCTCGATCTGGAACGCGCGCTCGCCAGGGGCGAGAAGGCGTTCGAGCCTGGCCTGCTGGCGCGCGCGCATCGCGGCTTCCTCTATATCGACGAAGCCAATCTGCTGGAGGATCACCTCGTAGATCTCTTGCTCGACGTCGCGGCCTCCGGCGAGAACGTCGTCGAACGCGAAGGCTTGAGCATCCGCCATCCCGCGCGTTTTGTCCTGGTCGGCACCGGCAATCCGGAGGAAGGCGAGCTACGCCCGCAACTGCTCGATCGCTTTGGCCTGTCGGTGGAGGTGAAGACGCCCGACAATCTCAAGGACCGCATCGAGGTGGTGCGCCGCCGCGATGCTTTCGAGCGCGACGGCGCGGCGTTTATTGCGAGCTGGGCGAAGGAGGAGACTAAACTGCGCAAGAAAATTGTCGTCGCGCGCGAACGCTCGCCCTCGGTGGCGGTGTCCGACGCGGCGCTGGAACGCGCGGCGACTTTGTGTATGACGCTTGGGACGGACGGGTTGCGCGGTGAACTCACGCTGATGCGCGCGGCGCGCGCACTCGCCGCTTTGGAGGGCGCCAGCGATGTCACCGACGCGCATCTGAAGCGCATCGCGCCGTCGGCGCTTCGGCATCGGCTGCGCCGCAATCCGTTCGACGACGCCGGCTCCAGTGTCCGCGTTGATCGCGCCGTTGCTGAGATTTTCGGATGAGCGCGGCGCGCTGGGCCGATGCCATGGTCGCGGCGCGATTGTTCGCCGTCGATCCCGCCGGCACCGGCCTGCTGCTGCGCGCCCGCGCCGGACCGGTCCGCGAGCGCTTTCTGGCGCTGCTGCGCGCGGCGCTGCCGGCAATGCCTCCGCTGAAACACCTGCACGTGGCAATTGCCGATGGTCGGCTGCTCGGCGGCTTGGATCTCGACGCCACGCTGCGCGCCGGCCGGCCGGTGGCCGAGCGCGGAGTGCTGGCCGAGGCCGATGGCGGCGTGTTGCTGCTGGCGATGGCGGAGCGCATGTCGCCGGCAACCGTGGCGCATGTCACGGCCGCGATGGATTCGGGTGAATGCCTGGTCGAGCGCGACGCCCTGTCCCTGCGTCTGCCGGCGCGGTTCGGCGTCGTGGCGCTCGACGAGGGCCTCGAGGACGAAGGCGCCGCGGAAGCACTGTGCGACCGGCTGGCATTGCATGTCGATCTCGACGATGTCGCGTGGGGCGACACCGTCGAATTCGCCATCGATGCGAATGATATCGCAGCGGCGCAAGCGCGGCTCGCATCGCCGCGGGGGAGCGATGCGCAAATCGAGGCGCTGTGCGCCGCCGCCGCCGCGCTCGGCATCGTTTCGCTGCGCGCGGTGTTACTGGCGCTGCGCGTCGCCCGCGCCAGCGCGGTGCTGGCCGGTCATGCGCATCTCGGGCAGGACGACGTCGCGCTGGCGGCACGTCTGGTGCTGGCCCCGCGCGCGCGAATTCTTCCCGAGCGACAGGAACCGCAACCGGCCGAGCCGCCGCCCGAGCCCGACGACCCGTCGGGCGATCGTGCGCCGGAGGACGAGCCGGCGCCGTATCCCGGTCGCGCGCTCGATGAAATCATCCTCGCCGCCGCGCAGGCGGCAATCCCGCCGGGCGTATTGGCGGCGTTGCAGGCCTCCGGCGGGCGCGCGCAAGCGCGTTCCTCCGGCAGGGCGGGGGCCTGGC
>JACMOT010000332.1 GCA_014377915.1 Tardiphaga sp.
TCGGCTACAGCCACGATGTCGTTTACGACATCCCGGAGGGGATCTTGATCACGGTGCCGAAGCCGACTGAGATCTTCATCTCCGGAAACGATTCGCAGCGCGTTGGTCAGGTGGCCGCGGAAATCCGCAGCTACCGTCCGCCGGAGCCCTACAAGGGCAAGGGCGTCAGATATTCCGACGAGTTTATCTTCCGCAAGGAAGGCAAGAAGAAGTAACGGAGCCGGTCATGTCGAAACTCAAGATTACGAATGCCCGGCGCAAGCAGCGCGTAAGGCTCTCTCTGCGCAGGACCGCGAATGGTCGTCCGCGGCTGTCGGTCTTCCGCTCGTCGAAGCACATCTACGCCCAGGTCATCGACGATCTGAAGGGCGAGACGCTTGCTTCGGCGTCGTCGCTGGAAAAGGCGATGCGCGAAACCAGCAAGACCGGCGCGGACGTCGATGCGGCGAAGGCCGTCGGCAAGCTGCTGGCGGAACGCGCGGTCAAGAATGGCGTCAAGGAAGTTATCTTCGATCGTGGTGGCTATCTCTACCATGGTCGCGTCAAGGCGCTTGCTGATGCGGCCCGCGAAAGCGGCCTCAGCTTCTAAGCGACGATGCTTTCATTGATTGAACGGACACAGGATTGGGGCGAAAGCCTCTCAAGGATTGGAAAACACCATGGCAGGTGAACGCGAGCGCGGTGGTGGCCACAGGGGTGGCCGGGAAGAGCGCGACAGTGAATTCGTCGACAAGCTCGTCCACATCAACCGGGTGGCCAAGGTCGTCAAGGGTGGCAAGCGCTTCGGCTTTGCTGCGCTGGTCGTCATCGGCGATCAAAAGGGCAGGGTCGGTTTCGGTCACGGCAAGGCCCGTGAAGTTCCCGAAGCGATCCGCAAGGCCACCGAGTCGGCCAAGCGCAATCTGACGCGCGTCGCGTTGCGCGAAGGTCGTACGTTGCATCACGATATCGCTGGTCGCCATGGTGCGGGCCGCGTCTATCTGCGTGCGGCACCAGCCGGTACCGGTATCATCGCCGGCGGCCCGATGCGCGCCGTGTTTGAAAGCCTGGGCGTCCAGGACGTTGTGGCCAAGTCGATCGGTTCGTCGAATCCCTACAACATGGTTCGCGCCACGTTTGACGCGCTGAAGCATCAGGATTCGCCGCGTTCGGTCGCCGCGCGCCGCAACATCAAGGTGTCCACCCTGCAGTCGCGCCGCGTCGGCGGTGACGCTGAAGTGGTCGCCGAGTAACAAGGCATGATCCGGAAAAGTGGTTTTCCGGTTTTCCGATAAGATCATGCCTCTTAAAGGCACTTTTGGAGTTACCACGATGGCAACCGCCGCAAAGATGATCAAGGTCGAGCAGATCGGCAGCGCAATCCGCCGCCACCACTCGCAGCGCGCGACCCTGATCGGCATGAAGCTCAATAAGATCGGTCGCGTCACCGAATTGGAAGATACTCCTTCGGTTCGCGGCATGATCGCCAAGGTTCAGCACCTCGTCCGCGTGGTCGAGGATAAGTAAGCTCACGTCACCTCAAGGCAGCCGCGGGTCGGCTGTGCCAGGTGACAACCGTCGTACCTTGGAGGCCGGTTTACCGATGCCTCAGGACGGCGGCTCGACAGAGGGAAGAGAACGATGAAGCTCAGCGATATCGCCGATAACGCCGGCTCCCGCAAAAAGCGGATGCGCGTCGGCCGTGGCATCGGCTCCGGCAAGGGCAAGACGTCCGGCCGCGGCGGCAAGGGCCAGACTGCGCGTTCAGGCGTGCGTATCAAGGGCTTCGAGGGCGGCCAGATGCCGTTGCATCGTCGTCTGCCGAAGCGCGGCTTCAACAACATCTTCCGTCTCGACTTCACCGAGATCAATCTGGATCGTCTCCAGGAGGCTGTCACCGCCAAGCTGGTGGATGCCAGCGCCGTGGTCACCGCGGAATCGCTGGTCAAGACCGGCGTCATCCGCCGCGTCAAGGACGGCCTGCGCCTGCTCGGCCGTGGCGGGATCACCGCCAAGCTGAACATCGAGGTCCATGGCGCGTCGAAGACCGCCATCGAGGCGATCGAGAAGGCTGGCGGCACCGTGAAGATCCTCAACCCGAAGCCGAAGAAGGCCGAAGGCGAGGCCGCTTAACATCTGCGTCATCGCCTGCTCGCGCAGGCGACTTGCACGATGCGGCGGTAGAATTTATCAATGCCGAGCACCATTTAATGTCCGGCGTCTGCTGAGTGCCCCGCTTGTCGGGGCACCTTGGCGCGAGGGGCGCGGGAGAAAGACACTATGGCCTCAGCAGCAGAACAGCTTGCCGCCAATCTAAACTTTTCGGCACTCGGCAAGGCCGATGAACTGAAGAAGCGCATCTGGTTCACGCTGGGGGCGCTTCTGGTCTATCGGTTCGGCACCTACATCCCGCTGCCGGGCATCGACCCCGCGGCCTGGGAGGCGGTGTTCAAGTCGCAGGCCGGCGGCATCCTCGGCATGTTCAACATGTTCGCGGGCGGCGGCATCAATCGCATGGCGATTTTTGCGCTCAACATCATGCCGTACATCTCGGCATCGATCATCATCCAGTTGCTCACCACCGTGTCCCCGCAGCTCGAGGCCCTCAAGAAAGAGGGCGAATCCGGCCGCAAGGCGCTCAACCAGTACACCCGTTACCTGACCGTGATCCTGGCCGCTTTCCAGTCCTATGGCATCGCCGTAGGGCTGCAGGGCGCCGGCAATGTCGTCAGCGAACCCGGCATGTTCTTCCTGATCTCGACTTCGGTGACGCTGACCGGCGGCACCATGTTCCTGATGTGGCTGGGCGAGCAGATCACCTCGCGCGGCATCGGCAACGGCATTTCGCTGATCATCCTGGCCGGCATCGTCGCTGAACTGCCTTCGGCGATCGCCAACATGCTCGAATTGGGACGGCAGGGTGCTTTGTCGACCGGCCTGATCCTGCTGGTGATCATCATGGCTGTGGTCGTGATCGCGTTCATCGTGTTCGTCGAGCGGGCACAGCGCCGATTGCTGATCCAGTATCCGAAGCGCCAGGTCGGCAACAAGATGTTCGAGGGCCAGTCCTCGCATCTGCCGCTCAAGCTGAATACTTCGGGCGTGATTCCCCCGATCTTCGCGTCCTCCCTGCTGCTGCTGCCGGCGACCGTCGCCAGCTTCAATGCCGGCAAGGGGCCGGAGTGGTTTCAGTGGTTGACGACGCAGCTCGGCCATGGCCGCCCGCTGTTCCTGATCATGTACGTGTCGCTGATCGTGTTCTTCGCGTTCTTCTACACCGCGATCGTGTTCAACCCGACCGAGACCGCGGACAATCTGAAGAAGCATGGCGGCTTCATCCCGGGCATCCGTCCGGGTGAGCGGGCCGCCGAATATATCGACTTCGTGCTGTCGCGCATCACGGTGCTCGGCGCGGCCTATCTGGCGATCGTCTGCCTGATCCCGGAAATCCTGATCTCCTATGCCTCGGTGCCGTTCTACTTCGGCGGCACGTCGCTGTTGATCGTGGTCAGCGTCACCATGGACACGGTAGCGCAGGTGCAGGGCTATCTGCTGGCGCACCAGTATGAGGGCCTGATCCGGAAATCGAAGCTGAGGGGCCGGCGCAAATGAGGTTGATTCTTCTCGGGCCGCCGGGGGCGGGCAAGGGAACACAGGCGCATCGGCTGGTAGAGCGTCATCACATTGTTCAACTCTCGACCGGCGACATGTTGCGCGCCGCTGTGGCCGCCGAGACCGAGGTCGGGCTCAAGGCCAAGGACATCATGGCCTCGGGCGGCCTGGTGCCGGACGAGATCGTCATCGGGATCATTTCCGACCGCATCGAGCTTCCCGATGCCGCCAACGGCTTTATCCTCGATGGATTTCCGCGCACCGTGCCGCAGGCCGAGGCGCTCGACAGTCTGCTGAAGTCCAAGGGACTGAAGCTCGACGCGGCGGTCGAGCTGCGCGTCAACGAAAGCGCGCTGCTGAACCGGGTGGAAGCCCGCGTGGCGCAGATGACCGCGCGCGGCGAGACCGTGCGAA
>JACMOT010000038.1 GCA_014377915.1 Tardiphaga sp.
CCCATCGGGTCGTTGTTCTCGATCGAGCAGACGATGATGCATTTGTCGTTCTTGTCGCGCACCACCTCCATCTCGAACTCTTTCCAGCCGAGCACGGATTCCTCGATCAGCACTTCGGAGGTCGGCGAGGCGTCGATGCCGCGCTCGACGATCTCGATGAATTCGGCCTTGGTGTAGGCGATGCCGCCGCCGGTGCCGCCCATGGTGAAGGACGGGCGGATCAGCGCCGGGAAGTCGATCACATCGAGCGCGCGCAGGGCGTCCGGCAGGTTCTTCACCTGGACCGAACGCGGCGTCTCCAGGCCGATCTTGGTCATCGCCTCGCGAAACCGCTGGCGGTCCTCGGCCTTGTCGATCGCGTCCGCCGTGGCGCCGATCATCTCGACGTCGAATTTCTCCAGCGTGCCCTGCTTGCGCAGCGACAGCGCGCAGTTCAGTGCGGTCTGGCCGCCCATCGTCGGCAAAAGGGCAAAACCCTTGGAGCGGTCGCCGCGCTCCTTTTCGATGATCTTGGCGACGATTTCCGGCGTGATCGGCTCGATGTAGGTCGCGTCCGCCAGATCCGGGTCGGTCATGATGGTGGCCGGATTGGAATTGACGAGGACGATCCGGTAGCCCTCTTCCTTCAGCGTCTTGACCGCCTGGGTGCCCGAATAATCGAATTCGCACGCCTGGCCGATCACGATGGGACCGGCGCCGATGATCAGGATGGTGGATATGTCAGTGCGTTTCGGCATTATATCTCACGATTGGGTGGCAAATCGGCACAAAAAAAGGGCGCGCGTGCTGCGCGTCCCTTGAGCCCGGGCGCTGGAGCGACCCTGAAGGCCGATCCGCGCGCGCGGCTGTCTTTAGACCAGTTTAGCCGGGCGGGGAAGGCATTTAAAGTCGCGATCAACCGGCAAGTGGCGCCAATCGGAGCTTTTGCCGGCGCTCCCGGAACAGATGCAGCAGCAGCGCCGCGCCGACGCTGATGGCGCCGATCCAGCCGATGTCGCTGGCCGGCAGCGAAGCGACCACCACCCCGCCGGCGGCGCCACCGATCGCGATCCCCAGATACATCGCCGAGGCGTTCAGCGACAGCGCGATCATCGGCGCGTCCGGCGCCAGATGCAGCAGGGTATTGACCTGCGCGGGATAGAACATCCAGCCGGCGATGCTCTGCGCGAACATCATCGCCAGAAACAGCGCGGCGGCGAAGGGCGGCGTCGCGTATTTCAGGGCCAGCGACTGCGCCACCAGCGTCGCAATCACGATCATCAGCGCGCTGGTGGCGGTGCGCAACGATCCCAGCCGATCGACCAGCGCGCCGCCCAGCAAATTGCCAGTGGCTGCGCCAGCGCCTGACAGCAGCAAAGCGAGGCTGATTTGCGTGGTGCTGAATCCGAGCGCATGCAGCGGAACGGCCAAATAGGTAAAGGCCCCGATGGCGCCGGCCGCCCACAATACGGTGGTACCCAGCGCCTGCAGCACGCCGCCATGGCGGGCGATCGCGAAGCGCTGCGCCAGCGTTGCCGTGGTGCGCGGCAGACCGCGTGGCAGTCCGAATTGCAGGCCGGCCAATGCCAGGGTGCCCAGGATCGCAACCAGGACAAATGCCGAACGCCAGCCGAAATGCGCGCCGATCAGGGTGCCGATCGGCACGCCGAGCACGGTCGCAACCGTGAGGCCCGACGTGACCAGCGCAATGGCGCGGCCGCGGCGTTCGGGGCTGGCCATCGCCACGGCGACGGCGTTGGCTGTCGGCATGCACAGGCCGGCGCCGAGCGCCATCAGCATTCGCGACAGCATCAGCGAAGTGAAGCCGCCGGCATTCGCGGCAATCAGGTTGCCGACGATGAAGGTGCACAGCGCCAGCGTCAGCACGATTTTGCGGTCGAAGTCGTTGAACACCACCGCCAGGATCGGCGAGCCTATTGCGTAGGTCAGGGCATAGACGGTGACCAGCTGGCCGGTCGCGGCCAGCGAGATGTGGACGTCGGCGGCGATCACCGGCAACAGGCCGGCGATGACAAAGGCCTCGGTGCCGATCGAAAAGGCGGCCACGGCCAACCAGAAAATACTCATGCCGCGCTCTCGTTGTTCAATATTCGTTGAACTAATCAGGGGGCTGGGCTTTGTCAATGTTCAACAGTCATTGAACATCACGTCTCTTCGGTCTATCTGTTTCCGATGTCCCGAACCCCCGCCCATCCCGCGCGCGACCAGATTCAACTGCCGCTGGTGCTGGATTGCCTCAGCGATCCGACCCGGCTGGCCATTGTCTGCAGCCTGGCCGGGCACGATCAGTCGGCCGCCGACCTGCGCTGCGGCGACTTCACCGGCTTCAGCGGAAAATCCAATCTGGCCTATCATTTTGCGCGGCTGCGCGAGGCTGGGCTGGTGATGACCCGGGTCAAGGGCACCGCGCGCTACATCACCTTGCGGCGCGATGATCTCGCAGCCCGGTTTCCGGGGCTGCTCGACACGGTCATCAAGTCCGCGATGGCGGATATGGAGCCGTGGATGCCGATCGGATGCCGTCTGGTCTGCGACAAGGTGGTCTGACGCCTCGGTAACGAGGCTGGAGGCCCGGCCTGGATTTGAACCAGGATCAAAGAGCGATGCACTGCCCCCCGCGTAAACATTCCGCCACCGGGCCGTAGGCAGTTTCACCGATCACGGACCGGTGATCCAGCGTCGCCGTGCATTATCCCTAACCGTCGGTTGGCTCAGAAGGCGTGACGGGCGATGAATGTCATCCGCCAGCGGTTGTGGCCGATATTGACCGGCGCCCGCGAGGCGCTGAAGCCGGCCGCCGCGAGTTTGGCCAGCATCTCGGTCTCGCTGTAGCGCTGCAGGCCGATCCTGGTCCGCAACTGCCGGTAGTCGGACAAAGCGGTGCGCACCAGCCCCCACACGGCGTCCTTGATGAACCCATGCTTGCCGGCCAGTCGCATCAGCGCCGCGACATCGCGCCCCATGCCGACATCGGGCTGCAGAATGTCGCCGACCACCAGCTTGCCGCCTGGCCGCAGCAGCCGCTTGATCACGGCGAAGCCGCCGTCGAGCTCGGCCGGCGTCATATATTGTGCCACCGAGTTCATGATCGCGAGATCGATCGACTGTTCCTCCATATGGCGCAGATCGTCGAGCGACCGAACCCGGATCTTGGTGATCGGCGCGAAGCGGGCGATCAGCCGCCCGCGTACGCCAGGCGCCGGCTCGGCCAGGATCAGCTTGCCGCACGCCGCCGCCACCATGGCTGCCGACAGCGCCTCCCCGCAGGCATAATCCAGCACGACGGCGTCGGGAGAGGCGACATAGCCGATGATGTCGCCGGCGATCTCCTGAAAATGCACGTCGCGATGCAGCTTGCTGGCGTAGATCGTGTGGGTTGAATCGTAATAATCGATCCAGTCGTCCATGGTTTGGCCTGGCTTTTCTTTGTTCCGCCGCGGGAACCGGTGCAGTCGTGAAGCATTATGGGTCTAGAGCGTTTTCAGGTGCGTTGGAAACCGCCTTTCACCCGCAAGACCTCGTTTTCAGGATTTGCAGCCATTTTAGCAGCACCGGTCATCGCCTCGAACCACCTCGTCGCGACGCCCCGCCTGTCTGAAATTACAGCGATCCGTCCTCAGGAAGGTAACCTGCCGTGTCCCCAACCAAGACCGCCTCTAAAGTCGCCGCCGATCTCGATACCCCCTCGGATCTGCCGCGGGACGCCACCGACAAGATCTCAAAAACGCTGAACGTGCTGCTGGCCGATACGTTCGCGCTGTATCTCAAGACCAAGAACTTCCACTGGCACATGAGCGGCCGGCATTTTCGCGACTATCATTTGCTGCTCGACGAACAGTCCGAGCAGATTTTCGCGACGACCGACGACATGGCGGAGCGCGTTCGCAAGGTCGGCGGCACCACGCTGCGTTCGATCGGCCAGATTGCGAAGCTGCAGACTATCAAGGACAATGACGAGGCCTACGTGCCGCCGCGCGAGATGCTGCGCGAATTGATGAATGACAACAAGCATATCGCCGCCGCGATGCGCAAGGCGCACGAGATCGTCGATGATCTCAAGGATTCGGCCACCGCCGGTCTTCTGGAAAACTGGATCGACGAGACCGAACGCCGGACCTGGTTCCTGTTCGAAGCCAGCCGCCAGGAAGGCGGCAACGAAGACTAGTCTTCGGCGCCGTGACGTTGAAAAGCCCTCTCCGCAAGGAGGGGGCTTTTTTTTGAAGTAGCCGGCATCAGGGCTTGCGGCGTCCGGGGCGGAGTTCATCGCGGATGGGCCAGGCCCGGATGTCGCCAGGCTCATCTGCGCTACAGATTTCAGGCGTCTGTCGGGATTTCGAAAATCAGACAGGTCGTGGTGGCATGGGCCAGCAGCCGTCCGCTCGAATCGGTAATTCGCGCTTCGGCGGTGGCGGCCCGGCGACCGACGTTAAAAATCTTGCCCTCGGTGCGGACGGTGCCGGAATCCTTCGTCATGCCGCGAATGAAGCTGATCTTGAACTCCAGCGTGGTGTAGCCTCTGCCCGGTGGCAGCATGGTGTGAACGCAAAGTCCCATCGCCGAATCCAGCAGGATGGCGGCGTAACCGCCATGCACCGACCCGATCGGATTATAGTGCCGGAAACCGGGCACACTGTGAAACACCACGGCGCCGGGCTCGGCGGTGCAGTCGAACGGCGCCCCATTCTCCATGATCGGCGGCTCGGGCAATTCGCCGGCAAAGATCTTTCGCACGAAATCGAGCCCTGACATCGACGCCATCAACTCGGGTGTGACGACGTCGTATCGGGTCGGAGCAGGGGTGTCGGTCATGGCATCTTCCTCACATTTTATGACGTTCATCATACCAAAAGTGTTCGGATGTGCCAATGCCTTGAGAAAACATCCCGTGTCATGGCGAGTGGAGATAGCCGGATGGACGCTCGCCGCGCAGTGTCTTCCCCTGCGCGCGAGGCCGTGCATTACTGCGGGCTGATACAGCACGAGGGCATGTCGATGTCGCTTCAGGTCTATCTCGCTTTTGTCGCCGCCTGCGTCGTGCTGGCGCTGATTCCAGGGCCCAACGTCACGCTGGTGATCGCCAGCGGGCTGCGTTACGGCACCCGCGCCGCGCTGACCACCATTGCCGGCACGCAATTGGGGCTGGCGATCGTGATCGGCACCGTCGCGCCCGGTCTTGCCCCGCTGATGGTCACCATGGGCTACTGGTTCGACTGGGTGCGTTTCGCCGGCGCCGCCTATCTGGTCTGGCTTGGCATCAGACTGATCCGCGCGCCGATCGAGGGGCTGGACGCCGAGGCCGTGCCGCCGCGCGGCGGCTTCTTCCTGCAGGGTTTTGTGGTGCTGCTCAGCAATCCGAAGGTGCTGGTGTTTTTTGGCGCCTTCATTCCGCAATTCGTCGACATGGAAAAGGACCACTTTCCGCAGGTGGCGATCCTCGGCCTGACCTTCATGGCGATCGCCGGCGTGACCGACGCGGTCTACGCGCTGCTGGCCGGCCGGGCGCGAAAATTCTTTTCGGCGCGGCGCACCCGGCTGCTGTCGCGCGCTTCCGGCGGCTTCATGATCGGCGGCGGCGTCTGGCTGGCGCTGACAAGGGCGCGGTGAGTTCTTTCCCTCTCCCGCCCAGCGAAGCTTCGCTTCGCCAGTGGGAGAGGGGAAGAAAACAGGCGCGCCGCGCTAGATTAATCCCCGCGCCTTCAGCGTCGCCTCGATCGCGCGAAACGCCCGCGTCAGCCGCTCCGCCCATTGCGTCTCGCCGGCGGGGTCGGAGATCAGGTCCTGGCGGATCTCGATGCCGGTGTTCATCAGTCCGCGCTTCTCGCCATGCATCGGGATCGTGTAGTCGGTGTCGTCCGACACCGCATAGGGCTCGTTGTCGCCCACCACCAGACCGGGCTCGGCGCGCAGCGCTTCTAGTAGCAATGGCGGCAGATGGGTGTCGCGCTGATACAGCGTGCCGATGTGCCAGGGCCGCGCGATCCCGGCATAGACCGGGGTAAAACTGTGCAGCGACACCAGCACCGTCGGCTGGCCGGCGCGGGCCCGCGCGTCGATCACCGCGTCGATGCGCTGGTGGTAGGGATCGAAGATCAGCGCGCGGCGGCTCGCCGCGGCCTCGTGCGACAGCCCATCATTGCCGGGCACGGTGGTGGTCTCGCTGATGACAGGGGTCGAGCTCGCCGCCTGCGGCGGGCGGGTGCAGTCGATCACCAGCCGCGAATAGCGCTGCGCCACCAGATGCGCATCGAGCGCGGCCGACATCTGCTCGGCGACGCCGGCAATGCCGATGTCCCAGCCGATATGTCGCCGGCGTTCGTGCTCGGGGAGGCCGAGGTCGCCCAGCAATTCGGGAATCAGCCGGCCATAATGGTCGCAGGTCAGCAGGAAGGGCGATCGTCCGGTGGTGCGATGTTCCAATACCGGGGGAACATCCCCGGTTCCAAGGCGTAATGAAGTGTCGCGCGCGCGCGTCAAAGCGGTTTTCCTCCATCATTGCCTAACGAGGCAGCATTCCAGCCTGTGAATTGGCCGCGACCGGTATAGATTTGCATGTACAAAGTTACGACATGAATGATCTGAAGATGCCTCTGCTCACCATCAACCACAAGACCGTCTACCGCTATTCGCAGCCAGTGGCTTTCGGCGAACACCGCATCATGCTGCGCCCGCGCGACGGCCATGATTTGCGCATGCTCGCCGGCAAGCTCGAGATCACGCCGCGGCCGATGTCGCTGCGCTACATCCATGACGTGTTCGGAAATTCCGTTGCCATCGCCACATTCGACGAGCGTGCCCGCGCGCTGACCTTTGATGCGACCGCCACGGTCGAGCAGATGCCGTCGGATGAGTTCGCGCTGACGCCGGACGACAAGGCATATTTTTATCCGTTCCTCTATAGTGCCGACGAGTTGCCTGACCTGCAGGAATTCATCCGCCCGCAATATGGCGATCCCGATGGCGAACTGGCGTATTGGGCGCGCGAGTTTCTCGATCCCGAAGGCCCGACGCCGACCTTCAAGATTCTCAGCGGCATGACCCACGGCATTCGCCAGCAGTTTACTTATCGCAAGCGCCACGAGCATGGCACCCAGCATCCGCTCGATACGCTGCAGACCCGTTCCGGGACCTGCCGCGACTTCGCGCTGTTCATGATCGAGGCGCTGCGCCGGCTCGGCATCGCCGCGCGCTTCGTGTCCGGGTATTTGTTTCTCCATGGCGACCGCCAGCGCGGCTATGTCGGCGGCGGTTCGACCCACGCCTGGGTGCAGGTCTATCTTCCCGCCGCGGGCTGGATCGAGTTCGATCCGACCAACGGCATTGTCGGCAGCCGCGATCTCATTCGCGTCGCGGTGGCGCGCGATCCGCGCCAGGCGATCCCGCTGCACGGCAGCTATCTCGGTTCGGCGGATGCCTTCCTCGGCATGGATGTCAGTATTAATGTGGTCTCGGCCGGTGCCGACGCAAAGGTGGAAAGCTAGCATGCTCACCAAGGCCGGCTTCGAGATCACCTACTACGCCGCGACGCCGACGCCGATGGTGACGATGCTCA
>JACMOT010000333.1 GCA_014377915.1 Tardiphaga sp.
ACCTTCCCCGCCCAAGACCTTACCGCCGTTGGCCGACTCCACTTCGACCACGCCGTCGCCGATCTGGAGGATCGAAACGGCGAAGGTGCCGCCGCCGAGATCGTACACCGCGATGGTGCCGCTCTTCGACTTGTCGAGGCCATAGGCCAAAGCAGCCGCGGTCGGCTCGTTGATGATGCGCAGCACTTCGAGGCCGGCGATCTTGCCGGCGTCCTTGGTGGCCTGGCGCTGGGCGTCGTTGAAGTAGGCAGGCACCGTGATGACGGCCTGGTCGACCTTGGCGCCGAGATGGGCTTCGGCGGTTTCTTTCATCTTCTGCAGGATGAAGGCGGAGACCTGCGAGGGCGAATAGGCCTTGGCGTCAGCCTCGACCCAGGCGTCGCCATTGGAGCCCTTGACGATCTTGTAGGGGACAAGCTTCGTGTCCTTCTCCACCATCGGATCGTCATAGCGACGGCCGACGAGGCGCTTCACCGCGAAGAAGGTGCGCTCGGGATTGGTCACCGCCTGGCGCTTGGCCGGCTGGCCGACGAGACGTTCGCCGTCGTCGCTGAAGGCGACGATGGATGGCGTCGTCCGCATGCCTTCGGCGTTCTCGATGACTTTAGGCGATTTGCCATCCATGACGGCGACGCACGAATTCGTGGTCCCGAGATCGATTCCAATGACCTTTCCCATGGTCCTCATACCCTTCTTTTTGCGGCAGGTTGGCTGGGCCCTGACGGCGCACCAATCCAAACCCCCAATAAATCAATTGCTCGCGATATTGCGACCGGTAGGCCTCATATAGGAGGGGGGGTGGGTGCCGCAAGGCATCGCATGCGTCCCAGGCCCATGAAAACACGGACGAAGCTGCAAATTAATATTGGCCGAAACCCCTCGCGGCACTTGCCACGCGTCGTTTCGGCGCGGCTGTGTTCCGGAACAGATTTGGCACTTGATCTGTTGCATGATCAGGGCGACGTTTGGCTGTCGGCTCCCGGCACCCGCGCACCGCACCCGACCCCCGGTCAGCCATTCTGCCAACCCAGTAGATTTTTCATGAAACACATTGCTTCCCTGTTCGCCGTTGTGTTGTTCACCGTCGGGGCCACCCCGGCGCTAGCGGCCGATCCGGCCTATCCGCCGGGCGTCCGGGTGGGACTCGCGCCGCTGGTCGGCCTCGTTCCGGCCAAGACCTTCACCGGCTTCGAAACATCGGACCATGGCGTCAAGGTGCTGATCACCGAGCTGGCGCCCGCCGCCTTCGGCGAGGTCGAGACCGCCTTCAAATCCAACCCGGCCGGCATGACGCTGAAGCCGGAAGGCCTCGAGACCGCCGCCGGCACCGCCTATTACACCGTCGAGAATGCCCGCGATGCCTCCGGCATTCTCCGGCGCTATTCGATGATCGTGGCTGGTGGCAGCTTTACCGGCTATATCGCGGTGCAGGTCCCCGAAAACGCGATGCGCATTTATACCGACGACGCCGTGCGACAGATGTTCGCCTCGACCGTGGTGCGCAAGGAAGTACCGCTCGACGAGCAGCTCGGCCTGCTGCCGTTCAAGGTCACGGAAATGAGCGGCTTCAAGACCGTGCGGACGCTGTCACCGGGCGGCGCCCTGCTGCTGGCGGATGCCACGGACGAAGCCAGGATCGAGGCCAACCCGTTCGTGGTGGTCGGCACGATCGGCTCGGCGCCCGACAAGGCCAGCGATCGCGGCCGTTTCGCCCAGCAGGCTGCGACCCAGATCCCGGGTCTGCGCGAGGGCCGCATCACCATGTCGGAGCCGGTGCGGATCGAAGGTCTGCCCGGCTACGAGACCCGGCTCGAAGCCACCAGCGGCAAGGACAATACCCCGGTCAGCGTGGTGCAATGGCTGCGTTTCGGCAGCGGCAACATGGCGATGCGCATCATCGGCAGCGCGCCGCGCGAGGAATGGACGAAGGCTTTCCCGCGCTTTCGCGCCATCCGTGACGGAATCGAGCCGCGTTGATGGGGATCAGCGCCGCGCCAGAATTGCGACGTTGTTGACGGTTTCGACGGCTACAAAATCCGCCAGCAGAGCGGCGATGTCGGGATGCGCCCGCAGCCAGGCGCCGCCGGCACCGGTGAGATCGTCGACCAGCACCACGGTCGGCGGCCGGATGCGAATATCCTCGATCAACATCGCGCGTTCGCGCGCCGCATAGGCGTCCAGCATGGCGTCCCGCGCCGGGCCGAGCGGTCCGTCGCGGCGCATGAATTCCAGATAGGTCGCGATCCATAGTCCCTGCTGGCGCGATACCCAGGTGCCGCCGAGCGCACGCACCAGAGGATGGCCGATGCCGGGCTCGCCGGTGATCGCCAGGATCGCAGGACGCGGCCCGAGCCGGGACACCGCCTGCCGCAGCGGTCGCGCATCGAAGGCGACGTCGAACCACAGCATGGCGCGGACGGCGACGACCGCCAGCACCAGGATGGCACCGATGCGCAGCCCGCGGCCAGCCCCCGGCCGCGCCGGCGACAGCAGGGCCTGGCCGAGACCGAGCAGCGCCAGCGCCAGCATGGGATAGGAATGGTATGGCCAGCCCTTGCGCTGCGCCAGAAACGCCAGGGCGAATCCGGCCGAACTGGCCAGCAGCAGCAGCAGCGTGGCGTCGATGCCGCCACGGCGCCGCAGCGCCAGGATCGCCAGGATCAGGATCGCCCATAGCGGCACCGCCGGCTTGGCGAGCAACGCTTCGAACGGCAGGCCGACCGGCAGATAGACATCGCGCACCATCGGCCCGATGATGCTGAAGAATTCCGGAAACAGCAGGGTCACGCCGACCAGATAGAGCGCCGCGAAGGCCGCGGCGATGACATTCTCCGGCGCGACCAGCCCGCGCCAGGCCCGCGCCTGAACCGCCAGCGCGCCGAGGCCGCAGCCCAGACCGATCGCAAAATACGGTTTGAAGGCCAGCGCCACGCCGGCGCCGAGCCCCGCGGTGACGACCGCCCAGCGCGGCGGCGCTTCGCCCTGCGCCCGCAGCGCGATCACCGCCAGCATCGGCAGCAGCCCGATCAGCGCGATGTGCTCGCGCTGGCCAAAGGTCTGCGTCGGCAGAATCGCCAGCACGAAGAAGCCGAGCAGCCCGAGCGGCCAGCCCGGCACGCCGCGCCGCGCCGCCGATCGCCGCAGGATCGACGCCGTCGCCGCCAGCGAAACCAGGATGGCGGCGAACACCAGCGCATCGGTCACGGTCTCGGCGGGGCATCCCAGCGCCCGCGCCAGCAACACGCCGGGAATATAGACCAGCACCGCCATCGGCGGATTGGTCTCGATGATGTCGGCATAGAGCCGGCCGCCATCGATGACGCGCTCGGCGCAGGTCAAAAGCCAGCTCACATCGGTGTTGGCGGCCAGCCAATGGCGCAGCGCGATCGCCACGGCGACCAGCGCCGCCAACCCCAACCAGCCGCGCCACGGCCCGGCGATGCCAAAGGCCCGGTCGCGCGGCAAAGTCTGCGGGATCGCCTCGGTCTGACTCATGGCGTGGTCCGGCGCAGGATGTCGATGGCGCGGATGGTCCGCACCCGCTCATAGGGCTTCAGTAGCGCGCTCAGCTCGGGGTCGGCGGCGGCCCAGGCACCCCAATCGGTGTGATCATTGTCGACCAGCACCACGTCTGGCGGCTGCTTGCGAAAATCTTCCACCAGATCGTCACGTTCGCGCTGCACATAGCTGTCGAGCCGGGCCGAGGTCGCGGCGTCGAAGCGGGTGGTTTCGCGCGCGCGCCGCACGATCTCACGGATCAGCAGCGCCTCCTGACGCGATACCCAGTGGCCCCGCAGATTCCGCACCATCGGATGGCCGAGGGTGGCGGCGCCGCCCAGCATCAGGATTTTCGGATGCGGCGCCAGCCCGGCCACGACCTTCTCGATGGCGCTGACATCGACGCTGGCGTTGAACCAGACGGCGGCATTGATGAACATCACGGCCGCCACGCCGGCGGCGACGCCTCGCCAGCGCCGCCATCGCGGCGCGGCGCGGTCGATCATCGCAATGGCATAGCCCAGCGCCATCAGCGACAGCGCCACCATCGGATAGGCGTGATAGCCCCAGCCCTTGCCCTGCGCAAAGAACGCCACCGCGAAGCCGAGCGCCGCCGCCAGCGAAACCACCAGCACCGCGTCGAGCCCGCGGCCGCGCCGCAACGCCAGAACCGCCAGCACCGCGGCGATGCACAACGCGCTGGCGGCGCTGACGAACAGCGCCAGCAACGGCGCGGTCAGCAACAGATAGACATCGCGCACCAGCGGATAGATCTTGGTGAAATAAGCGGGGAAGGCGAGATAGACCCAGCCGCCATAGATCGCCACCAGCGCCGCCGCGACCGCGTTCTCGGGCGCGAACAGCACCCGCCAGCGCCGCGCGTGGACGGCCGCCGCGACCACGCAGGCGCCGGCGGCAAGGGCGAAATAGGGCTTGAAGCTCATGGTGATCGCGGCGCTGAGGCCGGCGATCAGCACCGCCGCCAACGACACCGGCACGCGGTCGGCGCGGCGGATATACACCGCCAGCGACGGCAGCATCGCGATCAGCGCGAGATGCCCGCGCTGGCCGAAATCATACATCGGCAGGATGCCGAGCAGCGCCAGGGCCCACAGCGCCAGCGGCCCGGCCGCGGCGCGGCCGCGCAACAGCCGCCAGGTGACGCCGAGCGACACCGCCATCAGCCCGAACACCAGCGCGTCGGTCACCGTTTCCGGCCGGAGATCGAGCGCCCGCGCCAGCGCGACGCCGAGAAAATAAACGCTGCCGGCCATCGGCGGATTGGTTTCGAGAATGTCGACATAGAGCCGCTGGCCATCGAGCACGCGCTCGCCGACGATCAGCCACCAGCTGACATCGACGTTGAACGGCAGCAGCGCGCGCAGCGCCAAAGCCACGGCAAGCAGCAGCGCGCCGACCAGCCAGAGCGCCAGCGGCCGGGTTCGGGAGGGAGCGACCTCGCCCGGGGCAAGGCGCGGGCCGGCATCGAGGGTCATGCGCAGATCTGGTCCGGAAAGCTGCGGCAAAGGCTAGGAGAGCGGCGTTAACAAGCGGTTGCCGTCACGCTTGTCCCGCGGCGGCGGCTCTGGTTTGCTGCGTGCGCCGGTTCAAGGGGAGATCATCGATGTTCGACAGACAACAGATTCTGGCAGGGCTAAGCCTGCTGGCCGCGGCCGCGCTGGTGCCGAAGACGCTGCGGGCCGCCGGCAAGATCAGCCTCGACCGCACCTCGGCGCTTGTCGTGATCGACGTGCAGAACTGCTTTTTGCCCGGCGGCAGTCTGGCGGTGAAGGATGGCGACAAGGTCGTGCCGGTGATCAATACGCTGGCGAAGAAATTTGCCGACGTGGTGGTGACGCAGGACTGGCATACGCCGGGCCACGTCTCGTTCGCCTCCAGCCATGCCGGCAGGAAGCCGTTCGAAACCATCGAGCTGAGATATGGCAAGCAGGTGCTGTGGCCGGACCATTGCGTGCAGGGCACCGACGGCGCCGGGCTGTCGAAGGAGCTATTGATCCCGCAGGCCGAACTGATTTTGCGCAAGGGCAACAACAAGGACGTCGACAGCTATTCGGCGTTCAACGAGGCCGACGGCAAGAGCACGGGTCTCGCCGCCTACCTGAAAACACGCAAATTGCAGCGCGTCTTCCTGGTCGGCCTGGCCACCGATTTCTGCGTCGCGTGGTCGGCGCTGGATGCCCGCAGGGCCGGCTTCGACACCTATGTGATCGAGGACGCCTGCCGCGGCATCGACACCGAGGGCTCGCTGGCCAAGGCCTGGGCGGACATGACGAAAGCGGGCGTGAAGCGGATCCAGTCGGGGGATCTGGCGTAGTAAGTTTTCATGGGACGGCGGCCATGAAATCCCTCCCCACAAGGGGGAGGGAAAGAAAACCTACTCCGACGCCGCTTGCGTCTTGGCGCCGCCCTTTGATACCGCGACCAGAGCGGGACGCAGCACGCGTTCGCCGATGGTGTAGCCGGCCTGCACGACCTGCACCACGGTGCCGGCGGGGACCGACGAATCCGGCACTTCGTACATCGCCTGCTGGAAATTCGGATCGAACTTCTCGCCGGCCGGATCGAACTTCTTGACGCCGTTCTTTTCCAGCGTGTTGAGCAGCGAGCGCTCGGTCAGTTCGACGCCCTCGAGCAGCGCCTTGAGGCCGGGATCGGCCGCCGCCTTGGTGTCGGCCGGCACGGCATCGAGGGCGCGTTGCAGGCTGTCGGCGATATCGAGCACCTCACGGGCGAAATTGGTGATCGCGTAGGTGCGGCCGTCGGCGATTTCCTTGTGCGTCCGCTTGCGCAGGTTTTCCATCTCCGCCAGCGTGCGCAGCATCTTGTCGCGCGATTCCGCGGCTTCGGCGGTCAGCGCCTCGACCGAGTTCGGCTCCGGATCGTCCGGCATGATGTAGGGCTTGGAGACCACCGGTTCGGCGGGCTGAGCCTGCTTTTCGGGATTCTCGTTGGACCCGTTTGAATCAGTCATCACGCTGCCTTCTCAAAAACACGTCGAATGGGGGGATTGCTGAGCCGGATATCGTGGTTTGCAGGCCAAAAATCAAGCACAACCGCATGTCGGAGCCAGCTTCAGCCGCCCAGCATGCGGCTGACGATGCGCGCGGCATAATCGACCATCGGGATCACCCTGGCATAATTCAGCCGCGTCGGCCCGATCACGCCGAGCACGCCGACGATATGGCCGGCGCCGTCGCGGTAGGGCGCGATGATGGTGGAGGAGCCGGACAGCGAGAACAGCTTGTTTTCCGAACCGATGAAGATCCGTACACCCTCGGCGGTTTCCGCCCGGCCGAGCAGGTCGATCACCTCGCGCTTGCTCTCGAGGTCGTCGAACAGCAGCCGGACCCGCTCCAGGTCGTCCAGCGCGTGCAGATCGTCGAGCAGATTGGCCTGGCCGCGCACGATCAGCTGGCGCTCGTCATTGCTCCCGCCGGACCAGGAGGCGATGCCGGCCGAAATCACCTTCTGGGTCAACTGGTCCAGTTCGGCACGGCTCTGCGCCAGCGCGGTTTCCAGCTCCAGCCGGGCTTCCGCCAGCGTACGGCCGCGAATCCGCGAATTGAGGAAGTTCGAGGCCTCGGTCAGCGCCGAGGACGGCACGCCGGGGGGCAGCACCAGCACGCGGTTTTCGACCTGGCCGTCCTCCGCCACCAGCACCACCAGCGCCTTTTCCGGCTCCAGGCGGACGAATTCGATGTGTTTCAGCCGCGAATTCGATTTGGCGGTGAGCACCACCGCCGCGGCCCGGGTCAGGCCGGACAGCCGGGTCAGCGCCTCGCCGAGCGCCGCCTCCACCGACTGCACCTTGCCGACCGAGCTGAGCTGCGCCTGGATCGACTGCCGTTCCGGCTCGGTGAGGTCGCCGACCTGCATCAGCGCGTCGACGAAGAACCGCAGCCCCAGTTCGGTCGGCAACCGTCCGGCCGAAGTGTGCGGGGCGTAGATCAGGCCGAGTTGCTCGAGGTCCGACATCACGTTGCGGACCGAGGCCGGCGACAGCGGCACCGTGATCAGCCGGGAAATGTTGCGCGAGCCGACCGGTTCGCCGGTAGCCAGATAGCTTTCGACGATCTGGCGAAAGATTTCGCGCGACCGCTCATTGAGCTGAGCCAGGCCGGCATGCGGCGTAATCAGGCCGATCGGATCGTGATGGGCCAACGGGCAACTCCTGTGACAGACTTCAATTTGTCGCTCCGGCGTCAGCAATACAAGCGCCCATTGCGGCATAAGGCCCGCATCCGGCCCTGTCGGCCCTTGCCGCTGCCGCCCCACCCTCCTAAAAGCACGCCAACCGAGCTCATTTTACGATCGAGAAGGATTTTCCCATGCGGCCAAGCCGTCGTGCGCCCGATGAGTTGCGCGCCGTGTCGCTGGAACGCGGCGTGGTCAAATATGCCGAAGGCTCCTGCATGGTGAAATTCGGCGACACCCATGTGCTGGTGACGGCGACATTGGAAGAGCGCCTGCCGCCCTGGCTCAAGGGCCAGGGCCGTGGCTGGGTCACCGCCGAATATGGCATGCTGCCGCGCGCCACGCTGGAACGCACCCGCCGCGAGGCCGCCTCCGGCAAGCAGGGCGGCCGCACCGTCGAGATCCAGCGCCTGATCGGTCGCTCGCTGCGCGCAGTGTTTGACCTCAAGAAGCTTGGCGAGCGCACGATCCAGCTCGACTGCGATGTATTGCAGGCCGATGGTGGAACGCGCACCGCCAGCATTACCGGCGCCTATGTAGC
>JACMOT010000334.1 GCA_014377915.1 Tardiphaga sp.
CACGCCACAAGGGTGGCGCGCTGCCCAGCATCCGGGGAACGTCCCTCTTCTCATCGAGTTTTGTATGACTTTCACTCTCGAAACCCGCGACCTGACCATCCGCTTCGGCGGCCATGTCGCGGTCAACCAAGTCAGCTGCACGTTCCGGCCGGGCGAACTCACCGCCATCGTCGGCCCCAACGGCGCCGGCAAGACCACCTACTTCAACCTGATCTCCGGGCAGTTGCGGCCAAGCGCCGGAACCATCCTGATGAATGGCACCGACATTACGCCGCTCTCGGCGCCGCTGCGCACCCGCGCCGGCCTTGGCCGCGCGTTTCAGCTGACCAACCTGTTTCCCAATCTCAGTGTCGAGGAGAACGTCCGCCTCGCGGTGCAGGCGGCCAGCGGCGTGCATTACGACATGTTGCGGCCGTGGATGACCCGGCGCGACCTGATCGCGCGCGCCGACGCCATTCTCGACGAGGTGGCGCTCGGCGCCCGCCGCAGCGTCGCCGCCACCGTGCTGTCGCATGGCGACCAGCGCAAGCTCGAGGTCGCCTTGATGATGGCGCTGCAGCCGAAGGTGTTCATGTTCGACGAACCCACTGCGGGCATGAGCGTCGACGAGGTCCCCGTCGTACTCGACCTGATCGCCCGGCTGAAGCAGGACGCGACAAAGATCATCCTGCTGGTGGAGCACAAGATGGATGTGGTGCGCTCGCTGGCCGAGCGCATCATCGTGCTGCCCAATGGCCAACTGGTCGCCGACGGCAAGCCCGCGGAGGTGATCGCCTCGCCGATCGTGCAGGAAGCCTATCTCGGCATCGCTCCGGGCGCGCATTCCGCAAAGGTGGAGAGCGGTCTTGCGATGTGAATGCGCCTACTATTCAAAAGCGAGCGCGGCATGACCGACCTGCTCACCATGGCCGGGGTGCACACCCATATCGGCCACTATCACATCCTGCACGGCGTCGACCTTGCGATTCCCGAGGGCCGGACCACCATGCTGCTGGGCCGCAACGGCGCTGGCAAGACCACCACGCTGCGCACCATCATGGGGCTGTGGCATGCGTCAAGCGGCGACATCACGCTGTCAGGCCAACGGATCGAGGCGATGGCGACGCCGGACATCGCACGGCTCGGCGTCGGCTATGTGCCGGAGAGCATGGCGGTGTTCTCCGATCTCACGGTGAAGGAAAACCTGATCCTCGCCGCCCGCGACGCGCCGCTGGATGATATCAGGCTGCAATGGATTTTCGGCTTCTTCCCGGCGCTGCGAAAATTCTGGCTGTCGCGCGCCGGGCTGTTGTCCGGCGGCCAGAAGCAGATGCTGTCGATTGCCCGCGCCATCGTCGAGCCGCGACAATTGCTGCTGATCGACGAACCCACCAAGGGGCTGGCGCCGGCGATCGTCGGCGCGCTGATCGAATGCTTTGCCGAGATCAAGCGCTCCGGCGCCACCATCCTGCTAGTCGAGCAGAATTTTCACGTCGCGCAGCAGATTGGCGACGCCGTGCTGGTGATGGACAATGGCAGGATCGTCCATCGCGGCGCGATGGCGGCCCTGGCGCAGGACGTGCCGCTGCAAGAGCGGCTGCTTGGCCTCAGCCTGGAGACGCATCAATGACCGACCTCGCCGTCACCGACGCGCTGCCGAAGCCGAAGCGCGATATGCTGCCAATGCTGCTGCCGGTGATCCTGGCGCTCGCCATGCTGCCGCTGATCGGCTCGCCGAGCAGCTGGATGACGCTGACCATCGCCAGCCTCGCCATGGGGATGATGATCTTCATCATGGCTTCCGGACTGACTTTGGTGTTCGGGCTGATGGACGTGCTGAACTTCGGTCATGGCGCCTTCATCTCGGTCGGCGCCTATGCGGCGACCCTGGTGCTGCTGCCGCTGGCGACCTGGGTGCAGGCGGATTCGCTTCTGCTCAATCTCGCGGTGCTGGCGCCCGCGGCGCTGCTGGCCATGGGCGTGGCCGGCGCCATCGGGCTGATCGTCGAGCGCGTGCTGATCCTTCCAGTCTACGGCCAGCATCTCAAGCAGATCCTGATGACCACCGGCGGCCTGATCGTCGCCGAGCAGGCGCTGTACGCGCTGTGGGGGCCGCAGATCATTCCGTTGCCGCTGCCGACGTCGTTGCGCGGCTCCTTCATCATCGGCGACGTGGCGATCGCAAAATATCGCCTGCTGGCGATGCTGGTGGGCCTGATCGTGTTCGCCGGCATCCAGTTGGTGCTGACGCGCAGCAAGATCGGCCTGCTGATCCGCGCCGGCGTCGAGAACCGCGAGATGGTGGAAGCGCTGGGTTACCGGATCCGCCGGCTGTTTCTCGGCGTGTTCATGGTCGGCTCGGGCCTCGCCGGCCTTGGTGGCATCATGTGGGCCCTGTACCGCGAACAGGTCCATGCCTCGATGGGCAACGACCTCACCGTGCTGGTGTTCATCGTGGTGATCATCGGCGGCCTCGGTTCCATCAATGGCTGCTTCATCGGCGCCATCCTGGTGGCGATGGTCGCCAATTACGGCGGCTTCCTGCTGCCGAAGCTGGCGCTGGTTTCCAACATCCTCCTGATGGTCGCGATCCTGATGTGGCGACCGCGCGGGCTCCATGCGGTGACAAATCGATGATGATCCTCTCCGGCGATCTGCCACGCAGCCGCATTCTCGCGGTTTTGCTCGTCGTCATCATCGCCGCTCTGGCGCTGGCGCCGTTCCTGTTTCCCGGCGCCAAGGCGATGAATGTTGCCACCAAGATCTGCATCTTTGCGGCTCTCGTGGCGTCCTACGACCTGCTGCTCGGCTATACCGGCACGGTGTCGTTCGCCCACACCATGTTCTACGGCATCGGCAGTTACGCCATCGCCATCGCGCTGTATGGCATGGGCCCGACCTGGACGGCGGTCGCCGCGGGCCTGGCCATCGGCCTGCCACTGGCGGCCTTGCTGGCGCTCGGCATCGGCCTGTTCTCGCTGCGCGTCGAGGCGATCTTCTTCGCCATGATCACGCTGGCGGTGGCCTCGGCGTTTCTGGTGCTGGCGTCGCAATTGTCCTGGCTGACCGGCGGCGAGGACGGCCGCAGCTTTCAGCTGCCGGAGCTGCTGCGCCCGGGCATGGTGTTTCTGAAAAAGGACGTGCTCGGCGTCGCCGTCACCGGCCGCACCCTGACCTACTACATCGTATTCGTGGTGTGCGCGGCGATGATCCTGGCGCTGCTGCGGGTGGTGAATTCGCCGTTCGGCCGCGTGCTGCAGGCGATCCGTGAAAACCGCCTTCGCGCCGAAGCGCTCGGGTTTCGCACGGTGTTTCACCTTACTTACGCCAACTGCCTTGCCGCGGTGGTCGCGGCCTCCGCCGGCGCGATGAATGCCCTGTGGCTGCGCTATGCCGGCCCCGACACCTCGCTCAGCTTCGCCATCATGCTGGACATCCTGTTGATGGTGGTAATCGGCGGCATGGGCACCATGTACGGCGCCATCGTCGGCGCCGTCGTCTTCATCCTGGCCGAAAACTACCTGCAGGTCCTGATGGGGCTGGCCTCGAGCGCCGCGGCCGATGCCGGCCTGCCGGTGCTGCCGGGCCTGCTGCATCCGGATCGCTGGCTGCTGTGGCTGGGACTGATGTTCATCGCCAGCGTGTATTTCTTTCCCACCGGGATCGTCGGCCGGCTGCGCGATCTGACCCTCAGAACCCGCTAAATCATTCTTTTTTATTGGGCGTCTGCGGTTGTTTTCGGCTGGGAACTTCCCAAGTCCATGCAGCAGCATCTTTCTTGGCGCTGTCCGCTGCCACTCAAATCCGGTCGAAAAGAGCATCAGATGTCATTTTATGAGTCCGCCGTGCCGGCTTACCTGCAAATGCTCGGTAGCCTGTCCCATCTCCTCGACAAGGCCGAGGCCCATGCCGCCGCCAGGAAAATCGAGCCCGCCGTCCTGCTTGGCACCCGGCTGTTTCCCGACATGCTGCCGCTGAGCAAGCAGATCCAGATCGCCTGCGATCATGCTGTCCGGGGCGCCGCTCGCCTGAGCGGCAGCGAGGTGCCGTCCTTTCCCGATACCGAGACGACGATCGCCGAACTCAAGCAGCGGCTGGCCAAGACCGGCGAATTTGTCAAAAGCGTCAATCCATCGCTGTTCGATGGCGCGGAAGGCCGGGACATCACGTTCCCGATCGGCGGCGGCAAGACCATGACGCTGAACGGCCAGCAATATCTGACCAGCTTCTCGCTGCCGAACTTCTATTTCCATGCCACGACGGCGCACGCCATCCTGCGCATGTGCGGCGTCGAGATCGGCAAGCGAGACTTCCTCGGCGCGAATTAAAAACGACTGTCTGCAGGGTGGGTCAAGTCCCGTTGCGCCGTGACCCATCACTGCGCAATTCTTGAACGATCGGTGGATTTAGCGCTTCGCGCCAACCCACCCTACGCAAGACAATACGGACCAAAATACCGCAACTTTTCAGCCCTTTGCAAAGAATGCGGTGGATGGCATTGCCAATTTGCGCTGCAATGCACACTTCAAGCGTAGTGGCAATTTTCCGGAAAATCAAAAATGAGCACGTCCAAACTTTTCGACTCCTATAAACTCGGCCCTATCACGCTTTCCAACCGCACGGTCATGGCGCCACTGACGCGCAATCGCGCGGTCGCCGGCTTCGTGCCCAATCCGCTCAGCGTTGAATATTACGCCCAGCGCGCCTCTGCCGGCCTGCTGATCACCGAGGCCAGCCAGATCTCGCAGCAAGGCCAGGGCTATCAGGACACCCCCGGCATCTACACCCAGGAGCAGGTGGCCGGCTGGAAGAAGGTCACTGACGCCGTCCATGCCAAGGGCGGTCACATCTTCATCCAACTCTGGCATGTCGGCCGGATCTCGCACAGCAGCCTGCAGCCGAATGGTGGCAAGCCAGTCGCGCCCTCGGCGATCGCCGCCAAGGGCAAGACCTATGTCAACAACGGCTTCGCGGACGTGTCTGAGCCGCGCGCGCTGGAGCTGTCCGAAATCCCCGGCCTGATTGAGGACTACCGGGTTGCCGCGAAGAACGCGATCGCGGCGGGCTTTGATGGCGTCGAAATTCACGCCGCCAACGGCTATCTGCTCGAGCAGTTCGCGCGCGACTCCACCAACAAGCGGACCGATGAATATGGCGGCTCGATCGGGGACCGTGCCCGGCTGATCCTCGAAGTCACCAAGGCCGTAGACAAGGAAATCGGCGCCGAGCGCACCGGCATCCGTATCTCGCCGGTGACCCCTGCCAATGATTGCGGTCCAGACAGCGATCCGAAAAAACTGTTCGACTACATC
>JACMOT010000335.1 GCA_014377915.1 Tardiphaga sp.
CGGCCTCGAATGCACTCGCGCCGAGCACGCGGACAGCATGATAATGAGTCAGGACGAGCGTCCGGACCGGCTTGTCGGTATGTTCGCGAAGCTGGCGAGCCAGTCGCGAGCGGCGGCAGGGGTCGCGCGCGCCTCGATACAGACCAGGAAATCCTCGCCTTCGAACGCGCCGACATTCGGGTCGCCCTCAGCGGTCAGCGCGTACACCCCGTCGGCGACGATCTCGAGCGTCTCGACCTTTTCGGCGACGTCTGCACTGGAGGCGAACGGCTTTGCCATGATCGTCAATTCCTCAAGTGATTATGCTGGCCTGCTGCGCGAGCGAACTGATAGATCAGGTCGTTATCAATGACCCCACCGAGGCTACCGTCGGCGCCTACTCCTTGCACCGGCCCGTGAGCGACGACGAAAAGGATGAGATCTTCATGCTCGTCGGCGGTCGGCGCATGCACAATCCCCCCTGGCTCCCAGACGTAATCACCAACGCGGACCTGTCCTTCGCCGGGATAACCAAAACTGCCCTGAATGACGAAGGCCTCAACCGAGGCAAGATGCTTGTGCGCGTCCGCCGTCACGCCGGCAGGTATCTTCAAAATGAACGTTGCTCGGCCGCTGGCACCATCGAGGTGCAACGGCTTGAAAAATGTTCCGGGCAACGCAAAAGGAATCCACTCTATGCCGGCAACGTCAGTCATCTGGCTGTGCATTGGCTGGGGCTCCGCCTTTGAGAAACTGTGAATCATCTTCATTCCCAATGCGACGGCTTTTCGATGTGTCCGGCGGTTCCTGCGGCAACGGCGAGGTCGTACATCATTCGCGCATCGACCACCGCCGCGACCGCGCCATCCTCGCCATAGCCGCCGAGTGGACCGTGAACGACGGCGAACATCACCAGCCCATCCTCGCCGGTGACGGGAATGTGACGGATGCCGGCGCCCTCGAAGACATAATTGCCGGTCAGGCCGGGGTCGTTGTCATAGCTGAACCCGCCTTCCAGGATGATCCCTTCGACCGAGCCGAAATGGCCGTGGACCGGGGCGACGTTGTTGGGCTCTACCTTGAGCATCATGGTGAAGCCGCCAGTCATCGGATTGACGTTCAGCAGCTTGAACCACGTGCCCGCCATGACCCAGTCGGACCACGGAATCGCACCTTGGTCCAAGAACGCCGAGCGGTGCGCCGCGGTCGCGGTTACGTTACTGTTGGCAGAGATCATCGTGGCCATGTCACTGTTCCTCTTGCGATCAGAAATTGTAGCGAAGCTCGACGCCGTATTGGCGCGGTGACCCGTAATCATTCTCGACCAGGCCGAACGGCGGCGAGGTGATGTCGAAGGCGTAGACCCGACGTTTCGCGTTGAGCAGGTTCTTGGCGTAGCCGGACAGCTCGACGCGCTCGGCCCGGTCGGTCAGCGTGACCCGGCCATTGACCAGCCAGTTGGCGGGAATTCGGGTCACCGGCGCGTTGGTCAGCTGCGAGTAGAAGCGGCCGGTGCGCGTGGCGTTGGCATTGAGGCGGAGCTTGCCGAAGCCGAGTTCGAACGACTTGGAAGCGGCGAAATTGGCGGTGTAATGCGGCGACTGCGGTGCTTCGCGGCTGACCGGGCCCGAGTTCAATGGCACCCCGCCGACCTTGGTGTGGAGCAGCGACAGGCCGGCAACGAAGTTGAACCCCGCCCCGGGCGACAGCGTCAACTCGGCATCGGCGCCATAGACGGTCGCGTTCGTGTTGAAGAGGGTGAAGTTCAGCCCGCGCTGATCGAACGCCTGATAGTTCTTGTAATCATAATAGAAGGTCGCGGCGTTGAAACGGATGCGGCGATCGGCGAATTCGGACTTGATGCCGAATTCATAGGCATTGAGCTTTTCGCCATCGAACCGTGCCAGCCTCAACGGTGCCTGGCCAGCGAAGCCGGCGTTGTAGTTGAACGCCTTGTAGCCGCGATTATAGCTTAGGTAGAGCAGCAGGTCGTCGGTCGGCTTGTAGTTGATCTGCGCCCGGGCCGAGACGCCGCCTTCGCTGTGCCGATCCCGGTATCCGCCGGCCGCGCCAATCGTCCCGGGAAGGATGAAGAAGCCGCACGCCGGGCCGGTGCAGGTTTCGAGGTAATTGTAGCGTTTGCGATCGCGCGTGTAGCGCCCACCGAGAATCAGCGTAAGCTGCTTGGCGAGGTCATATTCGCCCTGCGCGAACAGCGAATAGCTGCTGGTCTTCTGGGCGTAGTTGGCGTCGAGCAACGTACCCAGGACCTTGACGTCGAACGCCTGCCGATAGGTGCCGTCGATGCTGAGATAATAAGCGCCCGCAGTCCAGCGGAACGCCCCCCGGCTAGAGCCGACGCGCAGTTCCTGGGTGAAATATTTGGCGTCGGCGCGCTGGTAAAATACCGTGATCGGGAAGGGCGACAAGTCATTGTCTTCACGATAGTCGGTAAACAGCGTCGAGTAGCTGGTGAGCGATGTCAGCGTGACGCCACCGAAGTCGTACTGAATCCGGCCCGACACATTCTTCTGGGTCCGCTTGAGCAGGCCGGGATCGTCGAACGCGCCGGTAAACGGATTCCCGTCCGCGTCGACATAGCCGAACCCGGTCGGCGTCCCGGGAGGGAGTGGCTGGCCGAGGCCATTGGCGTCGGGCGCGCCGGCGGTGGCGTAAGCGGCGCCGGTATGGAGCGGCAGGATCTTGTAGTTGTCCGCGCTAATCAAAATGTCGAGATCGGCATTGGGCTTGAAGCGAAGCTGCGCACGACCGGCGACCGTATCGTCCTCGTTGAGGCGCGGCCCGATCGAGTTGGCGAAAAAGCCCTTGCGCTTGTCGCGCAGAAACGAAATCCGGCTGCTGACACCGGTTCCGAGCGGGATCGAAACGCCGCCTTCGAGGCGATATTCGTTGTAGTTGCCGTACGCGCCCTGGACGAAGCCACCGAACCGGTCACTTGGCTTGGCAGTGATGATATGGATCAGGCCGCCGGTGGCGTTGCGGCCGAACAGCGTGCCCTGCGGTCCCTTGAGAACCTCGACGCGCTGGACATCGTAGAGTTGCTGGA
>JACMOT010000336.1 GCA_014377915.1 Tardiphaga sp.
AGAATACGCCCCACACTTTGGCTTTCCGGCAGGCGGCCGAAAAGATCTCGGTCTCTTCGCCCGGCACCGCGGCGGCGGTCGCATAAATCTCCTTCGAGTCATACATGATGCCGTGGGTGGAATATTCCGGGAAGATGACGAGGTCCATGCCCGGCAACCCGCTCTTCATGCCGATCAGCATGTCGGCGATCTTTCGCGCATTGTCCAACACCTCGGCCTTGCTATGCAGCCGCGGCATCTTGTAGTTCACGACGGCGACGCCGACCGTGTCGTTGCTTGATGAGATATCGCCGTGATGCATAGCTCTCTCCCTGCGGCGGAACGATCATGTTCGCGCCGGTTGCCGGGTTGCTGAAAAACAAAAAAGCCCGACAGGTCCTCGCGGACCCCTCGGGCTAGCATCGCCATACCGGACCAACAGCATCGGT
Organism: Tardiphaga sp.; assembly: GCA_014377915.1. The sequence goes on from JACMOT010000336.1 coordinate 429, forward strand.
GGTCCGGCCAAACCGCGGCGACCATTTCTGGCGCGGCTGCGGTATCAGAATCTAACCATCTTTCGCGCGGTACTGCAACAGGTCGTTGGCGTTGATGATCGCCGCCGCCATGTCGTCCATCGACAGCCGCCGCGCCATCGCCTGCTTGCGGATGCTCTCATAGGCATCGGTCTCGCTCAGCCCCTGCCCGTCCATCAAGATTGCCTTGGCCTTCTGGTTGCGCTGGATGCCGGCCAGCTTGCGCTCGAGCTTGCGGATGCGCTTGTCGGCGTCGCGGCGCTCCAGCCACAGGCTGCGCGCGATGGTGAGCTGGGTAAGCAGACCAAACGGGCGGATCGGCCGCTCGATCACCGCGACGGCGCCGGCTTCCAGCACCAGTTGCAGCGTGGTCGGATCCTCATAGCCGACGATCGCGATCAGGGTCGGCCGCGCGCCGTCATTGGTCTTCAGCAGCCGCTGGATATCGGCGCGGGCATCATGGTCAATCGCCAGCAGCAGCACGTCGGCGGGGTCGGGCCATGCCGCCGGCACCGGCCATTGCGTCTCCACCATGCAGCCGATCCGGCGCAGATGCTCGACCAGGCTGACGCGTTCGCTGTCCTGCGGATGCACCACCTGCACCCGCAGCCCCCTGAGATCGCGAAGTATCTGGATCGCCACTGTGCCCCCGCGATCCGCTAGCGCACGACCGACGGCAGATCGTCGGCCGCCCAGTCGTCGAGGCTCTGCACCACGCAATAGGGATCGGGCTTGATGCGCACGCCGGGATTCCACACCGTCTGGAATTTGCCCCGCGCATCCAGCCGTGCGATCCGCGGCCACAGAAAGGCGTGGTTGTTCTCCGGATCGATCTTGACGCGGCCCTGCGGCGCATCGAATTCGCAATCGCGCACCTCGACCAGCACCCGCTCGGGATCGTCGCTGCCGGCGCGTGCCAGCGCGCGCATCGCCAGATGAAACTGGAAATAGGCCGCTTCCGCGGCGGCCGGCACCGGCGCCTCCGTGCCCGACTTGGCCTTGAAGCTGGCGACGAATTTACGCGCCGAAGCGGTCGACAGTGTTTCAAAGAACGGCGCCGCGGTGATGTGGCCCTCGGCGGCCTCATGGCTCATCGCGGCCACCTCGGCCTCGCTGGTGGTGAGGCTGGCGATCGGCATTTTCCCGGGATCAAAGCCAGCCTCGCGGCAGGCCTGATACAGCATCGCGGTGCCAGCGCCGACCACGGTGGAGAAGATTACATCCGGCGAGGTCTTCTTGATGCGGCGGATCACCTTGTCGAAATCCGCCGGCGTGGCCAGCAGCGGCACATAGGTCTCGTCGAGGACTTTGCCGCTGCCCTGCATCACGAAATCGGTCATCAGCCGGTTGGATTCATAGGGGTAGATGTAATTCGAGCCGACCAGGAAGAAGCGGTTGCCGAAGGTCGAAAGCAGATAGCGCGCCAGTTGCAGCGCGTTCTGGTTCGGCGCCGCGCCGGAATAGATGCAGTGCCGGGAATATTCGAACCCCTCATACAGTGTCGGGTAGAACAGCAGCCCGCGATGGCTTTCCACCACCGGCAGCACCGCCTTGCGGGTACTCGACATATAGCAGCCGAACAGCAGCCGGACCCGGTCGGCGACCAGCAGGCGTTCGGCCAGCGCGCGGAATTGCCTGGGATCCGACGCCGGATCATACATCACCGGCTGGACCGCGCGGCCAAGCACGCCGCCGGCGGCATTGATCTCGTCGATCGCCAGCAGGGTGGCGTTGAGCTGGGTCTGCTCGACCGCGGCGGTGACGCCGCTTTGCGAGAACAGCACGCCGACCCGCCAGCTCTCTCCTGTCTTCAAACCCGCGATGGGACGCTCCCGTGGCTATGTTTGTCACCCGTCATACTTGCGCCTTCTTAAGATTACCCGCAGGCGAGCGACCGGGGTGTCGGCATCCGTGATCGTGACCTGTTCCATATACATCAGCCAGGGCCGTGACTTCATGCATCACTCCCGTCTGTATACCACCAAGCGGGTTCTGGCGCGATATACCCCGGCACTGTTCAGACTGATCCGCGCCAGCCGCCGCCGGCTGCATGCCCGCCGCAATGCGCGGCTGCAGGGGGCGCTGACAGGCTGGAAAGCGCAATTCATCGAGCGCTTCGATTTCGTGATTCAAGCCGGACGTTCGGCGGCATGCAGTTTCACCGTAGCGCGACCGCCGACGCCGATCTGCCGTTGCTGATCGGCAGCGATGAAGCCGAGACTCACGGCTTCACCGAGCAGGCGCTGGCGCGCGAACCGCGCATCATCGTCGAACTGCATGATTTCATGCGCACCGACGTCGCGATCACGCCGACCGTGCTGGCCCGCTTCAGTGACACCTACGACATCCAGATCGCCAGCGTCGGCGGCCGCTCCGCCGCGGACTATCACTGCCTCGACATTTTCCCCGGCCATATCCGGGCCCGGGCATTGCATGAAGACCGCGTGCAATATCAGCAGTGGGCCTATCTCAAAGCCAGATCCCGCACGGTGTGACACCAGCGCTCGTCGGCGGCGGACCACGAGCCTGGCGGGTCAGTCGCCGCTGGCGGACTGCTAGAAACTGATCGTGGTGCGAACGCCGAACACCGTGGCGTCCCTGATGCGCCGGCTCTGCGCGGGATCGCTCGGGTCGACAGCCCCGCCACCGGGATGCATGACGTATTGAAAAAGCGGCTGAACGACAACGCCTGTCTTGAGCTCAACCAGATAGGTCATTTCCAGAATGGCCTCGTAATCGCGCACGGGCGCCACGCTGCCGGTGAACTGCCGGAATTCACGGTCGAACTGCCGGGCGCCGTCCGAAATGCGCGCATAGGTCATCGCGACACCGATCCTGTCATTGGGCCGGATTTCGCTGAAGCCGCTGATCTGGATGCCGCCATCGAGATAAAGGCTCACCAGATTGCGGTCGGAGGGGCTGACGGAGGCGCGCGCGAACAGGCCGACCCCCTTCTGCGGATCGAGCGGACTGCGCGCCAGCCGCTGCTCATAGACGGCGAAGACCCCTTGGTTGCGCCGCAAGTTGGCTGGCTCGCCTGATCCCGCAGGATCAGCCTGCGACAAGCCCCGCGCGGTCAGGTGCTGGTCGTCGAACGTGCCCATATGATACCAGGCGCCCGCTGTGATCGAACCCGGCAGCGCCGCGGCGCCGAGCTCGAAGCCGTATTTGAGCTGACCGATGAACCATGGCGGGTCATTGACCCGAAACAACAGACCATGCGGGTTCTTGATCTGCGGATCTTCCGGGCCCGCCGGCGCGGCGTCGCCATCGAACATCGCGACATAGGCGGTGATGCGGTCCGACAATTGCGCCTTGACGCGGATACCGGGCACCGCCAGCGGCGGCGACGGCCCACCACTCGGCAGGATCACGCCGGTGATGCCGGGCCAGCCCAGCGCCGAATTGACGAAGATGTCGTCATATTTGCTGTCGATGAATTCGATATCGGATGGCTGCTGGCCAACCTTGATCGTCAGACGGCCGTCGAGCAGCGACTGCCCGATCCACATCTCGTAAAGCCGCGTCGCCGGCAACGCCCCGATACCGCCCGCCAGCATCAGATTGCCGACATAGTCGCGCGACAGCCCGCCGCCATGAATTTGAAAAACATTGGCATGAAAGGTGGCGCCGCTCCATCCGACCATCCTGTCGAGATCGATATCGGCGCCGAGATCAAACCGCCCGGCATAGATGGTACCACGGCGGACGCCGCCAGCGGCATTGCCCAGCATTTCGCCGATATAGGCGCCGGAAAAAGCGATGCCCCAATCCGCCAGGATCTGCCTGGCATCCCTTGCGGGGGGATCAGCGGCATTGGCTGGCGCGGCAACAAGCACGGATAGCCAGACCCACGCCGCGCAGATCGCGGCGGCAAACCGGTTGCCGCGTCCCCGCCGCTGCATGCCGCTACCTGATCAAGCCGATGCGTTTCATCACCAGATAGGCCGAGGCTGATGACAGCACCAGCAACAGTGCCGCCCAGAGAAAGGCGTTCTCATTGTCGGTGAACGGCAGCCCCTTGGTGTTCATGCCGAACACGCCGGTGATCAGCGTCGGCGGCAGCAGCAGCGCGGTCAGTACCGAGAGAACGCGCAGACTGTCATTGCCCTGCTCCTCGACCTGCAGATGCAGCTCCTCCTGCAGCAGCCGGCTCCGCTCGCGCATCTCGACCACACGGTGATCGAGGCCGTCGAGACGCTGCGCCAGTTTTCCCGCGCGCAACTGCAAAGCCGGTTTCAGACCGTCGACGCCCTTGTGTTCCAACCGGTGAAACACGATGCGCAGTCCGGACAATTGCCGGTGCAGCCGGACACAGGTGCGCCGCAGCCGGCCGAGCCGCGCCAGCATGTCCTTGGAATTACCCGACAGCACCTGCTCCTCGATCTCGTCCAGCGCCACCGCGATCCGGTCGGCGACATTGTCCATGGTGTCGGCAACGTTCTCGATGATGGTCTCCAGCAGGGCTGCGACGCCATCGACGCGACGGCCCCCTTCCAGCGAGCGGCGGGTGGCATCGACCGCGCACAGAGCATGGTGCCGGCCGCTGATCAGGAATCGCTCGGTCATCAGGAACCGCAGATAGCCGGTCTCCTCGGTGACCTCGTCGATATCGCGCAGCAGGTCGGAGATGACGCCATAGACGCTGTCGGCCGCCGAGTGGAGCTGCTGATAGGTGTCCTTGGACAGCAGTAGCGCGCGGCCCTGTTCGGGGGCATGCAACTCGGCTTGCGCCAGCCATTGCAGCGCGCGGGAGTCGGTGAGGTTAAAATGCAGCCAGAGCAGATCGCCATGGACCATATCGATGGCCGCATCGACCGGCAGCGCTTCCGGCGTCCCGTTCGAATGAATCCGGAATGCCCACACCAGACCGGGAATGATTTCCGGGACGGCGCCGCGGTCCGCGGCGAGGAGTACTGACGAGAACTCG
>JACMOT010000337.1 GCA_014377915.1 Tardiphaga sp.
CCCGTGGGGGGGAGGGCGGGGGGGAGGGCCCCGGCCAATCGTGGGCCCCAACCCCCCCCCCCGCCCGCTTCGCGGTCCACCTCTCCCCAACGGGGAGAGGTGAATAAAGCGCGCGCGCTACGCCGCCTTGGCGAGCGAGAGCTTGGCCTCGGCGAATGCCCAGTCGATCCATTGCGTCAGGATCTCGACGTCGCTCGCTTCCACCGTGGCGCCGCACCAGATCCGCAGGCCGGCGGGGGCATCACGGTAATGCGCGAAGTCGTAACCCGCGCCTTCCTTCTCGACCAAAGCCACCAGCTGCTTGGCGAAATCCGCCTGGGCGGCGGCGCTCAGCGCGGTGATGGCGGGATCGATCACCTTCAGACACACCGAGGTGTTGGAGCGGATCGAGGCATCCGTCGCGAGAAAGTCCACCCACGGCGTTCGCGCCTTCCAGTCGGCCAGCACCTTGGTGTTGGCATCGGCGCGCGCGACCAGCGCGTCGAGGCCGCCGACCGACTTGGCCCAGCCGAGCGCATCGAGATAGTCCTCGACGCACAGCATCGACGGCGTGTTGATGGTCTCGCCTTCAAAAATGCCTTCGTTGAGCTTGCCGCCCTTGGTCATGCGGAAGATCTTTGGCAGCGGCCACGGCGGCGAATAGCTCTCGAGGCGCGCGACGGCGCGCGGGCTGAGCACCAGCATGCCATGCGCGGCCTCGCCGCCCAGCGCCTTCTGCCAGGAGAAGGTGACCACATCGAGCTTGGGCCAGTCGAGCTTCTGCGCGAACGCCGCCGAGGTGGCGTCGCAGATGGTCAGGCCTTCACGGTCAGCCGCGATCCAGTCTGCATTGGGCACGCGTACGCCGGAAGTGGTGCCGTTCCAGGTGAAAACCACGTCGGAATTGGGATCCACTTTGGAGAGATCGGCGATCTCGCCATAGGGCGCACTCAATTTGGTGACGTCCTTCAGCTTCAATTCCTTGACGATGTCGCTGACCCAGCCCTCGCCGAAGGATTCCCAGGCGATGGTGGTGACCGGACGCTGGCCGAGCAGCGACCACATCGCCATCTCGACGGCGCCGGTGTCGGACGCCGGCACGATGCCGATCCGGTAGCCGGCCGGCACTTGCAGCACTTCGCGCGTCAGCTCGATCGCAAGCTTGAGCTTGGCCTTGCCGACCTTGGCGCGGTGGGACCGGCCCAGCGTGGCATCGCTGAGTTTCTCGGGGGTCCAGCCGGGGCGCTTGGCGCAGGGGCCGGAGGAAAAATGCGGCACGTTCGGCCGCGAAGATGGCTTCGTTGCGGTCATTCTCTATCCTTCCAGATAGCAAGCCTCCCGTTGGGGGGAGGTGGCCCACTGGCGTGGATATGGGATGCCGGCAAATGCGTCAAGCCGGATTGGCGCGGTTACGGCTCATGCGCCGCCGAAGACGCGGTCCGGCTGCCGGCGTCTTGGCCGGGTGACGCCGCCAGCATGCGGGAGGCCATGGCCACCAGCCGCGCCGCCTTGCGCCGGCTGCCAACGGTCATGACGCTCTGGTCACCGACCTTGACGACGTAGCCGCCGCCGATTTTCACAATTGAGTAAGATCGCATTCTTCATTCCAACGCCCCAGCGCCTGGTTGAAGACGCCTCAGCGCCAGCCCGGTTCCGGCCGCGCGGCGAGCGCTGGCCGGGCTGGTTTACGTGGCATTAACCGGAACCGGAAATCAGCCCGTGCCAGGGCACCGGTGGCGCGCGCCATGCAGGCCATGGCGGTTCGGGAGCGATGAAGCTCGACGATACCGCCGTTCAGCTCACGCCCAGCGCCTGTTCGGCGTCGGCGATCCAGCGCCGGATCGAACCATAGCCGTCGAGATGAAAGCCGCCTTGATGCGCGACGCGGCTATAGGCGAGCAGCGCGACATCGGCGAGCGAAACGCGGTCGCCGATAAAGAATCGCGTGGTCGCGAGCTGATGCTCCATCCGCGCCAGCGCCGAATAGCCGCGCCGGACCTTGTCCGGATCGAGGTCGGAGACGGATTTTCCGAGATAGACCATCTGAAAGCGACAGGTCGCAATATAGGGCTCGTGGCTGTACTGCTCCCAGAACAGCCATTCATCCATCTTGGCGGCGTCAAAGGGATCGACGGGCATGAGGTCACTGCCCGCTGCGAGATAGCGGATGATGGCGTTGGATTGCGCCAGCGCCCGGCCATCATCGAGCACGACCGTCGGCACCTGCCCCGCGCCGTTCAGCGCGAGAAATTCCGGCGTCCGGCTGTCGCCCTTCTGGGTGTCGATCTCGATCCAATGATACGGCTTCGCCAGCCGGTCACAGACCCACTTCACTTTCAGGCAGTTGCCGGAATTGCTGTCGCCGTAAATCTGCATCGCCCTGCCCTCCGCGTCATGACAGGGCAACAGCAACGTCGGGCGTTGTCAACCGGCAGCCGCGCGAAGGTGATATCAGGTCAGAACCGGTAGCCAATGCCGGCGCGCGCCGTATTGACGCTGAAAGCCACGTCGCGAATTTTCATGAGCTGAACATATTCCCACTCGGCGCGAAGGAACAGATTGCCTGCCACCAGCATTTCGGTGCCTAGTCCGAGGCTGTAACCAACCGCGATGGCGTCGGCTCCGCCCTCGGTCTTGGTGGCCGGCACCGGCGAGACGTTGGAAACAATATCGATCTGGTTGCCCGCGAGGTCCTTCGACAAATCATGCTTCTCAACATACATGGTCGCGGTACGGCTGACTTGGACTCGCCCCAAAGCGAGGCCGCCAAAGATATAGGGCATGAAGCCCCCGGCATCCCATCCGCCGCGCGCGCGCAGGCTCAACAGATCCTTGATCTGGCCAGTCGCAGCGCCTGTTAGCGTGGTGTCATAACGATAATCATGCCCCGTTGGCGGAGTTGATCCCGTCGGGTTCAACAATTGGAGGCTCATCGTCGAACCCGAGGAATTGCTGAGGCCGCGCAAATTGGTGTAGTTCAGTTCGATGCCGATGACCGCGTCTTCCCATTGCCAGTTGCGGCCGACAAAGCCGCCGAAACCGAGCGACGTGGCGTCCTTGGCCTCGAGCAGCGCCCAGCTCTGAACCGGCACCTGCAGCACCGAATTGCGCAGCATGAAGTCGGTCAGGGATTGGGAGGCGTGGCTGAAATCGAGATTGCCGGCCGAATAGCCGAACTGGCCGCCGGCATACCAACCGTCCCAGTTTCTCCCGGTGGAGGTCTGCTCGCGAAGGCTTCCGCGCAATACCGGAAGGTCCGCGTAATCCGCCGCCTGCGCGCCAGACGCCGCGCATACCAGGGCAGTCGCCAATACCCACTTCAACATTTCGAAATTCCCCAACTCAACTTTAACTACACTAATCATCACGCATTAACCTTAATCAATTGTCACCAAGCACCACCAACGCAAAACAAAACGGCGCGGGAAGATCCCGCGCCGTTAAGCAGTATTAAGATAGTTGGAGCGATCAGCCCTTGCGGATCAGCGGCGGCGGCGGCGCGTAAGCCGGCGGGCTATCTAGATTCCAGCGCACGCCGAGCTTCAGGTCGTGCGAGGTGATGTCCTTGAACTGCATCGGCACGCCGCGGGTGAAGCCGGTATAGTCCGACACCGGACCGGTGGTGGCATCGCCGAGATTCATGTAGCTGTAGCCGAATTCGATCGTCGTCGCCGGATTGACCTTGTAGGCCAGGCCGGTGTGCAGCGCCCAGGCCAGGTTCCACTTCGACGCGGCTGGCGCGCCTGCAAAGCTGGTGGACGTCACGCCACCGACGATGGTCGAACCATTGTCGGTGTAGTTCGCGATGTTGACCCGCGCCATGCCGACGCCGGCGCCGACGAACGGCGTCACGCACCACCAGGTGCCGAGATCGACATAGCCATTGGCCATCACCACCCATTCGGATTTGCTGGCGGTGTAGTTGTTGACACCATTGCCAACCAGACCCGCCGACGGGAAAGTGACCCGGTCAGTGCCTTTGAAGTTGGCATTGCCGCGGTATTGCCCGGTGATGTCGCCGCGCAGCCAGTTGTTGAACTGGTAGCCGACGCCGCCGCCAAAGATGCCAGCGGTGTCGAACGCCACGTTCTCCTGCAGCGACAAAAGCGCGGCATTGCGGTTATCGCCCATGGCGATGTTCTTCACCTTCTGATTGCTGAAACCGATATCGCCGCGCAAATACCAGCCGCCGAAATCCTCGACCGGCGGCGGGGCATAGCTCGTCGGCGGGGGAAGGGGCATGTCGGCGGCGAAAACGGCGGTCGACATCAGGGAAGCCGCTCCGGCGGCCAGAATCAATTTAACGCTACGCATTGGCTTCGTCCTTTTGGCCAAAGAGGCAACTACGGAGGGCCTCACACTCAAAATTCACGCTCGAAGGATGCCAGCAAATTCTTAAGCGGTACTTAACCCTAACAATTAAGGTTGATAATCAATGACGATTTACAGGTAAAAATTGCAACGCCGCGTAGCGACACTTCCTAACTACACATGGATATCAGTAGGTTCCTGGCGCGAAGCTATTCGTTAACCATGATGCGAAGCGCGAAGGCTCAGGTCCACGCGCTGGATGTCGCGCATGGAACCCCGGCGGTCGCGCGCGAGTTCCGCTGCCCACCCGGCAAATACTAACAAATGATTGATAGCAACGGCATCGAAGCCGTCGGGTGAGCCAAGCGAAGCTTGTCCACGTCATCTGTCTCGCGCGCGACCGCGAGAGCGCCGCGCACTCACCTCCGCCCCGGGGTTTCGGCGGACGGCAGCGCGCCGTTGCGCCCCCCGCGACATCATCGAAGCCTGGCGTGACGCTGCCGCGCGATTACGCCGCCGCGGCGTGGCCGAGCGCCGACACGATGGTGTCGACCACTTCCTCGACCATGATGCGGTCGTCGCCCTCGCCCATCACCCGGATCACCGGCTCGGTGCCCGACGGGCGGATCAGCAGCCGGCCGTGGCCGTTGAGACGCAATTCGCCGGCGGCGATGGTCGATTTGACGTCGTCATTGTCGAGTGGTTTGCCGCTGCGATAGCGGACATTTTTCAGGATCTGCGGCAGCGGCTCGAACAGATGGCAGACTTCCGACACCGGACGCCCGGACTTCTGCACCACCGCCAGCACCTGCAGCGCGGCGACAAAACCGTCACCGGTGGTGGCGTAGTCCGACATGATGATATGGCCGGACGGTTCGCCGCCGACATTGTAGCCGTGCTTCAGCATCTGCTCGAGCACGTAGCGGTCACCGACCGCGGTGCGGATCAGGTCGATGCCCTGCGCATTGAGAAAACGCTCGAGGCCGAGATTGGACATCACGGTGGCGACGATGCCGGGCTTCGACAGCCGGCCGTCTTCCTTCCAGCTCTGCGCGATCACCGCCAGCAGCTGGTCGCCATCGACGACGTGGCCACGCTCATCGACGATGATGACGCGGTCGGCGTCGCCATCGGGGGCGATGCCGATATCGGCGCGCATCTCGCGCACCTTGCGCGACAGCGCTTCCGGCGCGGTCGAGCCGCATTCCTTGTTGATGTTGGAGCCATCGGGCTCGACGCCGATCGAGATCACGTCGGCGCCCAGTTCCCACAGCGCTTCCGGCACCACCTTGTAGGCCGCGCCATGGGCGCAATCGACCACCACGCGCAGGCCATCGAGGCTGAGGTCGCGCGGCAGCGTGCGCTTGGCAAATTCGATGTAACGGTCATGCACGCCGTCGATGCGGCGGGCACGGCCGAGGCTGGCGCTGGCCGCCAGCTTCTTGCCGAGATCGTCGTCGAGCAATTCCTCGATCTGCTTCTCGACGTCGTCGGAGAGCTTGAAGCCGAGCGGGCCGAACAGCTTGATGCCATTGTCCTCGAACAGGTTGTGCGACGCCGAGATCATCACGCCAAGATCGGCGCGCATCGACTTGGTCAGCATCGCCACCGCCGGGGTCGGCATCGGACCGACCAGCAGCACGTCCATGCCGACCGAGGTGAAGCCCGCCACCATGGCATTCTCGATCATGTAGCCGGACAATCGCGTGTCCTTGCCGATCACCACGCGGTGGCGATGTTCGCCGCGCTGGAACACCAGACCGGCCGCCTGCCCGACCTTCAAGGCCAGTTCCGGCGTGATCACGCCGTTGGCGCGGCCGCGAATGCCGTCGGTCCCGAAATATTTGCGGCTCATGGCAACCCCCGTCATCGCATCGGCACGGTCGCCGCCCAGTGACCGCCGAATCCGGCGACTCACCCGCGAGCTTCCCTGCCCCGACACCTGTATGACGGTCTTATAAGGCCTGGAGACCTAAAGGGACTTCAAAAAATATGATGAATCATTACCGAGCAGCGATCCGGGCGGGGCCATCAACCTATTGATATTGCTCGGCAACCCATTTCTGAACGACTGACGCTCCCGGGAACCCGGCGCGCGCTCAGTCCTTGCGCTTGATGTGGAGGTCCGCCTTCGAATGCGCCGGCTGCGTCACGCTGACCGGGTCGGAGCCCGGAAAGGTCTCTTTCAGCCCCTCGTCGAGGGCCTCGTCGAGCCGCCTCTTCTCGATCTCGGCGTCGGTCGCATGATCGGCTTTGAAAGCTGGCATGGCGTCTCCTTGGCGTGCGGGCACCGCCCGGAAGGATCATTTGGCGACGGGCCCATCCATGCTAGATCACCACGAAACGGGCAAATGCAAGAAGGGCCGGAACACTCAATGAAGCACATCACCTGCATCGCGGATCTTCGCCTGAAGCACAAGCGCAACGTGCCGAAGGCGTTTTTCGACTATGTCGATCATGGCTCCTACAGCGAAGACACGTTCCGTGCCAATTGCGAGGATCTGCAGAAGCTGAAATTTCGCCAGCGCATCCTGGTCGATATCGCCAAGCGCGACACCGGCACGACGATCCTCGGCGAGAAGGCCACCATGCCGCTGATCTGCGCCCCGGTCGGCTCCACCGGCATGCAATATGGCGATGGCGAGATTCACGCCTGCCGCGCCGCGCAGGCATTCGGGATTCCCTACACGCTCTCGACGATGTCGATCAATTCGATCGAGGACGTCGCCGAGAATGTCGACAAGCCGTTCTGGTTTCAGCTCTATGTCATGAAGGATCGCGGCTTCATCAAGGAGCTGATCGAGCGCGCCATCAAGGCGAAATGCAGCGCGCTGGTGCTCACCGTCGACCTGCAGGTGATCGGCCAGCGTCACGCCGATATCAAGAACGGCCTGTCGGTGCCGCCGCAGATCTATAATCTGAAGAATATGATCGACTTCGCCATGAAGCCCGCCTGGCTGATGCGTACGCTACAGGCCAAGCGGCGCAACTTCGGCAACATCGCCGGTTTCGTCAAGAATGCCGACGATCTGGAATCCGTCTCGCAATGGACCGCGACGCAGTTCGACGCGACACTGAACTGGAAGGATCTCGACTGGATCCGCGGCATCTGGCCGGGCAAGATCGTGATCAAGGGCATTCACGACGTCGAGGACGCCCGCGAGGCGGTGAAGGTCGGCGCCCAGGCGATGGTGGTGTCCAACCATGGCGGCCGCCAGCTCGACGGCGCGCCGTCGTCGATCTCGGTGCTGCCGGGCATCGTCGACGCCGTTGGCTCGGAAATCGAAGTGATGTTCGACAGCGGCATCCGCTCGGGACAGGACGTGATGCGCGCGCTCGCCCTCGGTGCGAAGTCGTGCATGATCGGCCGCGCCTATGTCTACGGTCTCGGTGCCTATGGCGGCCCCGGCGTGACCAAGGCGCTGGACATCCTGCGCAACGAGCTCAGCGTCACCATGGGGCTGTGCGGCGTCAATTCGATCGCCGAGATCGACAAGCACGTCCTGGTGCATTGAGGCCCTGATTTTGCGGCCGGCGCACGCGCCGGCCGCAACGGCTCAGGAGAGCCAGGTTACCTTGCCGGTGGCGATGTCGTGCATCGCGGCCGCAATCGTCAGGTCGCCGGACTCGACCAGCGCCTTGATGATCGGACTGCGTACCAGCAGGCTGGCCGCGGTCAGCCGCGCATTTGCCTCAGCAACCTTCTGCACCAGCGAGTAGTTGTGGGAGTCGCGATGGCCGTCGGCCTCGGACAGCGTGGCGATCGCGGGCTGAAAGTTCTTCAACAGTTCAGTGATGTTGCCGAGCTTGACGTCATCGACCGCGCTCTTGATGGCGCCGCAGGAATTGTGACCGAGAACGACGATGGCGCGGGCGCCGGCCACCTTGGTGGCATATTCCAGGCTGCCAATGATGTCGGTATTGACGCAATTGCCAGCTACCCGGGCGCAGAACACGTCGCCGATGCGCTGATCGAACACCAGTTCCGGCGGAACGCGGGAATCGATACAGCCGACGATGGCCGCGTAAGGCGACTGGTTGGTGGCGGTTTCCTTCACTTGCGCCATCAGGTCGCAATTGATGGACTTGCCAGCGATGAAGCGCTCGTTGCCGGCCCGCAGGCGCGTCAAAGCCTCGCCCGGCGCCGTGGCCTTCTGGCGATCCGGCGTGAACACCGCGCATTCAAGTGATTGGGCCTGGGCGGCAGCGCCGGCCAGGGAGAGTCCGCCAGCCAGGCACCCGCAAAATAGGCGTCGCGTAATCATGCAATTCTCCGTCCAGGGATATAAATACCTATCCGGACGGAACCATGCCCGGGTTCTACCGGGCCGACAAGTTCCAAGGCGCCGAAATGTCGCGCCTCGTCGTTCGTCATTAATATTTCCTATGCGCCCGTCACATCGGCGGGGTCAGTCCGTCGCGGCCGACATTGATGCGGGTGGCCTCGAAGCTGCCATCCTCCTTTTTGCTGGCGCCCATGATGATGATCTTGGCGCCGACCTTGAGCTCGGACTTGTCACCCGGAACGAAGGTGACGATCGGCGTGTCCGGCGTCACGATCACTTTTTTCTCGCCGTCCTTGTATTTGACCGTCAGGTTCTGGCCGTCGCTGGCCTCGACTTTCTGGTCGACGGTCGCGTTGGTCATGCTGCTGTTCGGCCGCAGATCCCACGGCCGCGAGCCCTCGCCGGTGCCGCGCATGGCTTCCGGGAAAATATGAATGGCGATCGCCTTCTGGGTGCCGTCGGGCTGCGGCTGGCCGGTGACGCCGATATAGGAGCCGGGCTTCACATCGGCCATGGTGGTCTTGACGATGCCCGTGATGGTGGCGGTGTCGGTGAGCTTGACCTTGCGTTCAGCGCCGTCGCGATCCTTGACCGTCAGCAGCGCGCCATCCACGCTTTCGATGGTGCCGCGAATGCGGATCGGCTGCGGCTGCTGCGCGAACGCCGCCGACGTCAGCAGCGAGGCGGTCAGCAAGGCTCCCGCGACAATACGGGTGGTGGAAGAAACGATTTTCGACATAGGATTTCCTTTGGGCGGAGTGCCTTGCAACGCAGATGGAAACCCCATCATGAGGTTGCTATTCCCGCATCACGCCACTGTGAGATCGGACTCCAGCAGTTCGCGCAATTCGGGCGTTACTTCGGGGCGTTGCCCGAACCACAATTCAAAACCGCGCACCGCCTGATAGAGCAGCATGCCGAGTCCGTCGGCGGTGCTCAGCCCGCGGGCGCGCGCGGCGGCCAGCAGCGGCGTCTGCAACGGCACATAAACGAGATCGGCGACCACCGCCTCGGCCGGCAAGCGTTCGGTCGCCACCTCGAGCGGCGGCTGGCCATACATGCCGAGCGAGGTGGTGTTGACCAGCAGTCCCACGCGCGGGAGCACGCTGTTGATGTCTTCCCATGGCAGCGGCAGCACCCTGGCGCCGAACTGATGGGCGATCGCCTGGGCCCGCCCGATGGTACGGTTGGCGAGATGGATGCGTTTGATGCCGCGCTCCAGCAGGCCGAACACCACCGCGCGCGATGCCCCCCCGGCGCCGAGCACCAGCGCATCATCGGCGTGGTCCCAATCGTCGGAGGAATGATCGAGATTGTCGATGAAGCCCTCGATGTCGGTATTGGTCGCGCGCAGCGTGCCGTGATCGTACCACAGCGTGTTGGCGGCGCCGACGGCGCGGGCGCGCTGGTCCGGCGCGGTCAGCTTGAGCACGCGCTCCTTGTGCGGGATCGTGATGTTGCCGCCGATATAACCGTGTTTCGACAGGTTCAGGATGAATTCGGCAAACCCTTCCGGCGGCACCGACTCGATGCTGTAACCGCCGTCGAGGCCGAGCGCCCGCAGCCAATGATGATGAATCAGGGGGGAACGCGAATGCGCCGCCGGCCACCCGATCAAACATGCGGCGTGCGGCTTTATCTGGTTGGGCATCGGCAATCCTTCGCTTCGACCGAAGCGTACGTGTCAAAAGAAGTGTGGTGAGAAGCAGGCGGTCAATGTGGTTTGCGGCGCACCGAACTCGCGGAGATCGCCGAGATGATTAGCGCCGCCGCGGAGGGCCAAACGGCGGCAAGATCAAGGCGGTGTTGGGCCGAAGCGCCGATCGCGACAGCGGACAGCAGCGCCACCCACAGAAAAGATCCGGCAGCCACGGCGAGCGCAGGGCGACCGTGAAGGAAGCCAAACGTCCCTCCGGAACGAGCAAGGCCGACGCCGTCAATGTGGCCCGCCGGTCCGCCGGGCGCGCAGGCAAGCTGGAAACTACGTGTTGATGTCAGCATGCGCGCGAGTCGCCCTTCGATGTCCTGGCGCCATCTATCCAAAAGCGATGCCAACCACGCAAGGGTGATGCGACCGTTGCAAACATTTTTCCAGCTAGCATGTCCAGGTCGCAGCCATCTTGATGCTGGCGCGCGCAACCGCCGCGCGAACTAGACAGATCCCCGAAAATTTTCGCCCGTACCGCTATGGGCTGCGGTCAGAAACGCGGCCACATCGAAACGATTCAGAAGGCGTATCTTCTGGCCCGCAAAATCGTTGAACAAGCCAAGATGCCCGGCAAATGATGTCGACGTTTGCCGCTGCCAATAGGCTGCCGCCCACGCCAGAAGGTCGGCATGTTGCTCGGCCGTCGCACCGCGCGATGGCCCGCGCCCAGTCAGGCTGTCGCGGCATACGTCCCACGGCAGATCGAGCCAGATCAATGTGTTGGCGCGCGCGAGGGCGATTGCGGCCAGCCAACCATACACTCCCTCGATGACCCACCGCGGCTGCTCGGCAAAGGCGTGGACGACGCCTTTGGCCTCGGCCTTATCGCGATCGATGCCAACACCCACCTGCCAATGGGCATCATCAAGGTCGAAGACAACCTGTCCCCGCGTCGCACCCAACGCTTCTGCAAGCGTGCTCTTGCCCGAGCCACTATTGCCGATGATGACGATCCGCGCCCCAGGTATCATCAGCATAATGTATCACGCCGCCACCCGGTGCGCGGCGATGATCTGGTCGGCGGCGCGGCCGGTGACTTCGGCCATGTGATCGAAGCGGCGGGTAAAGTGTCCAGCGCCGGCGGTGGCCGAGCGCAGTTCGACGATCAGGTCACCGATCTCCGCCTCCGGCAACATCGCCCGGACCTGGTCCCAGCCCGGCCAGTTGTCGCGGGTGTCGAAGCCCAGGATCTGGCCACGGCGGCCCGACAGGATGGCGTTGACCTTGGCGGTGGCCTCATTGGGACAGACGATCTCAACCACATGGATGGGCTCCAGCAGCACCGGCTGGCATTGCGGCAGCGCTTCGCTGACGCCAATCCGCGCCGCGGTACGAAACGCAAGGTCCGACGAATCCACGGTGTGGAACGAGCCGTCGGTCAGAGTCACCTGCACGTCGATCACCGGAAAGCCCAGCGGGCCGCGCAGGAGGCCGTCAACGACACCTTCCTGCACCGCCGGAATATAGTTGCGCGGCACCGCGCCGCCGACCACTTTTTCCTCGAACGCGAAGCCGTCGCCGCGCGGCAGCGGCCGCACTTCCAATACGACGTCGCCGAACTGGCCGTGGCCGCCGGATTGCTTCTTGTGCCGGCCGCGTTGCACGATCGGTTTTCGGATCGTCTCCTGGTAAGCAATGATCGGCGGCTGCGATTTGACCTGGACACCGAAGCGCTCGCGCAACCGCTCCAGCGCGACGCGCAGGTGCATCTCGCCCTGCCCCCACAGCACCACGTCATGGGTCGCGGCATGGTGGACCACCGTGAGCGACGGATCTTCCTCGTTGAGCCGCAGCAGCGCCTGGCCGAGTTTGGCGTCGTCCTTGCGATCGGCGGCCGCGAGCGCCATCGCCAGCACCGGTACGGCAATCACAACATGGACCAGCGCCGCCGGCGCGGTCTTGCCGGTTGAAAGCAGGTCGCCGGTCCGGACATGATCGAGCTTGCCGAATGCGACCGTCTCGCCGGCCCGGGCGGTGTCGCACTTGGTGTCATGGGCACCTGGCACCAGCAAACCGGAAACGCGACCGCTCTCGCCCGATGAGGCCCGCAGCGTGGCGCCATCCTCCAGCGAGCCGGCGAGTACGCGCGCCAGCGACAGCTTGCCGCCATGCGGAAGGTGCGTGGTCTTGATGACATAGGCCAGCGCCTCCTTGCCATCCGGGATGCCGAGCCGCCGCGCCGTTTCAACGACGCCGGGCGCCTCGTGGCGCAACGCCTTCAGCAGTCGCAGCACGCCGTTTTCACGCAACGCCGAGCCCAGCAGCACCGGACAAATCAGCCCGTCGCGCAACTCGCGGGCGAGATCATCGAACACCGTATCCGCCGGTGGCGCGATATCGTCGAGCAGCTGCTCCATCAGCGCATCGTCGTGATCGGCAAGCTTCTCCAGCATGGCGAAGCGGGCTTCCTTCTCGCGATCGAGGTCGCCGCCATCAAGCGCGATCACCTCGGATGGCCTGTGCTCGCGATAGACAAAGGCGCGCTCCAGCGCCAGATCGACAAAGCCTTCGATCCGCTCATCGCCCCAGATCGGGATCTGCCGCAGCACCAGCGGAATCCGCGACGCCGGCTGCAGCGTGGCCAGGGTTTCGCGGATACGCTTGTTGGCGCGGTCAATCTTGTTGAGAAACAGCAAGCGCGGAATATGCAAATCTTCCAGCTCGCGCAGGATCAGCTGCAACTGCGGCAGCTTGCGTTCGTCCGCCTCGCACACCACCACCGCGGCGTCGACCGCCGGCAACGCGGCGCGCATGTCATGGACGAACTCCACCGAGCCCGGACAATCAATAAACGTGTAGCTGTCGCCCTTGAAAACGGTGGTCGCCGCCGTCAGGCTGACGCCCATCTTGTGGTGGCGGGCTTCGGCGCTGGCATCGCCGACCGAGCTGCCGGCATCGACGCTGCCGGCCCGCGGGATCGCACCGGTGCGCGCCAGGATGGCTTCGAGCAGAGTGGTTTTCCCGCTCTGGAAAGGGCCCACCAGCGCAATGCATTTCGCTGCGTTGCCCTGGGAACCACGTGGACTTTTCCCATCATGTCCCATTGCCGCCTCCTGATCTGGAGCTCGGCCCGTGATCGGGTCGGCGCCGGGATGCTCCGCCCGGTCCACCGGTTTGGCAAGATGGAAACGTTGCTGCGTTGCGGCGACCTTCGCCCGCCCGCATGCGGGCGACGCAAGAAGTGCGCCGCGTCTTCTCTCTAGCGTCCCGGACGCAGTTCGAGGCTTTCCAGCCCGACGGCGATGTTCACGCCGGTGGACCCCTGCAGACTGAGCGGCTGCAGCGCGATGGAATTCCGCGATCCGCCGACCAGCACGTTGGCGCCGAGGCCGACGCCAAACGAAGCCGAGCCCTGGGCACCGGCGTAATTGCCGGAGAGATCGCCGGGCCCGGAATAATTCACCGGTGCGAAGACCGCCCAGGACAACGCGGTCTGTTCGGTAATACCGAGGTCGATCCCGACCTTGCGAACCGTTGCGACGTAAGGCTGGTCGGGACGGCCGCTACCGGTGAGCACGCAGCCAAGATTGGTGACCGAGCCAACCACGAAGCCGACGCTGGCGCCGCCGCGGCAGTTCAACACGCCGAGCTGAACGGCCTGCGGCGACTGCGCCTGGGCGCTGAAGCTGGCCAGGGTGACGGCGAGGCCCAAAACTGGCGAAAGGCGGCTCATGGCGTGATCTCCGGATGTGAACGAGGCGATGTGGACCGCGCAAGCGGCGGAAACCGCTAGCGTCAGTTGTATCCATAGCCAATGAAACCATCGCAAAACAACAAGGCTGATCAGCACAGCGCATAAAAAAGGCCCGCTTGCGCGGGCCTTTTTGTCATTTATCGTCGATTAGTGCTGACGACGATGATGACGGCGACGAACCGGAGCGGCGGGGGTCAGCTCCAGGCTGACGACGCCGGCGGCCACGTTGAGGCCGGTCTGGCCCTGAACGCTGATCGGCTGCAGGGTGTACTGGTTGCCATTGCCGCCGAGCAGGAAATTGCCGCCGAAGCCGATACCGACCGAGGCGTTGGAGCCGACGCCACCATAGGTGCCGGCGAGACCGCCACGCGGCACGCGGGCGTAGGGCGCAAACGCGGTCCACTGCACGGTGGTGTTCTGGGTGAAGCCTAGATCAAGACCGAAGCGGCGAATCGTGGCCACATACCCCTCGGAACGGCCACCGCCGCTCTGGAATACGCAATTCAGGGTCGCATTCGAACCAACGACGAAGCTGACATTCTGCCCGCCGGTGCACTCGAGCACGCCGACGGCAACGCCCTGCTGCGCATTCGCGGAAGCGAAGGAGGCCACGAGGGCGACGGTCGCGAGGCCGAACATTTTAGAAAGTCGCATAGAGATACTCCGGTTTTTGGCTTTGATTGTGCGGCAAACAAGAAGGAAGCGCCGTGTCCAAAACAAGGCGCCTACCAAAAATAGGCGTCAAATTGTCGCTAATTAAAACGGTGTGACGATTAACCTAGCGCAGATTGCCACAGAAACGCTGGATGCGCTTGCAGGCATCTTCCAGGTCCGAGGTTTTGGTCGCGTAGGAAATACGGAATGCCGGCCCGAGCCCGAAAGCGGACCCCTGCACCACCGCGACACCTTCGGTTTCCAGCAATTCGGTGACGAAGTCCTCATCATTGGCGAGGACCTTGCCGGATGGCGCGGTCTTGCCGATCGTACCGGCGCAGGATGGATAGACGTAGAACGCGCCTTCCGGACGCGGGCAATGAATGCCGTTCGCCTGGTTGAGCATCGCCACCACCAGATCGCGGCGTTCCTTGAACACCGCGTTGTTGGCCGGGATGAACTCCTGCGGGCCGTTCAGCGCTTCCACCGCCGCCCATTGCGAAATCGACGACGGATTCGAGGTCGACTGCGACTGGATCGTCGACATCGCCTTGATCAGCTCCGCCGGTCCGCCGGCATAACCGATGCGCCAGCCGGTCATGCAATAGGCCTTGGAGACGCCGTTCACGGTCAGCGTGCGGTCGTACAATTTCGGCTCGATCTGCGCCGGGGTGGTAAAGACGAAATCGTCATAGACCAGATGCTCATACATATCGTCGGTCATCACCCAGACATGCGGATGCTTGACCAGAACATCGGTGAGCGCCTTCAACTCGGCGCGCGAATAGGCGGCACCGGTCGGGTTCGACGGCGAGCACAGGATGATCCACTTGGTCTTCGGCGTGATCGCAGCTTCCAGCGCCTGCGCCTGCAGCTTGAAGCCGAAATCCGACGTGCAGACCACGGGCACCGAGACGCCGCCGGCCAGCGCCACCATCTCGGGATAGCTGACCCAGTACGGCGCCGGGATAATGACCTCGTCACCGGGGTTCAGCGTCGCCATCAACGCGTTATACAGCACTTGCTTGCCGCCGGTGCCGACGATGATCTGGTTGGGCTTGTAGGTCAGGCCGTTCTCGCGGCTGAACTTCGCGATGATCGCGTCCTTCAGCTCGGGAATGCCATCGACGGCGGTGTACTTGGTCTTGCCGGCCTCGATCGCATGAATCGCCGCCAGCTTGATGTTGGCCGGGGTATCGAAATCGGGTTCACCGGAGCCGAGACCGATGACGTTGCGACCGGCTGCCTTCAGCGCACGTGCCTTATCCGTGACCGCGATGGTCGCGGACGGCTTCACACGGTCGAGCGCAGCGGACAAAAACGACATCATCATCTCCTTGAACGGTCGCAAGCTCACGGCCGGCGACATCGGGTGGCTGATCCTGTTGGGATCGCGGCACCCTAAAGCGCACGACGCTGCATCGCAAGAAGGATGGCCCTGAAACAGACCTCCAATACCGCGCTTTTTGGGAAATCCAGGCGACGAATGACGGAAATGATAGCCGGCCCGCCCGGCATCGCGGACAACAGGATCGAGCATGGATCATCATGATCGCTGCACGCGCAACGCCAGCCTCGCGCATGGCGATTTCGTGATTTGCCCGGAGCATGATTTTTCGCGACGGTGAGGCGGACAGTGGTTTTCGACTTTTTCCAGTTTCCAGGGGTTGCGACGCGCCGTCATCGGCATCATTGTTCAGCCGGATGGCGACCGCGACGTGCGCGCCAACCTTCATCCGGAAGAAGCGACGACCGCGAATGTACAAGCTTTATTCGATGCAACGCTCCGGCAACAGCTACAAGGTTCGCCTTGCGCTGGCGTTTCTCGAAGCCCCCTATCGCGCGATCGAAGTCGACATTCTTCGCGGCGAAAGCCGCACGCCGGAATTCCTGGCCAAGAATCCAAGTGGCCAGGTGCCGTTGCTCGAGATCGCGGAGGGCCGCTATCTCGCCGAGTCAAACGCCATCCTGTGGTATGTCGCGATCGGCACATCGCTGGCTCCGGAATCGCGGATGGATCGCGCCGAGGCCCTGCAGTGGATGTTCTTCGAACAGCACGCGCTGGAGCCGAATATCGGGGCGGCCTATTTCTGGCTGTCGCTGGTGCGCGGGGGTCGCGACCTGCAGACCCATGCGCTGGAAGACTGGATGGAGCGCGGCTATGCTGCCCTGCAGGTGATGGAAGATCACCTCAAGAGCAACGATTTCTTCGCCGCCGGTCAGCTCACCATCGCCGACATCGCGCTGTACGGCTACACCCACGTCGCCAATCAATGCGACTTCGACCTCGAAAGCTTCCCCGCGATACGGCACTGGCTGCGACGGATCGAGCAGCAGACCGGCTTTGTGCCGATGAACTGGCATCCGACGTCGTCGGAGTTTGATACTTTAGACGTAGCAGCCGACGTCGAAGCGTAGCGGCCGGGCCACAACCCGCGGCATTCTGCTACGATGAGTAGTCGTGCCCTGCTTCCGCCACCGTTCAGGCGGGAACCGCCTAAATTGCGCCCGTTGATCTCTGCAAGATTCTTGAGCCGCGGGTGATTCGCCCGCGATTTGAAGGATTTACGGCCATGATCCGGTCGATTCGCGTCAACCCGGGGTTCCCCGCGCAACCGAGACCTGTCGCCCTGCCCCGCCTCACCCATGTCGTGGCCGTATCGCTGGCACTGGCCTCGCTATGCCTGATCGTCGCTTTGACAGCACTGTCGGTCCAGACGTCAATCGCAATGCCACTGCCCGGCTGATCGACATCGCCAACGGGTTAGTCCGCATCAGATACTCATAAAACCCCGCGCCCTGCGCGCCACTTCGCCTTCGCGACGGAGCCACCCGATGAAGACGCCGCTGGTTTGGGTGACCATGACATTGGTGGGAGCCATTGTCGTGACCGCCAGTTTTCTCATTGCCACGGCAACGCGCGGAGCCAACACGTCGTTCGGCTCATCCGCCGGACAACTTGATGTACAGACCGTCGCCAGCGGACTTGTGACCCCATGGTCGCTGGCCTTCCTGCCGGACGGCAAGATGCTGGTCACCGAACGTCCCGGGAGGATGCGCATCGTCAGCGTCCAGGGCCAGTTGTCGCCGCCTCTGAAAGGCGTACCGGAAGTATGGGCGGCCGGCCAGGGTGGGCTACTCGACGTCATCACCGATCTGTCGCACGCGCAGAACGGCATGATCTATTTCTGCTACGCCGAACGCAGCGGCGGTGGCGGCCGAACCGCCGTGGCGCGCGGTAGACTGGTGATAAACGCCACGCCGCGTCTCGACGACGTCAAGGTGATCTTCCGGCAGGAGGGGCCGCCATCGACCGGCAACCATTACGGTTGCCGCATCGTACAGGCCAGCGACGGCAATCTGTTCGTGACGCTTGGTGAGCATTTCAGCTTTCGCGACGAGGCGCAGAATCTCGGCAACCATCTCGGCAAGCTGATCCGTATTACGACGGACGGCTCGGCGCCCAAGGGCAACCCGTTCATTGGTCGCGCCGATGCCAAGCCGGAGATCTGGAGCTACGGTCACCGCAACGAACAGGGCCTGGCAATAAATCCCGAGACCGGCGATTTGTGGGAAATCGAGCATGGCCCGCGCGGCGGCGACGAGGTCAACATCATCGGCAAGGGCAAGAACTACGGCTGGCCGGTCGTCGGCTTCGGTATCGATTATTCCGGCGCCAAGATCCACGCCAGCTCCGCCAAAACCGGTATGGAGCCGCCGATCAAATACTGGGTGCCGTCGATCGCGCCGTCGGGCATGACGTTCTACACCGGCACGATGTTTCCCCGCTGGCGCGGCAGCCTGTTCACCGGCGCGCTGGCCGGTCAGATGCTGGTGCGGCTGCAGCTGAACGGCAATGCCGTGACTGCCGAAGAACGCATCCTGCAAAATCTCAACGAGCGCATCCGCGACGTCCGTCAGGGCCCTGATGGCGCGCTGTGGTTGTTGACGGATAGTTCGGCGGGACGGATTCTGCGCGTGACGCCGGCGGGGCAGTAGACACTCGCACAGGCTGGTTTCCCGCACGCGACGCGGCACTTGGTGCCGCATCGCGTGCGAGGCACAGGGCCGCTGCTACGGAATGATCTTTTCCGCGCGCAGCCGGGCGAACAGATCGAAGAAACTGTCATCAGTGCACTGATAGTCGAGGAAGCCAAGCTTGCGGCTCTTGCCCATGTCGGTGACGACTTCAATCGGCCGTCCCAGATCGGCGTCGGTATGCCACGCCGAGGTCACGACGTTGAGGTCCGTTTCGACTAGGCCATGCTGGCGCGCGATGTCAGCCCAGATCGGACCGGCATCGGCGAGCTGTTTCTCCAGTGGCAAAATCTCGCCGGGGAACGGCGCCGCCTTGAGGCCGAACCAGTCGGCGATACGGGGCCACATCCAGCTCCAGCGAAATACGTCGCCATTGACGACGTTGAAGGCTTCGTTGCGGGCGACTTCCGTCGTCGCAGCCCAGCTCAGATGACGCGCCAGCAGCCGCGCGTCGGTCATGTCGGTGAGACCGTTCCATTGCGTGGCCGATCCGGGAAATACGAACGGCCGGCCAGTCTCGCGGCAGATCGTGGCGTAGACCGCCAATGTGACACCCATATTCATCGCATTGCCGACGGCGTAGCCGATGATGGTATGCGGCCGGTGCACGCTCCAGCCGAAACCGTCACGCCTGGCCGCCGCGAACACCTCGTCCTCCTGGGCGTAATAGAAATTGTCGACGTCTAGCCGCGGCTGCTCCTCGCGAAACGGCGTCGCCGGCAGCACGCCCTTGCCATAGGATTCGAACGGGCCGAGATAGTGCTTCAGCCCCGTCACAAGTGCGACATGCTTCACCGACTTGCCAGGCGACAGCGCGTCCAGCAGGTTGCGTACCATCGCACTGTTGACCTTGATATTCTCGGCTTCCGTATTCTGCCGCAGCCAGCTGCTAACGAAGACATGGCTGGGCCGAAGGTCGGCCAACGCCTGCTGCAACGAGGCCGGATCGAGCAGATCCGCGACGACCGGCTTGACGCCGTCGATAGCGGCGGGACGTCGTGCCAGACCATGGACCTCCCAGCCCTGACTATGCAGATGGCGGGCGAGATTATTGCCGACGATGCCGCTGGCACCGACGACGAGAGCTGTATCTGTCATGGAATTCCTTTGAAGCGATCCCCGATATATCGGCAAGGAGGACGGGATCGCCAGTCGAAGCGGCATTTTGGCCATTTTCGGAAATTGAATGTTCCGGCCGTGATGAACGCAAAATCGGGCGGATGGTTCCAGCCTTCGGACGGAACGCCGGGACTGCCGCCTGCTACCCGCGTGATCCGCGCAAGACACGAAGATCGATGGCGAACGGATTCATGCCGGTTCGAGCGTATTTGAAACGAACAAGGGGAAAAATCCTTCCAGTACCGACATCGGAATTTAGCATTACCCTTGGAAAGCGGTGGGAGATTCCAGAACAAACGTCCAAGCTGCCAGCCTAAACTGATTACACAGGTACAGGCTGATCCGATGCAGCTGGACTGGCGAATGATGTGGGATCCGGCATTCTTGGCTTCGGTGCTGACATTGGGCGCCGCCGGCACCCTTGCCGCCCGTCGCCGGCTACGCAACAACGCGCGCAATCGCCGCCAGGCCAGCACGGCCGAACGCCTGTCCGCGGCGCTCGATCAATTCGACATCGGCATCGTGCTGCTTAACGACGATACCCGCGCCGAATTCATCAACCGCGCCTACCGGACCTATTTTGGATTGCCGGACGATCGCGCGGACAGCCGGCCGCCGCTGATCGCGCTGATGTACCATGCCCGCGATGTGCACGCCTATCAGCTGCCGGAGGAAGAAATCGATCGCTACATTGCCCAGCGGGTCGAACGCATCAAGGCTGGCGATCCGGTCCCGCAGGACCTGCGGCTGGCCAATGGGCAGGTGCTGCGAATGCGGTGCACCGCCCTGCCCGACGGTGGCCGGATGCTGAGTTATACGCCGATCACCGACATCGTCCGCCGCAACGACGACCTCACGAATAAGGACTATTATCTGTCGCTTCGTTCGAACGCCGGCGACGTGTTTGCGCCGGGCCATCTGCACGCGGCCGAATAAAATCTGGGTCGGCTGTGGAAAAGCCGGAATGTCACGGCGATGTAACAACGCCCAGCTAATTTCGCGCCATCCCGCCTGCTTCCCCCGTCGCGGGCCGGATGCCCCAGCGGCCCCCGTCAGTTGCCGCACTGACCGGGGCCGCCTTTTTGCCTGCACGCCGCGGTCGGATATAAGCGCATCATGATCCGTTTTGTCTTGGCCTTGCTCTGCGTCGCCGTGCTGACCCTGCTGCTGGCGCCGTTCCAGCTGATTGCCCTGGCCTTCGGCCTGCGGCTGCAGCGGCGCATTCCGCTGCTGTTTCACCGCGCCTTCTGCGCGCTGGCCGGAGTCCGCATCCGCGAAATCGGCACCCGCACCGCGACGACACCGGCGCTGATCCTGGCCAATCACGTGTCGTGGCTGGACATCTGCATCATCGGCGCGCTGGGACCGGTGGCCTTCGTGGCCAAGAGCGAGGTGGCGACCTGGCCGGTGTTCGGCTGGCTGGCCAGGCTGCAGCGCACCATCTTCATCAATCGAAAGGCCCGGCACCAGACCGGCGCCGCGACCCGTGAGATCGGCGACCGGATGCTCGGCGGCGACGCCGTGGTGCTGTTCGCCGAGGGCACCTCCAGCGACGGCGTCCGGATCCTGCCGTTTCGCTCGGCGCTGATCGGCGCGGTGCACCACGCGCTCGGCGAATCCGCGCACCACAAGGTGATTACCGTGCAGCCGCTGTCGCTCGCTTATGTCGGTTTCGGCGGACTGCCGGTCGGCCGCGCGCTGCGCGAGAATGTGGCGTGGTATGGCGACATCGATCTGGTCCCGCATTTCATCGGCATCCTGGCCGCCGGCGCCACCGATGTCGTGGTGACCTGGGGAGAAGCCATCGCCTATGACGTCAGCGCCGACCGCAAGCAGATCGCCCGCCACGCCGAACAGGCGGTGCGGCGGATGACAATCGCGGCCTTGCGGGCCGGACCATCGAAGCCGACGACGGCGGTGCCCGAAGCGTCGGAATCCCCTGCCACGGTGTCGGCGCCGGTCATCGCCTGACGCCGCACAGGTGTCATGATGCAGCGCGTCTTGCCCTCCCAATCGGTGCGGGCCATAACGCCCTCCAGCGCTCGTTGTGAGGAATTCATCATGCAAATTCGTAATCTCGGCGGCTCGGGCCTGCGCGTCTCCGCCGTCGGCCTCGGCTGCAACAATTTCGGACAGCGCAGCGACCTCGAAGCGTCGCGAAAAGTAATTCACAAGGCGATCGACCGCGGCATCACGCTGTTCGACACCGCCGATATCTATGCCGGCATGGGCGGCTCCGAGACCGTGCTCGGCACGGTGCTCGGCGATCGCCGCAAGGACATCGTGCTGGCGACCAAATTCTCCAAGCCGATGAGCCAGGACGGCCACAAGCAGGGGGCGTCGCGGCGCTACATCATGGCCGCCGTCGAAGCCAGCCTGACCCGGCTCAAGACCGACTGGATCGACCTCTACCAGCAGCACGACTTCGATCCGCTGACGCCGATCGAGGAGACGCTGCGCGCGTTGGAGGACCTCGTCCGCCAGGGCAAGATCCGCTATATCGGCAATTCGAATTTCCCGGCCTGGCGCATCGCCGAGGCCGAATTCACCGCGCGCGGCCTCGGCACCGGCCGCTTCGTGTCGTGCCAGGATGAATACAGCCTGCTGGTGCGCGAGCACGAGAAGGAGCTGATCCCCGCCGCGCAGCAATATAATCTCGGCCTGTTGCCGTTCTTCCCGCTCGCCGGCGGCATGCTGACCGGCAAATATGTGGGCGCCAAGATCATTGCCGCCGACACCCGCTTCGGCAAGACGCCGTCGATGCAGCAGCGCTACCTCAACCCGCGCAACGAGGCGATCGTCGAGAAACTCGCCGCCTTCGCCAAGGCCCACGACCACACCATGCTCGAACTGGCATTTTCCTGGCTCGCTGCCCGCCCGCAAGTCTCCAGCGTCATCGCCGGCGCCTCGACACCGGAGCAGATCGAACAGAACGTCAAGGCCATCGAGTGGAAGCTCAGCGCCGAGGAAATGGCGGAGATCGATACGATCACGCTGGCGTAAAGCGATTTCTGTTCGAGCCGGTTCAACTCATACGCCGCCGTCATTGCGAGGAGCCCTTGCGACGAAGCAATCCGGTTCTTCGCGTGTGGCTCTGCATTGCCGCGTCGCGGAGTTTATCATCGGGCCGGCGAATCCGGACCCGTTGGCTCCTAGGAAGAAAGGGCACTTGTCCCGGACGCGGTGCGGCATCCTTATGCCGCTCCGCAGAGCCGGGACCGCATCAGGCGACCGCGTTTCTGGCGGTCCCGGCTCTGCGGCGCATGGCACCTCCTGCGGGGGCGCACTGCGCCGGGTCCGGGGCAAGGGCCGTTTCTTCCTAGGAGCCAACGGGGCCGGGTTCGCGGGCCCG
>JACMOT010000338.1 GCA_014377915.1 Tardiphaga sp.
CCTATTCGGACTACGTCACCAAAGGCGACTACGACGACGGCCTCGAACTGGCGAAGACCACCGAGAACACCGTGACCACCTACACCTTCTCCAAGGTGCATGGCCTTGCCGCGCTGCGGATCGGCTGGATGTTCGGCCCGGCGCACATTGTCGATGCGATCCTGGCTTCGGTGACGGAGCGCACCAAGCTGGTGTGGCTGGCGAATCCGAACAACCCGACCGGGACCTACCTGCCCTATGACGAGGTCAAGCGGCTGCATGCCGGCCTGCCATCGCATGTCATCCTGGTACTGGACGCCGCCTATTCGGACTACGTCTGCCGCCCGGATTACGACAGCGGCCTCGAACTGGCCACCACGACCGAAAACACCGTGGTGACCTACACCTTCTCCAAGGTGCATGGCCTTGCGGCGCTGCGGATCGGCTGGATGTATGGCCCGGCCCACATCATCGACGCGATGAACCGCATCCGCGGGCCGTTCAACGTCTCGGCGCCGGCGATGCTCGGCGCGGTGGCGGCGATCGAGGACACCGCACATGTCGAGATGTCTCAGGCCTTCACCGTGAAGTGGCGCAACTGGCTGACCGAGGAAGTCAGCAAACTCGGAATCAAGGTGACGCCCAGCGTGGCGAACTTCATCCTGATGCATTTCCCGGATACGCCGGGCAAGACCGCGCTGGAAGCCGACGCCTACCTGACCCATCGCGGCCTGGTGCTGCGCTCGGTCGCCAGCTACGGCCTGCCCAACGCGCTGCGCATGACGATCGGCACCGAGGAAGCCAACCGCTTCTTCATCGACACGCTCCGCGCCTTCATGACGGCCAATACGCCGGAGACGAAGTGACTGCTCAGCCGCCTTTCAGGCGCATCGCGCTGATCGGGCTTGGACTGATCGGCTCCTCGCTGGCGCGCGGCATCCAGCAGCTTGGCCTCGCCGGCGAACTGGTGGCGACGGATGCGTCCGCTTCAGTGCGGGCGCGCGCGGTCGAGATCAAGCTCGCCGACCGCATCGCCGACGACAATGCCAGCGCGGTGCGAGACGCCGATCTGGTGATCGCCTGCGTGCCGGTCGGCGTGTCCGGCGCGGTCGCGGAAAGCATCGGGCCGTATCTGATGAAGGGGGCAATCGTCTCCGACGTCGGTTCGGTGAAGTCGTCGGTGCTGAAGGCAATGGCCGCGCATTTGCCGGATCACGTGCACTTCATCCCCGGCCATCCGGTCGCCGGCACCGAGAATTCCGGGCCAGATTCAGGCTTCGCAGAACTGTTCAGCAACCGCTGGTGCATCCTGACGCCGCCGGACGGCGCCGATGCTGCGGCGGTGGAAAGGCTCGAACAATTCTGGAGCGCATTGGGCGCCAATGTTGAGATCATGGACGCCGAGCGCCACGACCTCGTGCTGGCCGTCACCAGCCACCTGCCGCATCTGATCGCCTATACGATCGTCGGCACGGCCGACGAGCTAGAAGACGTCACCCGCTCGGAAGTGCTGAAATTCTCCGCCGGCGGCTTCCGCGATTTCACCCGCATCGCGGCGTCCGAACCGACGATGTGGCGCGACGTGTTTCACGCCAACAAGGACGGCGTACTGGAAATGCTCGGCGCGTTTCAGGAGGACCTGTCGAAGCTCACCCGCGCGATCCGCCGCGGCGACGGCGAGGCATTGTTCGAGCATTTTACCCGCACCCGCGCCATCCGCCGCGGCATCGTCAGCATAGGTCAGG
>JACMOT010000339.1 GCA_014377915.1 Tardiphaga sp.
ACCAGCGAGACTTCAACCGGACTTCGCAATTCAAGCGGCTTGACACCTTCGGTCGCGAAGCTGATCTGCCACAGCCAGGTGAAGTAACCCTTCTTCGACAGTTCGCCGCTCTTGAAGAACGGTTCGAACATCGCCGCCGCGCCGGCGTTGAAGGCCTTTGAGGAGTCGAACAGATAGGACGGCCCGGTAAAGAACGGCTTCTTCGACAGATCCGCGTGCTTCGCCAGATAGGCCTCGGTGAAGCCGCCCTGGATGAATTTCTCGATCCACTTGCCGGTCATCAGCCCGTTGACCACCCCGAACGAAAACAGATGGAAGGCGGTGAAAATCACATTGGGGATCTCGGGGATGACGCGCGCGCGGTACAGACGGCGCACCGCCTTCAGATCAAAATGCAGGCCGTCCTTTTCCACCGCCAGCAAGCTGTTGTGGCCGCTGGAGCCGGTGCAGAACACGATGGTATCGCAGTCGACCGAGGCGCCATCCTTGAGCACCAGCCCGGTCCTGCTGATCGAAGCGATCTCGCCGATCACGCTGTCGCGGGCGGCGCATTCGCGCAGGATCGCCATCGGCGCGTCCTCGATACGGCCGCGGTGATATTTCGTAAAATCCCAGTGCCTGGGACCAAAAGTATGGGCGAGGCCGAACGCCCGCCACAGCGCCAGGTGAAGTTTCGGCGCCTTGGTGCCGATCAGGTCACCGGCGAACAGCAACGCGCGGCGAAACCGACCTTCCGACAACCCGGCTGCTTTTCGCGCATGAATGTCGATCAACACGTCGCTGCGCATGAACCAGTAGTTCTTGCGGTACAGCCAGGTTACCGGGTGGCGGTGCCGGTGGAAGCGCAGCACCATGTCGGTGGCGGTCTTGCTGGCGCCGACCACGACGACCTTGCGGCCGGTCCGCGCCAGCTCCGCGAGCTTTTCCTCGCTGAGATCGAACGAGTGCAGCAGCTCGCCGGCGAAGCGATCCGCCCCCTTGATATGCGGCAGCGTACGCGCGGCGAAGCCGTGGGTGTAGACGACGTAGTCGAATTCTTCCTGCCGGACCTCGTCACTGCCGGTGTGGCGCAGCCGCAATGTCGATTTGCCGGTCGCCCGCGAATAGGCCACCTGCTCGGCCGCGACGTTGAATTCGGCGCGGGCATAGAGGCCAGCATGGCGGAAATAGTCGCGCAGATAGGCGAATACCTGCGGCGACGAGATCGGCCGCGACTTGTCGATCCCGGCCGGCAACGGAAAATCATGATATTCGAACGCCGCCGAGGCGCCGTGCAGCGCCAGCCCGGAATAGCAGTTGGAGGGATGCCAGACGCCGCCGATGTCGTCGTTGCGTTCATACATCGACACGTCATGGCCGGCTCGCACCAGTTCGGCCAGGCAGCCAATGCCGGTCAGGCCGCCGCCGACCACCGCGATCCGCTTGGTCATGCCGGTCAGGTCCCCGCCAATGCGGCGCGGGCCTTGTCGCGCTCGCCCGGGGCCGCGCTGGCGACTTCCCGCAACAACCCGCCATAGCCCCTGGTGATATGGGCCTGCTCGGCGAAGGGCGTGCGGGTCATCAGGATACGGTGCGCCTTACCGAGATTGAAGCAGGTGATTCCCGGAAAAAGATGATGCTCAAGATGATAGTTCAACCCCCAAGGGGCCAGCCAGAATAGTTGCCAGGCCGGCGCGACCACGGTGCGGCTTTCGCTCAGCACGCCGTCATGCCCGACCGCGAAATGCTCGGCGACGATGCGGAAGTAGCGCAGCCCGAGAAACACGGTCAGGATCGGCACCGACCAGTACAGCAACAATTGCGGCCAGAACCCCAGCGCGATCGACGACACCACTAACCCCAGCAGCACCGCGATGCGCAGCCGCGCGGTCAGTACGGGGATGTCGCGGGTCTCCGCATTCTTGTGGAAGCCGATCACCGAGCCCGGCGCGCGGATGCCGGACACATGCAACAGCAGGCGGCGCAGAAAGATGATCTGTGGGGCCGGAAATTCGTAATCTTCCAGCAGCAGGCTGCGGACCCAGTCGGGATCCTTGTGGCTGTTGAGTTCGCGGTGATGCGAGAAATGCGAATTGCGATACCCCGCCATCGATGCGGTGGTCGGAAACGCGGCGATCTCGCCGGCGATGTCGTTGATGGTCCGGTTGCGAAACGCGCGATAATGCGCCGCGTCATGCATCAGGCCGCCGAGACCGTTGATGCGGGTTCCGATCACGATGATGGCGAACAGATAGGTGAAGGGATTGAACCAGGTCTCGCTGATAACGACCGCCGCCGCCATCAGCCCGATCTCCAACAGCGCCGCCAGCACGAACTTGCCGCTGTCGATCTCCGACAGGCTGCGGATCTCGTCCTTGGTGAGCAGACGCGGAATATCGCGGGCACTGATGTCGCCGAGTCGGGCCGATTTTCCGACCACGGAAGTCTCGAGGTTGGCCGCCTGGCCTGCGACAGCAACTTGGTCCATCTTCGTCTCCGAACAGTGCAGCGCACGCGCTAGGAGAATCTTTACCATGCGGCGCACCCGTCGCCAAGAAATCAGTGGTCTCCCAATACCCCCAAATGAAAAGCCTGGCTATTAAGGTTAATCCGGCAAATGCCTGGCGTCAGCGCGGCCGAGATCCCTGCCCTGATGACAGCCAGCGCTTGCGGCGCACGAGCAATCGCATGCTGCTTCCCTATCGTTGCGGCCTCATGCTGCCTGTACGCTGGCGATGAAGCGGCCGACCTCGTCGCTGAGGCCTTCGGCCTGTACCGACAATTCCCGGGCCGCATCGAGAATGTGATTGGCGGCATCGCCAGTGGTCGCGGAGGCGATATTGACACCATCAATGTTGCCGGACACCTCCTCGGTGCCGCGGGCGGCGGCCTGCACGCTGCGCGCAATTTCCAGCGTCGCCGCGGTCTGCTCCTCGACGGCCGAGGCGATCGCGGTGGAAATCTCCGACATCTGCTCGATGATGCCGCCGATCGTTCCGATCGCCGCGACGGTCTTGCCGGTGGAGGCCTGGATCGCCGCGACCTGGGCCTGGATATCCTCGGTGGCCTTCGCGGTCTGGGTGGCGAGGTTCTTCACCTCACTGGCGACCACCGAGAAGCCGCGTCCGGCCTCGCCGGCGCGCGCCGATTCGATGGTCGCGTTGAGCGCCAGCAGGTTGGTCTGCGACGCGATGGTCGAGATCAGTTTGACCACTTCGCCGATCCGGTCGGCGGCGACGGCGAGGTCATCCACCGTCTGTCGCGTCGCGGCGGAGTGGCCGATCGCCTGCCGGGCGATATCGCGCGAAGTCGACACCTGCTGGCCGATCTCGGTGACCGAGGCGGACAATTCCTCGGTGGCAGCCGCGACGGTCTGGACGTTCGAGGAGGCCTGGCGCGACGCCGAAGTCACCGCGGCGACCTGGCGGCTGGTCTCTCCCGCTGTCGCTGCCATCGAATGCGCCGTCGACTGCATTTCCGTGGAGGCGCCCGCCAGCGTCTGGACCAGCGCCGCGACCTTGCCCTCGAAGGCGCGCACCAGGGATTCCAGCCGCGAGGCGCGCACCACCTTCTGTTCGCGCTCGACCGAGGCGGCTTGTTCCATGCGGCGGTGTTCGAGCGATCCGGTGCGCAACATTTCGATGGCATCGGCCATCTGGCTGATCTCGTCGTCGCGGCCGCGGCACGGCACCTCGATCGCGAGGTCGCCGCGCGACGTCCGACCGATCACGTCGGTCAGCAACCGCATCGGCGACACGATCCGGCGCACCAGCAGCAGCAGGCCGCCGATCGCCAGCGCCGCGGAAAGCAATGCCAGACCCACCGCCATCGCAAAGTTCAGCCGCGCAGAGGAAAGGTCCGACTCGGCCCGGGCCAGCGAACGGTCCAGAGCAATATCGCGCAGCCGTAGCATGTCGGTCTGCGCCGGATTGGCCCAGGCGCGCCACTGCGTGACGGTCTCGGACCATTTTGGCGCGGCGGTCACACCTTGCTGCGCGAGCAGCTTCGCCTGCCGCCAGCGCGGCTCGCTCTGCGCTTCGTAGCTGGCCTGCTGCTGCTTCAGTCCCTCGACCAGCACCGGATCGCGGGACACCGCGATCAGGCGTTTGATGGCGCTCCACGACTGTTCGGCCCGGCCGCCGAAACTGACGGCCAGATCATAGGCTGGCGGCTTCACCGCCTGACCCGAAATCCATGAAGTGAGCAAGCCGTTGCGGCGTCCGACATAGTCGCGCAGATCCATCACCTGGTTGGCAATCTCGACATAGGACACCAGTGCCGGCGCCGCTTCCGCGACCTTCCCGGCTGCGACGATGGCAAGCTGGGACATCTTTTCGCTGGCTGTGGAACGCAGGTCGGCGTTGACCTTGCCGAGCGCCGGGTCGCGCGCGGCCGGCGGCTGGGCGAACGCGACGGCCAGCCTTGTGCGCAGTTCGACCAGCGAGGCGACCACGCTGCGCGGACCATCGGCGGCCAGACCGGCAGCCGCCGCGCTCTGCGCCGCGGCTTCCAGCGCCTTGTCTGTTACCGCGGCATCCTTCGACAGCGAGACCTGATCCACGGTGTCGATCAGCAGCAGACTGCCCAGCAGGCCAACCTCGACCGCTATTTGCGTCTGCGCCCGCTGCGCGTCGCTAACTACCCGCATCGCGACGATGGCCTCGTTGGCCCGATTCCAGGTGGTTCCGGCCAGGCCTGCAATGCCCAGCGACGTCACCACGCCCGGCGCCGCGACAATACAAAGACCCGCAAGGAAGAGGTTACCAATGCGCATGGGTAAAATCCCGTCAAATCATCAAATCAAAAGCCATCCTTAGCGGACAGTGATGTAGCAATCGCTAAACACATCGTCGCCGACGATACCGTGGATGACAACGCCGCGTGGACGGCATGGCTGTCATATGCTTCGGGCCTTGGCTCGTCGGTCAGCGCTGCTTCGCCGCGGGCGCGGCCATCGCCTGATCGAACAGCAGGCCGATATCGGCGTCGCCGACCGGCGCCGCCAACATCTGGCGTGACATCGCGCGCTTGTGCTCCAGCAATCGGTCGAGATTGACGTCGAACGAGCGCTCGCCGAGCGAGGGATGCACCGCCAGCGGCACATGCACCGTCACCGGCCTTGTCTGTCCGATCCGGTAGACTCGGTCATTACACTGGTCCTCGACGGCCGGATTCCACCAGCGGCTGAGATGGATCACATGGTTCGCGGCGGTGATGGTGAGGCCGACGCCGGCGGCCTTCGGCGACAGCACCATCAGGTTGAAACCCGGCGGTCCGTTCTGGAAGCGATCGACGATGTCCTGGCGGATCGCGCCTGGCGTGGTGCCGTTGATGATCACCGGCTCCGCGCGCAGCTTCAGCAGCGTCGCCACGACGGCGGCAAACGTCGTCTGGGCCTCGCGGTGGCAAACCCTGCGCCTGTTATGCGCCGCCGCGATGCTGTTCGGCGGACCGGCGCAGGATGACGACACGTCTGCCGCGGCAGCGGATCGGCGCATCCCGCGCTTCGCGAGCGTGCTTGATGGGGGGCGATTTTGTTTTCTGAAAGGCACAGCCGCCGTCAGCCCATCACCGGCACGGCGTCACACTGGCCGGGATGATATCATTGCCCGTATCGGTTGCGCGCCTGAAGGATTGTAGCGTTTCAGATCGACCGCACGCGACGGATATCGATGGGATCAAGGCGATGATCCGGAGCGCTGGATGGCGGGCCTCGAACTCGGCGCGCTTGATATCGCTTCGCATGCCGCGTCATCCGCGACGCGCGGCGCTGACGCTTGGTCAACGCCGCGAAGGGCGAGCCCGTGTCGCAACGGCCAGGACCAGAACGCCCAGCAGCCCGGCCGACGCTGAGCCCAGCAAGACGCCAACCTTCACCTCGTCCTGCAGCAGGGCCGCGCCGGGAAACGCCAGCAGGCCGATGAACAGGCTCATGGTGAAGCCGATGCCGCAGAGCAGCGCCACGCCGTAGAGCTGCGGCCAGCTCGCACCGTCGGGCCGGACCGCGAGCTTAAGGCGCACAGCGATCCAGGTCGCGACAAACACGCCGACCTGCTTGCCGACGAACAGTCCGGCCGCGACGCCGATCGTCACCGGCGCCCACAGAATGGACCACGTCATGCCGCTGAACGACACGCCGGCATTGGCGAAGCCGAAGATGGGGACGATGAGATAGGCGACCCATGGCTGGATGCCATGTTCCAGCCGGATCAACGGGGCGGGCCGCGCGGTCTTCGCCCCCGACAACGGAATGGTCAGCGCCAGCGCCACGCCTGCCAGCGTCGCATGCACGCCCGATTTGAGCGTGAACACCCACAGCAGCGCGCCGATCGCAAGATAGATCGAGAGCCGGGTGGCGCCGCGCAGGTTCAACACCACCAAAAGCGCGATGGTGGCCGCCGCCGCGGCGAGCCACAGCGGTGCCAGATGGTCGGTGTAGAAGATCGCGATGATGCTGACCGCCGCGAGATCGTCGAGGATCGCAAGCGCCGCGAGAAACACTTTCAGCGACGGCGGAACGCGGGAGCCGAGCAACGCCAATGCGCCGAGCGCAAAGGCGATGTCGGTCGCGGTAGGGATGGCCCAGCCGCGCAACGTCTCCGCGCTGCCAGCGTTGAAGGCGACATATACCAGGGCCGGCACGATCATGCCGCCGAGCGCGGCGAAGGCCGGCAGCACGCGGCGCGGCCATGTCGCCAATTGCCCCTGGATGAATTCGCGCTTGATCTCCAGCCCGACCATCATGAAGAAGATGGCCATCAACCCGTCATTGATCCAGTGCAGCACGCTGAGGCCGCCGACATAGGCCTGAAGCGTGCCGAAATAGACCGTGGACGCCGCCGAGTTGGCAACCACGAGGGCGATGGCCGCCGCGGCCATCAGCACGATACCGCCGCCGGCATCGCTGGCGAGCAACCGGCGCAACGAAGATGGGGATTGATGTGAGCTCATCCGGCTGGGGTGGCATTTTGCAGCGCAGCACTCAACCCTACCCAAGGCAGGAAACTGCGGCCTTTTGCAGCACGTCGCCGCGCCGGGCGGCGGCAGCACCGCATGCCCGTCCGACCGTCGCGGTGAGAATACCGCGACGGTGCGGTGTCGCTGCATGGCAACGTCAAGCGCGCCTCGGTACCGGCCCGTAATCATACGGATGGATTTTGGGGGGGCTTGTCGCGGTTCCGGCACCGGCGCATTCTGCTGGAACACTTTCAGTGAAACGGGAGGGGGAAATGGCTACCGCCGTGAGAGTTGCGTTCAGGACGATGGTTTCCACGCTGATCTCGCTGAACGCCGCGAGCCCGCCCCCCGCCAACGCCCAGGTCTCGCAGCCCTTGATTGCGAAGGTGAATGCCGCGGTCGACGCTGATGCCGCGCGTTTGATCGACATCTTCAAGGACCTCCATCAGCACCCGGAGCTGGGCTTTACGGAACTGCGCACTTCCGCGATCGTGGCCAAGGAGTTGAAGGCTCTCGGCTTCACCGTCGTCGAGAACATCGGCAAGACAGGTGTCGTCGGTGTCATGCGGAATGGTCCCGGACCTACGGTTTGGTTTCGCGCGGACATGGACAGTAACGCTGTCCTCGAAGCGACGGGACTGCCCTACGCTTCAACAACAAAGCAACGGCTTGAGGATGGCAGCGAGATCGATGTGATGCACGCATGCGGGCATGATGCGCATGTGACGTGGCTGCTCGGTCTCGCAAAGACGATGACTTCCTTGAAGAATGATTGGTCGGGGACTCTTGTTGTCTACGCCCAACCCGCCGAGGAGCCGGGAACGGGTGCCCAGGCCATGGTCGAAGACAAGCTATGGGAGCGCGGCTTCCCGAAACCTGACTACGCCTTTGGCGCGCACACCGCGCCCGGGCCAGTGGGTTATATCTCAAGTTCGCCTGGGGTCCGCATGGCCGGCACGGATCAACTCGATATCACCTTCCACGGTATCGGCGGACACGGCTCTACCCCGCAGATGACGATCGATCCGATTGTCATGGCTGCGCAAGCCATCCTGAGCTACCAGACAATCATCAGCCGCAATCTCGACCCACAGGCATCCGCCGTGGTCACCGTCGGGGCAGTCGTCGCAGGGCGAGACAACAACGTCATTCCCGACAAGGCGATCCTCAAGCTCAATCTTCGCTGGTTCAATGCCGCCGACCGCGAACAGACGCTCAGGCGTATTGATGAAATCAACCGGGGTGTCGCGGTAGCGGCGGGCGTGAGCGAGGACCGGATGCCCACTCGGGTGATGAAGGGCAATGCCAGTCCGCTGGTGAATGACAAGGCGTTGGTGACGCGCATCAACCCGCTGCTCGAGACCCTGGTGGGAGCGGGCAAGGTGATCGATCACTTCCCGGCGGTGATGGGCTCGGAGGACTTCCAGGAGGCCTTCA
The DNA here is from genome assembly GCA_014377915.1 of Tardiphaga sp. Next base: position 8,374 of record JACMOT010000339.1, read on the forward strand.
AAAAGCTGGGTAACGTGCCCTATGCATTCATCCTGGTGGGGGTTGCCCCCCTTGAAATGTTCGAAAAGGCCCGCGCGGCGGGTCGCCCTTTCCCTTACTCGAACCACAACCCGGACTTCTTCGTTGATCTCGCGGCCATACCGATCGGGGCAAAGGTCGATGCGGTCGCAGCCCTTGCCGTACTTGCGAATCAGTAGCGTGAGCCGGTTCCACCGGTGATATCGTCCAGCTCAGCGGCGTCGGCGACTCGCTCGTCGAGCGGCAGAGCGCCCTGATCACAGGCCATCACCACGACGGCGCGAAATTCCAGAGTTCGCGCACAGTCTCTGCCGCCACGGCTTCATTGGTAAAGCACCTTACTTCCAGCGGTGGCCCGTCGAACACCGAGATGACACCTCGGCGCTCGTCCTCAATGCCGTTGCGATCGCGTAGCGCGGTCGGCAGCTGCCGGCCCGCGGCACGCCTGATCTGTCGCGATGTGAGCTAGCAGACTTTCCGCGTGTACCATCGGCCGCGCACATCGACACCGAGACTGGCCCACGAATAAGGATGCAGGAAGATGCGCTGGCCAATGTCGCCGGCGAGGAACAAGCCATCCGCCTTCGCCAGCGCCAATGCGTTAAAGAATCGCAGCTCGACTGGCGCCGGATCCTGCGCCTCGTCGATTAGGACGTGATCAAACGGTTTGGCCGTACGGCCCTCCAACGCTTTCGCAAGGCCCGTGAACACGTTCGCCCACGTTGTCGTGCGCCCTTTCGCCAAGGCTCCCTGTGCGACTGTGAAAAGATGGCATGGCTGTCATCGACGATCGCAGCAGAAAAGATCGAACTATTGCCAATTTCACACTCGTAAAAATGACTACGGCACCATTCGGTGATGGCGAGAACTGTGATGGGTCGTTAGCCTCATCATAATCCGGAGGTTAACATGACAACACCACTTCTCTTTACGCCCATGCGAATCCGCGAGCTTGAACTGAGGAACCGTATAGCCGTCGCACCAATGCATCAGTATTCCGGCGAAAATGGGTTTCCCACTAACTGGCACATGGTCAATGTCGGCCGGTTCGCCGCCGGCGGCGCGGGACTTGTGATCGTGGAATCGACCAAGGTGGAGCGCCGTGGCTGTGGCACCCTCGGCGACCTAGGCTTGTGGGATGACAAGTTCATTGCCCCGCTCGCGAATATAGCTACCTTTATCAAGAGCCACGGCGCGGCGGCGGGCATTCAGCTCGGACATACCGGGCGCAAGGGCAAGACAAAACGACCGTGGGAAGGCGATGAGCCTCTGCCCTATCAACCTCAGGTGAAGGACTGGGAGGACTGGGACATCATCGGGCCGAGCAGCCTGGCTTTCGCCGATGGCTGGACTGTCCCACGCGCGTTGAGTCTCGGCGAAATTCCGGACGCTATCGAGTCCTGGGGCAAAGCCGCGGACCGCGCGCATCGCGCCGGCTTCGACATGATCGAACTGCACGGCGCCCATGGCTATTTGATCCATCAGTTCCTGTCGCCTGAAGCGAACCAACGCACCGACCGCTACGGCGGCTCGCAGGAAAACCGCATGCGCTTCGCGCTGGAAGTCGTGGAGTGCGTTCGCCGCTACTGGCCGGCTTCCAAACCGCTATTCATGCGCCTTTCCATTGAGGATGAAGCCGGTTGGGGTCCTGAGCAGAACGTGGTGCTATCGCGGGAATTAAAGGTCCGCGGCGTCGACGTCATTGACTGCAGCACCGGCGGCCTGACCAGCAAGGTGCCGAACTTCTTCCGCCTCACCGAATACGGTTATCAGGTGCCTTATGCCGAGCGGATTCGCCGCGAGGCGGACATCATGACCATGGCGGTCGGGCTGATCATTCACGGCGACCAAGCCGAGGCGATCCTGCAGAATAAGCAGGCGGACCTGGTGGCGATCGGGCGCGAACTGCTCAACAATCCTAACTGGCCGATGGATGCGGCGCAGAAAATGGGCGTCGATCCCGGCTACAATGGCGTGCCGCCGCAGTTCGGCTATTGGCTGGCAAAGCGCGCCAAACGCGGCTTCGGCTGCAAGCCATCAACTTGGCAGAGCGGTCTTTCGGCGTAGACCCATAGAAAGGGAGGGCCTGTGGAAAAGGGCCCCCCCCCGGGTGGCCGTGTGGCAAAGATTAGGAGGCGAAAAGCATGGTCGGGGTGGTGGCG
>JACMOT010000340.1 GCA_014377915.1 Tardiphaga sp.
CCGCCCGTCGTTCCGTCCGCTGCTGAGCGAATGGCTGGCCGGCGTGCCGGCATCGCGGACCTATGTGGACCTGGATTTCTGAGACGTCCTGTCGTTCCCCGGACGCTGCGCAGCGCGTCGCGCTCGAGACGTGGTGCGCGGCGGATCCGGGGTCCCGATAAAGTCAGCAACCGGGATCCCGGTTCTGCGCGGCACCGTTTCGGACGATGCTGCGCATCGTCGCTCACGCTGCGGCGCGCCCGGGACACGAGTATGGGTTCGTGATGGACTTCGAGAATTTATCGCTCAGAGACGCCCTCACAAAGGAAGCCCGCTCACTCGGCTTCGACGCCATCGGCATCACCGATCCGGATGCGATCGCCGGTGTGCGCTCGCGGCTCGATGCGTTTCTCGATTCCGGAGCCCATGGCCAGATGGACTGGCTCGCCGACAATCCTGGCCGCCGTGCGGACCCGAAGGTGATGTGGGCCGACGTGCGCTCGGTGATCATGCTCGGCGTCAATTACGGCCCCGACGAAAACCCGCTGGCGATTCTGGCGCGGCGCTCGCACGCGGCGATCTCGGTCTACGCGCAAGGTGACGACTATCACGATTTGATCAAGAAACGACTGAAGCTGCTGGCGCGCTGGCTGATCGCGCAGGCCGGCGGCGACGTGAAAGTATTCGTCGATACCGCGGCGGTAATGGAAAAACCGCTGGCGGGCGCGGCCGGGCTCGGCTGGCAGGGCAAGCATACCAATCTAATATCGCGCGAATTCGGTTCGTGGCTGTTTCTCGGCGCTATTTTCACGACACTCGATTTGCCGCGCGATGTGGCGACCGTCGATCATTGCGGCTCATGTCAGGCCTGTCTCGACATCTGCCCGACCGCGGCCTTTCCCGCGCCGTACCAGCTCGATGCGCGGCGCTGCATTTCCTATCTGACCATCGAGAACAAGGGCCCGATCCCGCCGGAATTTCGCAAGGCGATCGGCAACCGGATCTATGGCTGCGTCGATTGCCTCGCGGCCTGCCCGTGGAACAAGTTTGCCCAGCAGGGCCGCGAGATCAAACTCGCCGCCCGCGATGAATTGCGCGCGCCGTCGCTGGCGGATTTGTCGAAGCTCGACGACGCCGCGTTTCGCGCGCTGTTCACCAAGTCGCCGGTGAAACGGATCGGACGCGACAGGTTCTTGCGCAATGTGCTGATCGCGATCGGAAACTCGGGCGACATATCTTTGATACAAGAAGCGGAGCGCTTGCTGACCGATGAAAGCGCACTGGTGCGTAGCTCGGCGGTGTGGGCGCTGTCGCAATTGATGGCGCGAGATGAATTTGACGCGCGCATGACTATCGCGGTGAGCACAGAGACCGACGCTAGCGTTCGCGCAGAATGGAGCGATGCCATCGCATAGGTGCCCTGAAGCACGGGCGCCGCGGCCGTCATTGCGAGGAGCCACCGGGTCCGGCTTCGCCGGCCCGATGATAAACTCCGCGACGAAGCAATCCAGAGGCCACAAGCGAAGAAAGAACTGGATTGCTTCCTCGCAAGGACGGCCGAGAGTCTTCAGACTACTTTGAAATCTCACTCACCGCCGCGATGATCCGCTCCAGATCCCGCGGTCGCGACAGGCGGTGATCGCCGTCCGGGATCATGGTCAGCACCACGTCTTCACTTGGCAATCGCTCGGCCAGACGAAAGGCGTGCTGCCATGGCACGTCGGGATCCTGCCGGCCCTGCAGGATGCGCACCGGGCATCCCACCTCGATGCTGCCGCCGAGCAACAAATGATGCCGGCCCTCCTCGATCAGCGCGCGGGTGATTGGATAGGGCCCGCCATAGTCGGACGGTCGCATCCAGACGCCGGCGGTCTCGATCTGCTCGCGTATCTCGGGTGAAAATCCCTTCCACATCAGTTCTTCGGTAAAATCCGGCGCCGGCGCGATCAGCACCAGACCCTTCAGGGCGGCGCGGCCGACGCGGCCGCGGCGGGCCAGCGCGCGCGCCAGCAGCAGGGCCATCCAGCCGCCCATCGACGAGCCGATCACGATCTGCGGGCCCTGACAGGCGGCGTCGAACACCGCGAGACTGTCTTCCAGCCAGCGGCCGATGGTGCCGTCGACAAAGGCGCCGCCGGATTCGCCATGGCCGGAATAATCGAAACGGATGCAGGCGCGACCATGCTCCGCCGCCCAGGCGTCCAGCGCGACAGCCTTGCCGCCCTGCATGTCGGATTTGAAGCCGCTCATCCAGAACAGCCCGGGCGCAGCCCCATCGCGGGCGCGCAGCGCGATGCGACGGAGATCGTTTCCGCCGCCGACCTCGATGAATGTCGGGTTGGTCGATACCGTTGCGCTCATGAAAAGTACCTTTCTTGAGCTTGCTGTCTGATTGAGCAGTCGCCGGCCGTCAACGTCGATGCTGCGCTGCGTTTGAAGCCACGCGCGCTTGCGGAAGCCCTGGTGGCGCTTTATCTGAGTCTTGCCAGCAGCGTCCGACGCCTTTTCGACCTCTGAGCGTGATCAGACGCCCCAATTGGGGTGATTCGACGCCTCGCGGCGTGAGTTTGCTTGCTCAAAACGCTCTATTCCTTCACACTGCGCGCTTCTTTCACAATATTGGAGAGTTACCCATTCGCCGTCCCAACAGAGCCCCGCCCGCCGCCACCAAAGACGGGCCGCGCACCAACGATGAAATCCGCAACGCCCAGGTTCAGCTAATTGATCAGACAGGCCTCAATCACGGCACTGTCGAGACCTCTACGGCTGTCAAAATGGCGATGGAAGCCGGCATGGATCTGGTCGAGATTTCGCCCAATACCAGCCCTCCCGTCTGCAAGATCATGGACTACGGGAAGTTCAAATATTCGGCCCAGAAAAAGGCCGCGGAAGCCCGCAAGAAGCAGAAGATC
>JACMOT010000341.1 GCA_014377915.1 Tardiphaga sp.
ACCGGCCCGGCCCGGCGCCGTTGGCCGCCGACGCCTTGTGCCGCGCCAGATAATCCTTGATGGGCGCGCTGTCGCCGTCCCAGCCGCCGATCCCCATCACGCCCTCGGCATTGGCGCCGAACTTCTGTTTGAACAGCGGGAAGGCGGTGCCGACACCGGTGTAGAAAATCTTCGGATTAAAGCCGGCGATGCGGGCCTGCTCGGTCAATCCCAGCGTGTCCGGCGGATAGGAGAAGGCGATGAAGATATCGGGATTGACCGCCTTGGCTTCATTGACGACGGGGCCGAGGTCCTGGGTGCCGACGGGATAGCTCTTGTCATAGGCCAGCTTGAAACCGGCCTTGGTCAGCGCCGGTCGCGCCGCGCTGGACAGGTCGATGCCAAAACCGTCGGCGATGCTCACCATCGCGACGGTGTCGCCGATCTTGCCTTCGCCGCGCAGTTTTGTCAGCAGTTCGACCAGCGTATTGGCGGCACCGGCGCTGGTGCCGAGCAGCCAGAACGAGTTGGGCCAGCGTTTTGCGAGTTCAGGCGCGCGGTCCGTCACCGAGGTCGAGGCGAGATGCGGATAACCGGCCTTGTTGAGTGTCGGGCCGACCGCCAGATTGGGCCCGGTGCTCCACGGCGGCAGGATAAAATCGACCTTGTCCTGTCTGATCAGCCGCTCGTTGGCCCGCACCGCCTCTTCCGCGCTGGAGCGGTCGTCATATTGCACGATCTCGATCGGCACCCGCTTTTCGCCAAGCTTGAGGCCACCGGCCGCGTTTACTTCCTTCACCCACATTTCGTAGTTGGGCAATGTCGTCACCGCCGCGCCGCCGGCGTTGGGGCCGGTGCGCGACAGCGCGTAGCCGATTTTGACGGAGTTTTGCGCTTGCGCCGCGGTTGCGCAGCAGGCGCCGGCCATCGCAAGCAATCCCGCCACAAGGCGGGTGACCGATGAAATCATGGTGTCTCTCCCCGTTGGCCCGTCGCCTTTCCGGTGATCGGTCACTCTACTTAAGCGGGTATTTCTTTTATTGTCTATCTGGTCGGCAAAGCCATTGAGAAATCGGCAGGGGCGTTTCGTCGCAGCATGCCGATACGGCACTGCTCAGGTTTGCCTGCAAGCGGGGGCGAGCTGAAGCGTGCGCTCGCGGCCGACAGCCGACACGCGCGGCCCCACAGACAAGCGAACGACTACAATTTATACGCCATGCGAAACCCGCCCCAGTGCCGTCCCAGCACGCGCACCGGCACGTCGATCTCGCGCATCATCACGGTGACGCCGCCGCCCATGTCGCGGGCGTAGCTCTGGATCAGATAGGCGCGGGTGTTGCGGCCGGCGGCAAGGCCGGCGGGATCGTTGAAGATGCGGCGGTTGCGGCAGTTGGCGGTATTGAACGCGACGTCTCCCGGGCGCTGCGGCTTGGAATAGATGCTGTTATGGACCGGCAAATAGCCGTTGCGGTCGATCATGGCGCAGAACGCCATCCGCGGATCGGTCGCCAGCAACGCGTCCTGGTACGCCGGCAGCGCGCGGTCGGCCCAGTCCAGGATTCTGGTGCGATACTGCGGCGGATCGGAGCCGCCGATCGCGACGTAGTTCTCGTCGAACATGTCGTCGAGGCGGATCGCGCCGGAGGCTATGCCTTCCGCGAAAATCTTGTTGAGCGCCGCGCCGGCGTCGATGGCCCGGGTGACGAATTCGGTGTTCTCGTCGTGGATCGCCCATAATTTATCCTCGATGCGGCCGCGCAGTCCGGCGTCCGGCACCACGAACGCCGCCCGGGCGCCGGCTGTCGAATGCTCGATGACCCGCAGCCGGCAGGCCCCGATATCGGCGATGTCGGCGCTGAGGATCTCGTTCAGCGCCAGCGCCGCGGCGTCGGCGCCGCCGATCAGGACGCCCTCCATCGAAATCTCATAGACCGGGGCGGTGCGTTTTCCGCCGCGCACCGGCAACTCGATCCGCAGATGACAGGGCAGCCGCTCACGCCGGCGTTCGTCCTCGCGCTCGCTCTGCCGCAGCAGCAGCGCGCAGCGTGCCTTCAGCTTCGCGGCGAAGCTCGTCACCGCCTGGCCGGCCTGCGCCACGCCCTCGCCATGGCCCGCCGCTTCCCGCGCCGCGCCGTCGATCTCGGCGGCGCTGGCGCCGACCGAGACGATGAATTGCGAGGCCGAGGCGGCGTTGCTGGCCATCTCGCCGGTGGTGGCGTTCTGCTCGGCCACCGCGTCGTTGACATGGGCGAATACCGGGCGGATCGCCTCGATCGCCAGCGAGATGCGGTGCACGGCATCGACCGAACTGGCGGCGTCGCGCCGCAGCGCGTCGATCTTGCCGCCGATCTCCTTGGTGGCATCCTGGGTCTGCACCGCCAGGGCCTTCACTTCCGTCGCCACCACGGCGAAGCCGCGGCCGGAGGCGCCGGCGCGCGCCGCCTCGATGGTGGCGTTGAGCGCCAGCATCGTGGTCTGGCGGGCGATCTGCGCGATCAGATTGACCACGGTGCCGATCGCCGCCGAGGATTCGCGCAGACGATCGACATTGACGCTGGCCTCGTGCGCCGCGGCGCCGGCCTCATCCGCCAGCCGGCTGGCATCGCGGACCTGCGCGCCGATGCCTTCGGCGGAATGGGTGAATTTGTCGGCGGCCTGCGAGAAGCTGGCGGCGGTGGATTGCGCGGCGTGGGTGCGCTCGGCCAGCGTATCGGTGCGGTCGCGGATCGCGGTCAGCGTGGTCGCGGTGGACTGCGCGCCGCCGGCCACCGAGGTCGCCGCGCGCTCCAGTTGCCGGATCAGCGCGCCGAGTTCGAGCTCCAGCAATTCCAGGATATCGCGCGCCGAATCGGCCTCGATGGCCGGCGCGATTTTCACGGCGGGCACAGCAGGTGCGATTTCCAGCGCCGCCGCGGCGGGCTGCCTGCGAAACAATCCAAAGGCCATGACGGGTTCCGCTACGGAATGCTGCGATGCAATCTATGCGGGTATTGTTGCACCGAGGCGTGAAGTCATGGTTAACGATGTGTGGCGCGGCCGGTACCGCCATGGGGCAATGGCGCGGCATTTTTGATTTTACCGGGCTCGCGGCCTATAAATCCGCGCCCCACCCCGACAGTTCAGACGATTCCGAGAGAGACCGCATGGCCGGACATTCCCAGTTCAAGAACATCATGCACCGCAAGGGCCGGCAGGATGCCCAGAAGTCAAAGCTGTTCTCCAAGCTGGCGCGGGAAATCACCGTCGCGGCCAAGATGGGGACGCCCGATCCCAGCATGAATGCGCGGCTGCGCGCTGCGATGACCGCCGCCCGCCAGGAAAACATGCCGCGCGACAATATCGAGCGCGCCGTCAAGAAGGCGATCGGCTCCGACGGCGAAAACTATGACGAGATTCGTTACGAGGGCTATGGCCCCGGCGGCGTCGCGGTGATCGTGCAGGCGCTGACCGACAACCGCAACCGCGCCGCCTCCGACATCCGCTCCTATTTCACCAAATCCGGCGGCAATCTCGGCGAAACCGGCTCGGTGTCGTTCATGTTCGACCATGTCGGCATCATCGAATACGACGCCGCGAAAGCCTCGGCCGACGACATGCTGGAAGCCGCGATCGAGGCCGGCGCCGACGACGTGATCTCCGGCGAAGGCGGCCACGAAATCTACGCCTCGCAGGAAACCTTTCGCGAGGTGGCCAAGGCGCTGGAGACCCGTTTCGGCGAAGCGCGGAAAGCCGAGCTGACCTGGAAGCCGCACAACACCGTCCCGGTCGACGACGAGACCGGCGAGAAGCTGTTGAAGCTGATCGACCTGCTCAACGAGCATGACGACGTCCAGAACGTCTATGCCAATTTCGAAGTGTCCGACGCGCTGGTCGCGAAGATGGGCGGCTGAACGTGTCCCGGACGCGCCGCGGCATTCTTATGCCGCTGCGCGGATCCGGGATGCCGGTTGTGCTGGTGAAGATACCGGGGCCCCGGATCAGCAGCGCACCACGCCCGAAGCGGGCGCGTTGCGCTGCACCCGGGGAACGAGCCACTTTCACCGTGCATCCCCCTCTGTTGCTATTTTGTTCTTAAGCTTTCGGCGTTATGACATGCGCCATGACAACATCCTCGATTCGCCAACCGGTCCGTATTCTGGGCATCGATCCGGGCCTGCGCCGCACCGGCTGGGGGGTCATCGAGATCGACGGCAACCGGCTGACCTATATCGGTTGCGGGTCGGTCGAGCCGGCCGATACGCTGCCGCTGGCCAGCCGGCTGCTCGGTATTCATGAGGGCCTCGCCAGGGTGATGGGCGATTTCCAGCCGATGGAAGCGGCGGTGGAGAATACTTTCGTCAACAAGGACGGCGTCGCCACGCTGAAGCTCGGGCAGGCGCGCGGCATCGCCATGATGACGCCGGCGATGTTCGGCATTTCCGTCGCCGAATACGCGCCGAACCAGGTCAAGAAGACCGTGGTCGGCGCCGGCCATGCCGACAAGAACCAGATCCAGATGATGCTGAAAATCCTGCTGCCGAAGGCCGAGCCGAAAACCGCCGACGCCGCCGACGCGCTGGCGATCGCCATTACGCATGCGCATCACCGCCAGAGCACGCTGCTGCGGCTGAGGGTGGTGGGAGCATGATCGGCAAGCTCAAGGGCCTGATCGATTCCTATGGCGAGGACCATGTGATCCTCGATGTGCAGGGCGTCGGCTATCAGGTGCATTGCTCGGCGCGCACGTTGCAGGCGCTGCCTAAGCCCGGCGAGGCCGCGGTACTCTCGATCGAGACCTATGTCCGCGAGGACGCCATCCGCCTGTTCGGCTTCCGCTCCGATCAGGAGCGCGAATGGTTCCGGCTGCTGCAGACGGTGCAGGGCGTCGGCGCCAAGGTGGCGCTGGCGGTGCTGTCGACGCTGCCGCCGGCCGATCTCGCCAATGCCATCGCGCTGCGCGACAAGGCGGCGATCGCGCGCACCGTCGGCGTCGGCCCGAAAGTCGCCGAGCGTATCGTCACCGAATTGAAGGACAAGGCGCCGGCCTTTGCGAGCGTCGATCCCGCTCTGGTCAATCTCTCCGGCGCGATCGAGGACAACACCGCGCCGCGCCCGGTGTCGGATGCGATTTCGGCGCTGGTCAATCTCGGCTACGGCGCGCCGCAGGCCGCCGCTGCCATCGCCGGCGCCGCGCGGATCGCGGGAGAGGGAGCCGAGACCGCGATGCTGATCCGGCTTGGCCTGAAAGAGCTCGCCAAGTGACCGCGCGCCGCCCGCTTCGTGGTAAGCTCCTCGGATGAATCCACCGACCCGCCTGATCACCCCCGAACGCCGCGGCGATGACATCGGCGACACCACGTTGCGCCCGCAGAACCTGTCCGAATTCGTCGGCCAGCAGCAGGCCCGTGCCAATCTGCAGATTTTCATCGACGCCGCCCGCAAGCGCAATGAGGCGCTCGACCATGTTCTGTTCGTAGGCCCCCCCGGCCTCGGCAAGACCACGCTGGCGCAGATCGTCGCGCGCGAACTCGGCGTCGGCTTTCGCGCCACCTCCGGCCCGGTGATTGCCAAGGCCGGCGATCTCGCCGCGCTACTGACCAACCTCGAAGAACGCGACGTGCTGTTCATCGACGAGATCCATCGCCTCAGCCCGGCGGTGGAAGAAGTGCTGTATCCGGCGATGGAGGATTTTCAGCTCGACCTGATCATCGGCGAGGGCCCGGCGGCGCGCTCGGTCAAGATCGAACTGGCCAAGTTCACTCTGGTCGGCGCCACCACCCGCGCCGGCCTGCTCACCAACCCGCTGCGCGACCGGTTCGGCATTCCGGTGCGGCTGAACTTCTACACCGTGGAAGAGCTGGAAAAGATCGTCAGCCGCGGCGCCCGCGTGCTGGAGATCGGCATCACGCCGGATGGCTCCAACGAGATCGCGCGCCGCGCGAGGGGCACGCCGCGCATCGCCGGCCGGCTGTTGCGCCGGGTGCGCGATTTTGCCTCCGCGGCCGACGCCTCCGCGATCGACCGCAAGATCGCCGACCACGCGCTGTCGGCGCTGGAAGTCGACAGCGCCGGGCTGGACGCGATGGACCGGCGTTATCTCACCACCATCGCGATGAACTATGGCGGCGGCCCGGTCGGCGTCGAGACCATGGCCGCGGCACTGTCGGAGCCGCGCGACGCCATCGAGGACATCATCGAGCCGTTCCTGATCCAGTGCGGCTATCTGCAGCGCACCCCGCGCGGAAGGCTGCTGACGTCGCATGCGTTCAAACATCTCGGGCTCAACGAGCCGAAGCGCGATGCCAGCCAGATCGGGCTGTTCGGGGGTGCGGAGGAGGAGTAGACTCGATCCTTCTCAAGTTCCTGCTATAATAATTTATTGATCCTGCGATATCCGAGGGATGCCGGATGAATACAATGGTCGTCGTCGATGACGAATTGCTGCTACGAGCACGCAGATATAGCAGTCATCAGGAAAACTCCGAGCTCGTCGAAGAAGCTTTGACGGCCTTTATTCGCCGCGCGGCTGCTCAACACCTCGCCGAACTTGGTGGCACGATGCCGGATGCCGAAGCGCCACCGCGACGCCGATGGGATCCATGATCCTTCCGGATACTTCGGTATGGATCGACCATCTTCGCGGCGGCGATAAAACGATGGCATATCTGCTTCGTCGCGAAGATCTGTTGTTGCACGCCTTCGTGATCGGTGAGCTGGCGCTGGGTCATTTGCCAAGACCGACCGAAACACTTGCGAGTTTGCAGCTTCAGTTGCAGGCTCCCGTGGTGGCGCCCAGCGAAATACTTTCGTTCATCGCAAAGCATCAACTGGCTGGTGCCGGCCTCGGCTACGTCGATGTTCATCTGCTTGCTTCGGTCAGTATAACGACGAATGCGAGGCTTTGGACTCTCGATAAGCGACTGTATGCCGTCGCCAACCGGCTCGCGCTGGTGGTCACTCCCTGAAAGAGTTGTTGAAATGAAGACCTCCCATCTCGACGGCGCCATCAGGGACGGCCTGCACCGTATGCAGGTCCGGGTCTATTATGAAGACACGGATTTTTCCGGCATCGTCTACCACGCCAACTACCTGCGCTTCATGGAGCGCGGGCGGACCAATTATCTGCGGCTGCTCGGTGCCGACCAGCGCGCGCTGTTTGCCGAGGCCGAGAGCGAGGCGCCGGGCTTTGCCTTCGTGGTGCGCGCGATGACGCTGGAATATCTCAAGCCGAGCCGCATGGACGACCTCCTGGAGATCGTGACGCGGCCGCTCGACATCCGGGGCGCCTCGATCACGCTCGGCCAGGAGGTGCGGCGCGGCGACGAACTGCTGCTCGAGGCGAAAGTGAAGGTTGCGTTCGTGTCCGGTGGCCGCGCCAGGCCGATCCCGAAGGCTTTGCGCATCGCCATGAAGGCCGATCAGCTTTAGCAATCGGCCGATAGGCAGCGCGCCATCGACGCGCCGGTTGGCGCTGCTACAATCTTGCAAACAACAGGGAGATCAGCATGTCGCGACCGCCATTGCCGCCGTTCACGCAAGAGACCGCCGCGCAAAAAGCCCGACTGGCGGAGGACGCGTGGAATTCGCGCGATCCGGTCAAAGTGTCGCTGGCCTATACCGAGGACAGCGTGTGGCGCAACCGCGGCGAGTTTTTCCAGGGCCGCGAAGCGATCGTCGAATTCCTCAGCCGCAAATGGGCAAAGGAACATGAGTACCGGCTGATCAAGGATCTATGGGCGTTTCACGACAACCATATCGCGGTGCGCTTCCAGTATGAATGGCACGACGACGCCGGCCAATGGTTTCGCTCCTACGGCAATGAGCAGTGGGAGTTCGACGCGCAGGGCCTGATGGCGCGCCGCGAGGCCAGCATCAATGACCTCGCGATCAAGGACAGCGACCGCCGCTTCCACTGGCCCGCGCCGGGCCGCCGGCCCGAGGATTTGCCGGGGCTGGGCACCAGCCCGTTCTGACGCACGGGCGTTGAAGCCATCGCGCCTGAATGGTGTCC
>JACMOT010000342.1 GCA_014377915.1 Tardiphaga sp.
AATAACAATTCCGGAAACGCTCCATGACCACTTTGTTCAACGGCATCATCAGCGGACCGCGCCGTCGCAGCTTCAATGACGTTACCGAGCGCGCCACGCGGATCGCCGGCGGGCTGCGGCGGCTTGGCGTCAAGCCGGGCGACAGCGTCTGCGTGTTGATGCGCAACGATATCGCGTTTCTGGAAGCCGCCTTTGCGGTGGTGCAGCTCGGCGCTTATGCGGTGCCGGTGAATTGGCACTTCAAGCCGGAAGAAATCACCTATGTGATCCAGGATTCCGGCAGTCGCATCGTGATCGGCCATGCCGATATGCTGCATCAACTGCGCGAGGCGATTCCGCCGGGTGTCACCACCCTCAGCGTGGCGCCGCCGCCGGAAATCCTCGCCAATTACAGGATCGATGCCGCGCATCTCGAAGCCCCCGACACTGCCATCGACCTGGAATCCTGGCTGGTCGAACAGGCGCCCTATGCCGGGCCGGCGCTGCCGCAGCCCTCCAACATGATCTATACCTCGGGCACTACCGGGCATCCCAAGGGCGTCCGTCGCAACATGCCGACGCCGGAGCAGATGGTGTCCATCGACCAGATGCGGGCGCGGGTCTATGGCCTGAAGCCGGGCGCGCGGGCGCTGTTGCCGGGACCATTGTATCACTCCGCGCCAAATGCGTTCGGGCTGCGCGCCGGCCGGCTCGGCGGCGCGCTGGTGCTGATGCCGCGCTTCGAGCCGGAGGAGTTCCTGCGCATCATCCAGGATGAAAGGATCGATACCGTCTTCATGGTGCCGACGATGTTCATCCGGCTGATGAAACTGCCCGCGGAAGTACGCGATAAATATGATGTTTCGTCGCTGCGCCACGTCATCCATGCGGCCGCGCCGTGCCCGGCCGACGTCAAGCGCGCGATGATCGACTGGTGGGGCCCGGTGATCTTCGAATTCTATGGCTCGACCGAGTCCGGCGCCGTCACCTTCGCCAGTTCCGAGGATGCGCTGAAGAAGCCGGGCACGGTCGGCAAGATCGCCCCGGGCGCCGAATTGCGCTTCCTCGACGATGACGGGAAAATCCTGCCGCAAGGCGAGATCGGCGAGATCTATTCGCGTATCGCCGGCAATCCGGATTTCACCTATCACAACAAGCCGGACAAGCGCGGTGAGATCGACCGCGACGGTTTCATCACCTCCGGCGATGTCGGCTATATCGATGCCGACGGCTATGTCTTCATCTGCGACCGCAAGCGCGACATGGTAATTTCCGGCGGCGTCAACATCTACCCCGCCGAAATTGAAGCCGCGCTGCACGGCGTGGCCGGCGTGCATGATTGCGCGGTGTTCGGCATTCCCGACGAGGAGTTCGGCGAAGCGCTGATGGCGGTGATCGAGCCGCAGCCCGGCGTGGTGCTCGATCTCGCTTTGGTGCGGCTGCAATTGAAAAAGGCGCTGGCCGATTACAAGGTGCCGAAGCGGATCGAGATCCAGTCGAACCTGCCGCGTGAAGACTCCGGCAAGATCTTCAAGCGCCGGCTGCGCGATCCCTATTGGGCGAAGGCCGGGCGGGTGATCTAGGCACAGCCGCCGTTCCCCGGACGCGGCGCACTGCTCCGCCTCCCAGCGGCGTGCCGCACCGCGTCCGGGAAATGACAAGCCCGTATCTTGGCCTTGCGTGCAGTGCAAAAACTTGCGACTCAAGGGAGCCGGTAACTTTCTGGAGTATGCGCGTGTCAGCCCTGACCCTGCCATCCGACCATGAGACTCCCGTCAACCGCGGCGACGATGCCGCGGCCCTCGAAGCCGATGCGCGGCTGCGCGAGGACATCAGGCTGCTCGGCCGCATCCTCGGCGACACCGTCCGCGACCAGGAAGGCGAAGGCGTGTTCGACCTGGTCGAGCGCATACGCCAGACCTCGATCCGCTTTCACCGCGACGAGGACCTGCCGGCGCGGCGCGAACTCGAGACCATCCTCGACGGCATGTCGACCGCCGAGACGGTGCGGATCGTCCGCGCCTTCAGTTATTTTTCGCATCTCGCCAATATCGCCGAGGACCAGAACAACATCCGCCGGATGCGCGCGCAGCGCGCCGGTGGCGCGCCGTCGTCCGACACCCTGGCCGGCGCCATCGCCCGCGCCCATGACGCCGGCATCGACGCGCCGGCGTTGCGAAAATTCTTCGGCACGGCGCTGGTGTCGCCGGTGCTGACCGCGCATCCCACCGAGGTCCGCCGCAAGAGCACCATCGACCGCGAAATGGAGATCGCCGCTCTGCTCGATCGGCGCGAGCGCATGCAGCTCACCGCGGAGGAGGTCGAGGCGTCCGAGGAGCAGCTGCGCCGCGCCGTGGTGACGCTGTGGCAGACCAATCTGCTGCGCCGGACAAAACTCACCGTGCTCGACGAGGTCGCCAACGGGCTCTCGTTCTACGACTACACTTTCTTGCGGGAAGTGCCGCGGCTGCATTACGCGCTGGAAGACAGGCTCAATGGCGACGGCTCCGAGGAGGAGCTGGCACCGTTCCTGCGCATGGGCAGCTGGATCGGCGGCGACCGCGACGGAAATCCGTTCGTCACCGCCGAGGTGATGCGCGGCACCCTGGCGTTGCAGAGCGCG
>JACMOT010000343.1 GCA_014377915.1 Tardiphaga sp.
GACGCCGGCATGGATGTAGAGCGGGTTGAACATCACCCTGTCGCCGCGGCGGCCCTCGGCAACCTGACGCGCGGCGGCATGCGCCAGCGTGTTGGAGCGGCCGACCACAAAACTGCCGAAGGTGAGGCGCGGATCGAGCGGCGAGCCGCCGAGCGCTTCGTGGGTAGCGGAGACCGGCGCGATCGCGGTGGCGCGCAACTCGGAAGACGGCCGGCCATCGCGACCTTCGGAACGACGCGCCTCAACCGGGGCGGCGACTTCCTTGACTGGCGCATTGACACGCATCGCGGTGCGCACGGTAACATCGACGCGGTGCACTTGCGGCATCTCGGCCTGCCAGCAGGTCAGAACGCGCTCGGCGTAATGGGCTTGAATCCAGCTCTTCAGGAAGCGGGTCGGAACCGACAGGTGAACGCTCTCATCCTGCACGCTCTCCAGATCCATGCGCGCAAACCAGCTGGAATACACGTCCTCGCCGACGCTCGACCGAAGCCGACCCTTCACACGAGACCAGCGATCCTGTTCGACATTTGTCATGGGCTTGTTACTTTTCCGATTGAATTATTGTGTGTCACCGAATTGCGGTGACGTGTTGTTGCCGATCGAAGCGGCACGCCATCGCGGGAAATTTTTCGTTCGGGCATAGACAAGCCGCTCGGCGAAACGCCGCTACCGGTTGACGATGTCAGAGCAAAAATTTCCCGGGTTAGCGCGCGATCGACAACCGGACGGGAACACGGGTCCTGGCGTGGACCCTGGGGCGCGCCGAGTCGCGCGCCTTCGCATCGGCATCCGCCGATGGCTGCATCGAATAAAATGCCGTGGTGATCCCGTCGCGCATAAAGCCTCCCCCCCTCGCCGCGGTCGCTCGCGGCAAGCTGTCATCCCAGAAGTGGTTCAAATTCGGTCCGCGATCCTCAACGATAAATTCGTTCAGGTTTGCATCCCGCCGCCTTGCTTGTCTTGCCCGTACCCGCCCCTCATGCTTCCCCGGCCTTGTTGCGGTAGCTGATGATCGGCCCGCGCCTCGCTCACCGTTCGGCGTTCGATTCCTGAACGCCGCGCGAGAATTTTGACACAGAACAACCGTCCTCACACTACTATGAGTTGCAACCGTTCAAAGCTTGGAAAGCGTCGCTAACCTGCACACCGCCGCTGATCTGCATGTCCGCCGCGGTTCCAAAATCGCACTGATCTGAAGAACCGTGGGCGCCGCGAACAATTAAAGAAATACACCGAGTTTTCTTTCTCGCAACGGAATGATTCTTGAGGCGCCGTGCAAAAACCTCATTTGCCCGTCCGCCACCGCGTCGCCATTTTCGCGCCACGACGACAAGGTTTTGAAACAACGCACTGAATCCAAATATGACAGCGTCATTGCAAATCAAAGCGCGGCAAAAAATAAATTCATATTTCGTTTACGATTCACCGCGACCGCGACGCGTTTTCAAAGTGCTGCGTCTCGCTATGCCGATAAGTGATTAGAAGCGCGCGTTTTTTCCTGTGCGTTGAGTCAGGGTAACTCTGGACACGTGACTCCACTTGGTGGCGAAACGCTGTTGCTATTTGGGAATCGAGCGCGGGCGGCCCGCAATCGGATTTGACAACACAGACGCCGCATCGGAGCAACGGCCTCGTCATCCAGGCAACATTGCCGGGCGCGCAATCCACCTGAAATAAGGCGGTTTGCGCATCATCAAAATCTCTTGCGTGATAACGCGCACACAAAAAAGCCCGGCGCGAGCCGGGCTTTTCGGAAAACAGTTTTGATCGATCAGCTTACTGGGCGACAACTTTGTCGAGCTTTGCGATCTGATGCACGAGACGCGATACTTTGCGGCTCGCCAGATTCTTGTGAACGATGTTCCGCTGGGCGGCCTTCATCAGTTCCGGCTCCGCCTTGGCCATCGCCTTCAGCGCGGCTTCGCGGTCGCCGCTCTTGATCGCTTCCTCGACGACGCGGATCGGTCCGCGCATCTGGGTGCGACGCGACTTGTTGACGATGGTGCGGCGAGCAATCTTGCGGGTTGCCTTCTTGGCGGAGGTCGTGTTGGCCATGTCTCACTATCCTTCAGCAGCGACCCTATGGCCGCCGGGCTGATTGACGCCTCCGCGTGAATGCGGCTGACGCTGATCTGTTTCCGGGGTGTTCCTGAAAATGCTATCCCCGGAGCGAACACGCTTGCAGGGCCCGCCGCTCAAAGAACAGCGGCGGCGGGATTACGCCCACCGCCATTGGCGCTCCTTATAGAGCGCCGGACCTGCAGCGTCAACGCTTTCCGGCCGCACCGGCGGCCACGAAAACCGCCTGGGCAAAGCAGTTAAGTCGCTGGCGAGGTTGAATTTCCGGGCCCGGCCCGGTATTGCCGGGGGCACAGCGACGAGGGGTAGAGCATGATCCGCGGGTTTTTCCGACTGACCGGGCTGTTGCTGCTCGCCGGCGGCTTCATCTTCCTGGTCTATGACGGCGCCCGGTCGATCGCCGACCAGGCGCTGCGGCTGACCCGGCTGGGCGAATTCTGGAACGACATCCACCAGTCCAGCCAGCGCGCCTTCCAGGCAACGGTCGAGGGCACAGCACCCTGGCTGTGGAACGGGGTGGTGAAGCTGATCCTGAACCAGCCGGCCTGGGCGGTGATGGGCGTGCTGGGCATTCTCCTGATGCTGCTGTTCCGGCCGCGCAAGCCGCTGATCGGCTATTCGAGAAACTGATCGGCAATCGGCGGCGGTAGGACCGCGTCTCGCAGGCCTGCCGCTTTAGCCGTCGATGCCTATATGGTGGGATGAGATTGGCGCTGTTCCGGCAGAAGTGAAACCGGTTTTGCCCGAGCGCCGTTAACCGTAAGTTGCGCGCACTACTTCGGCGAACCGGATTTCACTTCGCAGAATTATGCGCCGGGAGATATTCCATGCTGTTCATGCGCAAGACCACCGCCCTGCCGACGGCCGACGAAGCCTTGCCCGGTCGGGATACGCCGATCCCGACCGCGAAGTCCCACTTCGTCAACGGCCGACCTATCCAGCCGCCCTATCCCGAGGGTCTCGAACGGGCAGTGTTTGGTCTCGGCTGTTTCTGGGGCGCGGAACGTAAATTCTGGGAGCTTGGCGACGGCGTCTACACGACCGCGGTCGGCTATGCCGGCGGCCATACGCCAAACCCGACCTATGAAGAGGCCTGTTCAGGCCGCACCGGCCATACCGAGGCGGTGCTGGTGGTATTTGACCCGAAGAAAATTTCCTATGAGCAGCTGCTGAAGGTGTTCTGGGAAAGCCATAACCCCACTCACGGCATGCGGCAGGGTAACGATGTCGGCACGCAATATCGATCAGCGGTCTACACCTTCAACGACGCGCAGCGCCACGCGGTTGACGCCTCCAAGGCGCTGTATCAAAAGGCGCTGTCGGCCAAGGGGGTTGGTACGATTACCACCGAGATTGCTCCGGCAGGCGAATTCTACTTTGCGGAAGACTATCACCAGCAGTATCTGGCGAAGAATCCGGCGGGCTATTGCGGTCTCGGCGGCACCGGCGTTTCGTGCCCGATCAGCGTCGGCGTAAGCGCCTGATCGCGCACACATAAACCCCACTGAATCGCCCCGCCTCCGGCATTCCCGGAGGCGGAATTTCGTATCAGAAATGACCATCCAAACGGAATTTTAACCATAAAGGCGCATAGCAGAGAGGTCTCTTCGAGAGGGTATCTTCTGTGTTGTTTGCGCACGCGTTTCGATTGTCAGCCCTGAGCGCCTTGAGCGCACTGTCGCTGACTGGCTGCATGCACGCTTCCGGGCCCGTTGCCATGGTGCAACCCGCAAGCGACCTGGACGCTCTCGCCTACGGCCAAGGGCCGTCCGCGACTGCGGCGTTCCCGCCAGCGCGCCGCGGCCGCGCGCCTGTTCCGGTGCGCTACGCAGCGCCGGCGGCGCCCGTCGATGCGCAATATCGCCTCGACGCCGGTGACCGGCTGCGCGTGGTGGTCTATGGCCAGGAAGGTCTCACCAATTCCTATGCGATCGATGCAGGCGGCTCGATCACCATCCCACTGATCGGCGCGGTGCCGGCGCGCGGCATGACCCCGGCCGGCCTCGCCGCCAGCATCTCCGGCCGGTTGCGCAACGGCTATATCCGCGAGCCCTCGGTGGCCGTCGAGATCGAAGCCTATCGGCCGTTCTTCATTCTCGGCGAGGTCGCCGCCCCAGGGCAATATCCCTTCGTGCCCAATATGAGCGTCGAAAGCGCGGTAGCGATCGCCGGAGGGTTCTTGCCGCGCGCCAAGCGCGACGGGGTAACAGTGACCCACCCCACGCCAGAAGGAAATTACCGCGCGGTAGTGCCGCTCGGTACGCCGGTCAGTCCCGGCGATACCGTGATGATCGGCGAGCGCTGGTTTTAAGTAAAATCAGTCATTCCTGGGTCGCACGCGGCAGTCGCCGCGCACGCCCCGGGATGACACGCGTCACTTCACCAAATGCTTCGCAAAAAACGCCAGGCTGCGCTGGCGCGCGAGGTCGGCGCTGGCCTTGTCGTAGCTGGCGCGCTCGTCGCAACCGAAGCCGTGCTGGGCGCCGTCATAGACGAACACTTCGATATCCGGCCGCTTGGCGCGAATGATCTCGACGTCCGACAGCGGAATACCGTGATCCTCCGCGCCGAAGTGCAGTTGCGTGGGGACCACCGGCTTGTCATCGGCGAATTTGACGATGGCACCGCCATAATAGCCGATCGCGGCGCTGAGGCCGACCAGTTTGGTCGCCGCGGCATAGGCGACGCTGCCGCCGAGGCAGAAGCCGATCACGCCGACCGGGCCGACATCCTTCACCGAATCGGTCGCGGCCTGGGTATCCAGCAGCATCGCGGCCCAATCCGGATTGGCGACGAATTTTCGCGCGATGGCAACTTCCTCGGCCGAATAGCCCGACTGGAAATTGCGCTCGCTGCGATCGAAGATCGCCGGCGCCACGGCGACATAGCCCTGCTCGGCAAAGCGGTCGCAGACGGCGCGGATGTGGTGATTGACGCCAAAGATTTCCTGGATCACCACCACCGCGCCCTTCGGCGTGCCGGCCGGTGTCGTGCGGTAAGCGCCGAGTTCAAACTTGTCTGCTGCGATCAGTGTAACGTGTTGTCCCACGGGTCATCCATTGGTTGTTGCGTGTGAGGCCTTGTGAAACGGGTCCCGCGTCTTGGCAACGCACAAGAACGCTACTGCCACATCCAGTTGCGGCCCCAGTCACCTTTCCAGCCGGTCAACCGGCCGTGACGGAACTGGAGATAAAGCCGGTCGCGCCGAACGAAGAGACCGCTGCCGCCAAGGTCGCGGATCGCTAGATAGGTCTCGTCGCCGGGCCGGCCGCGGAGATAGGTCAGAGGCGCCCCCAGCGCGCGGGCGGCCTCGTCGGCCGGCATGCCGAATTCCAGTGGCGTATGGTTCGACAACGTCGCCGTAAACGGCTGCGCGCGCGCCGCGGCGGCCAGCGCCCCCATCATCAGCGCCGACAGCACCGCGCCCATCATGATCTGTTTCATGCGATCCGCCTTTCAAAAAGCATGCCGTGACCAATGGGCGACATCGCGAAGTTCACCGATCAACCATGATAAATTATTCGCCGACGCTGACAACTGCGCGGGCGATCATGACCTCACCGCCTCGCGAATACGGACGCGCGGTTAATGATGGTCGCGCTGATACTGGAAAAATTCGAATCAAGTTTTGCAACCGGCGGTAGGCCATTGCTAGCCGCCTTGCAGACATCCTCCGACATCACGGCAGAACATGAATATTTAACAATACGCCTTAAGCTTCGGGAACCGTGGTCCGGAGTATTTATGTGCGGCTAACGGCTGGATCGCCGTATCATCGAGGGAATATGACCGCTTCCGTCCATCCATCGCCCGCGCGCCGCCGTCTGATTCTGGCTTCGGACCGCGGCGACAACAGCGACCTTGCCGAGATTCTGAAGAAGGTCGGCGACGTCGACATCATCTCGACGAACGGCATTCCCGACGTTCCGGTCAGCGACCTGTCCGGCATTGTCGTCGACATCAACCTGCGCTCCGCGGAGAGCGTGCAGCGGGTTCGCAACAAGCTGCGCGCCAAGGCCTATGAGGCGATCCCGCGGCTGTTCGTGCTGGCCGATGCGCTGCATCACGGTTCGATGCAGGCCTGGGCGCTGGGCGCGACCGACACCATCGCACGACCGTTCGATGCCCGCGGCGTGATGCAGCGGATTCGCGCCGCCTTCCCCAGCCGGCATGACGAGGATTTTTCCGCCCGCGGCAAGGCCCTGACGCGCGGCGTCGAGGCGGCCCACGCGGTCATGGTGAAGATTTTCGAGAAGCTGCCGGCCGGCGTGCCGCTGAGCTTTAACGACGTGATGCAGGCGGAAGCCGCCATCCTCAAGGCGATCAAGCGATCGTCGCTGCGGGAATGGCTGGCCGCCGTCGGCCGCCACCATGATCACAGCTATCGCCACTGCCTGTTCGTGACCGGCTTCGCGGTGGCCTTTGCCCAGCACCTCGGGATGCGTGACGAAGACCAGCGCCGCCTGACTCGCGCTGCCCTGGTGCACGATGTCGGCAAGGCCTTCACGCCGGTGGGCATTCTCGACAAGCCGGGCAAGCTGAACGAACTGGAAATGGCGGAAATCCGCAAGCACCCCCGTCTTGGCTTCGACGCGCTGCTGGCACAGGGAAATTTTCCGCGGGAGATGCTCGACGTCGTATTGCACCACCACGAATTTCTTGATGGCTCCGGCTATCCTGACGGGTTGAAGGGCGACCAGATCAGCGACATCGTCCGGCTGCTGACCATCGTCGACATCCACGCCGCCTTGGTGGAGCGGCGCGCCTACCGGTTGCCGTTCACCCATGCCAAGGCCTTCGAGATCATGGAGCAGATGGGCGACAAGCTGGACCAGCAGCTGCTGCAGGTGTTTCGCCCGGTGGCGCTTGGATCGTACTGACCGGCGTTCTACGCCAGCAGCTTGCGCAACTCCGCCTTCGCCACTTTTTCCAGCGTCGAGCGCGGCATCTCGTCGACGAAGCGGATTTCGCGCGGTACCTTGAAACTCGCCAGCGCGTCGCGGCAGGCCGCCATGACGTCGTCGTGCAGCGCCGCCGGCGCCCGCGCCACGCCGGCATGCGGAATGATGAAGACCACCGGGACTTCGTCGAGCATCGGATGTTTCATGCCGACTACCGCGGCCTCGCGCACGCCGGGCACCGCGATCACCACCTGCTCGATCTCGGACGCCGCGACGTTCTCGCCGCCGACCCGCAGCATATCCTTGACGCGATCGCCGAACTTGATGAAGCCGCCGTCGAGCAAGGTAACCCGATCGCCGGTGATGAAATAGCCGTGCTCATCAAAGCTTTCGCGGGTGGCCTCCGCATTATGCAAGTATTCCTTGAACAGCGACAGGCCGGGCACCCCGAGAATCGACAGATTGCCGGTACCGCCAGGCTGGGTCGGCCTGCCGTCATCATCGGTGACACAAATTCTGTATTCAGTGGCGGCACGGCCGATCGACATCGGCGTGTCGGGCTGGTCGACCTCACCGATGATGCCATGGCTGATGGTCTCGGTCATGCCCCACCAGCCGATGATCCTGACGCCGAAAGCGGCGAAGGCTGGTGGCTCGCAGAACGCGGTGCCCCAGAGCCGGAAGCTGTGCTGCTTCGGAATTTCATGCTCGAGCAGCGCCTTCATGCAGAAGCCGATGGTGGAATTCCAGGTGGCGCGATGCTCCGACGCCACGTTCCAGAATCGCCGCGCCGAGAATCGCGGCTGGATCACGCAGCTGCCGCCGACCCACAGTGTCGACAGCACCGAATAGGCCAGGGCATTGGTATGATACAATGGAAGGTAGGCCATGTGCACGTCGGCGGCGCGCAGGTCCTGATGCACGGCATTTACCTTGCCGCCCCACAGCGCATTGGCATGGGTCCACAGCACCGCTTTCGGCCGCGACGTGGTGCCAGAGGTGTACTGGACGCTGCAGTGAGCCATGGGATCGGTGGCGCGGCGCGGCCGGTCCGCGCTGTCGGCGAATAGCGCTTCGAAACGTTCGGCTTTTTCGACGCGATGACCGGAGGCCGGCTCCGCGCCGGCGTCGTGCGACGTTACAGCGATCCAGCGCAGCGCCTTGCAATTGGCGGCGACCAGTTCGGCATAGGCTGGCTGGGTAACCGCGGCGACGGCGCCGCAGTGTCTGGCGAAATATTCCAGCTCGGCGGCGGCGGAGCGGGTGTTGGTAGTGACCGCTATGGCGCCGAGTTCGGCGCAGGCAAACCAGGTCAGCATCGCCTCGATGCAATTGTCGAGATGGATCAGAACATAGTCGCCCGGCTTGATGCCGCGACCGACCAGGCCCGCGGCGAGCGCGCCGACGCGGTCGTGGAATTCGCCATAGGTCCAGTGTCGCGCCGGCGCGTCGAACGGCGCCCAGATCAGGAAAGGATGATCGCGGCGGGTTTCGGCGCGCATCCGCAACAGCCAGGGCACATCCATGCCGTCGAACGGACTGACCACGCCTTGCGGCATCGCTGAATTCGACATCGATCCTCCCGATGGAAGTCCGCCGGAACATCCGCTGTTGCGCGGCGACGGCCTCCGTTTGCTGAGAGCCCCGTTGTGCCAGCGCTTGCCAGCCTGCGCAAACGCGCGCCCGAATATGCCTCAGCCCATTTCGTAGGACGAAATTTCGATCAGGCTGCCGTCGGGATCGCGGCAATAGACCGAACGCAACGTCCCGCGGGCGCCCTGCCTGGTCACCGGCCCCTCCTCGACCGCAACGCCGCAGGCCCCGAGATGCGCGACGACCTCCGTAGGCAAGGCCGCGGTGAGAAAGCACAAATCGTCGCTGCCCGCGCGCTCGTGATCGGCGGTGAACCATTCGACCTTGTCGGCGCCGATCGGCCGCAGGTTGATCTTCTGAGTGCCGAAAATCACCGAGGTTCGCGGGATCTTGCCATGGCCGGGATCGAATATCCGGATTTCCATGCCAAGCACTTTCGCATACCAGGCGGCGGAACGCGCGACGTCGGCGACGTTGAGAACCAGATGATCGAGCGCGGTGACGGTGACGGACATGCGTGGTTCCTGCTGGCGACCGCGCGGGCGTCGCACTGGCCGATAGTTGAATTGTTTGATACAACGCGGTGTCGTCAATTCGAGTCAAGCTGACCGCGCAATAAGCCGCGGCAGCCGGGAGAGAACTTATGGCTTCACGTCGCGCCGCGATTGGACTTATCGCGCTGGGTTTTTCCGCGTTCGCCGTGATCGGCAGCGCCGCCGCGCTGGACTATCCGACGCGGCCGGTACGCTTCGTGGTGGGATATCCCGCCGGTGGCGCCACCGACATTCTGGCTCGCGTGATTGGCCAGCGCCTGTCGGAGCGGCTCGGCCAGCAATTCGTGGTGGAGAACAAGCCCGGCGCCGGCAACAACATCGGTACCGAGGCCGTGGTGAATGCCGAGCCTGACGGCTACACCGTGCTGCTGGTCAATCCGGCCAATTTCATCAACGCGTCGCTCTACGCCAAACTGAGTTTCGACTTCTTGCGCGATATTGCGCCGGTCGCGGCGTTCAACCGCGTGCCCAACGTGATGACGGTCTCGAAGGACGTACCGGCGAAAACGGTGAGTGAATTCATTGACTATGTGAAGGCCAATCCCGGCAAGGTGAACATGGCGTCGTCCGGCAACGGCACCTCGCTGCATCTGTCCGGCGAGATGTTCATGGCGATGACCGGCGCCAAAATGCAGCACATTCCCTATCGCGGCGCGGCGCCGGCGATCACCGACATGCTGGGCGGCCAGGTTCAGGTGATCTTCGACAACATGCCGTCGATCATCCCGCAGATCCGCAGCGGCAGTCTGCGCGCCATCGCGGTGACCACCCTGAAGCGGTCGCCGCAATTGCCGGACACCCCGACCGTGTCCGACACCGTGCCCGGCTATGAGGCCAGCGCGCTGTTCGGCATGGGCGCGCCGCGCAAGACGCCCCCGGAAATCATTGCCAGGCTGAATGCGGAGGTCAACGCCGTGATGGCCGAGCCGGCAATCAGGGCCAGGCTGGTCGAACTGGGCGGCGATCCGCTGATCGACACGCCCGAGGCGTTCGGCAAGATGATGGCCGCGGAAACCGAAAAATGGGCCAAGGTCGTCAAGGAAGCCGGGCTGAAGGTGGAATGACCGATGCGGCGTTTGCGCGTCTCAATTCGGTCAATGACGTGATACAAGGCTTTGCAAGGCAGGGATGACCGCAGCCAGGAACGTTTGGCCGCTCGCGCGGTTGGTCCGCCATAACTGACAGCAGCAGCCGCGAGGAGATTCAAGATGCGTAACCTGATGATGGCCATTACGGCCGCCGGCACTTTATCCGCCGCCGCCGCCGTGAGCCCGGCGTCCGCCGCGCCGACCTATCCCTACTGCATCCAGTCGCAGCAGTTCGGCACCGACTGTTCGTATCCGACCTACAATGCTTGCCAGGCAACCGCTTCCGGGCGCGGCGTGAGTTGCATCGTCAATCCACAAATCGCCTTCGACCCGCGGCCTTACGCCGAACCGCGCAGCCGCGGCCGGCGAACGCAGCAATATTAAGCAGGTCCGCAGATACATTCCGACACGCAACCCGCCGATCGCATCGGCGGGTTTTTGCGTAGCCACCTGAATTCGCGGCTAACCTACCGGACGGGTCGCCAGCCAGATCACGTGGCGGGCGCCACCGCGGGTGCCGGTGGCGCGGATCTTGATCTCCTCGGCCGCGAAGCCGGCCTTCGCCAGACGCTTGGTGAATTTATCATTGGGGAAGGACGACCATACCGCGAGGATGCCGCCAGGGCGGAGCGCATCGCGCGCCGCCTGCAGGCCCTTGAGATCGTACAGCGCGTCATTGGATTTGCGCGTCAGGCCCTCCGGGCCATTATCGACGTCGAGCAGGATCGCGTCATAGTGATCGCGCGCCGCGCCGATCGCCTGTATCACGTCGGCTTCGCGGATCTCGACCCGGGGATCCGTCAGGCTCTCGCCGGACAATTCGGCCATCGGCCCGCGCGCCCAGGCGATGATCGCGGGCACCAGCTCGACCACGGTGATCTTCGCCTGCGCACCCAGCACCTTGAGCGCGGCGCGCAGCGTAAATCCCATGCCGAGCCCCCCGATCAGCAGCCGCGGCGCCGGCAGCGCCTTGAGGCGAAAGCAGGTCAGCGTCGCCAGCGCCTCTTCGGAGCCGAACAGCCGGCTGCTCATCAGTTCGTTCTGGCCGAGCTTGATGGTAAATTCGCCGCCGCGCTGCATCAGCCGCAATTGCACGCCGCCGCCGGGCACGTCGGTAGTGTCGAGGAGCTTCCAGGGAATCACGGGCGTCTTTCTTCGGGCTGAGGCACGGAAGCCATAAGCCGATAGCAGTCCGCTCGAAAACATCAAGGCCAGCCGTGGCGGCGGCCTTCAGGCAATGCCTGGCATGGCGGCCGCCCGGCTGGACCGGATCTTGCTGTGACCCGGAGAAGTCCTTGTCATTCGAGACGTCACAGCGAGATTCAGGGCCCGCCATGCAAGAATTTCAACGAAAGCTGAAGTCTCGCTTAGGCGACTGGCTCGCGCTACTCATTTCGAAACAGCCGGGGTGCGCGACCTGTTCTGATTCGGGGCAAGCGCTCGACCCGCCCTCCAGCATTTTCCGCACAGGTTCAATGGTGCTCCGATGAAGTATCGACCCGATATCGATGGCCTGCGGGCGCTCGCGGTCATCCCGGTGGTCATGTTCCATCTGCGCATGCCCGGGGTCAGCGGCGGTTATCTCGGCGTCGACGTGTTCTTCGTTATTTCCGGCCACCTGATCTGCGGCCTGATCGACCGCGAAATCCGCGCCGGCCACTTTTCCATTGGCAATTTCTATCGGCGCCGGGCGCTTCGCATCCTGCCCGCTTTGATCGCGATGTTACTGGCGACGACGCTGCTCGCCTACCTCTACAGCCTGCCGGTCGAACTCACGGAATACAGCAGCAGCCTGGCCAGCGCGGTCGGCTCGGTGTCCAATTTCTATTTCGCGGCCACCGCGGGCTATTTCGACGCGCCCGCCGAAACCAAGCCACTGCTGCATACCTGGTCCCTGAGCGTCGAGGAACAGTTCTACGTGCTGATGCCGCTGTTCATGTTGCTGGCCTGGCGCTTCTTCCCGAAACGAATGCGGGCGGTTTTCGCGGCCGCGATGGCTCTATCATTGCTCGCCGCGCTGGCAATGAGCCTGCGCAATGCCACGTTTGCGTTTTATCTCACGCCGTTCCGGGCTTGGGAGCTCGGCTTTGGCGCGCTGCTGTCGATGCACATCCTGCCGGCGCCCCGCAACATCGTGTGGCGGGAGCTATGCGGCATCGCCGGGCTATTGTTGCTGCTGGCGCTGCTGGTGTTCGGCTCGTCGGCCTATCCGCTGCTGGCCATGACGTCGCTGGCGTGCGCCGGCGCCGTGCTGGTGATCGCCTCCAGCGAACACGGCCCGTCCCTGGTCGGCCGATGGCTGTCATGGCCGCCGATCGTCATGATCGGCCTGATCTCCTATTCGCTCTATCTCTGGCACTGGCCGGCGATCGTGTTCCAGCGCACCGACGCTGCGTTTTTCCCGGAAGCGTCCGACGTGGTCACCCGGCTGATCCTGCTGATCGGACTGATCGGGATTGCCTATCTGTCGTGGCGGTTCATCGAACGGCCGTTCCGATCCAGCGAGGCGCCTACGCGCAGGGTTCTCGTGGCTTCCGCCGCGGCGATGGCATCGGTGTTCGCGATCGGCGCTGCGCTGATTGCCGGTGGCGGCGCGCCATATCGCTTTCCTGACCGGGTCGTATCGATCGCGGCCTATCTCGGCTACGATCCGACCGCGGCGTTCCGGACCGGTCAATGCTACCTCGGCGCCAACCGGCAACAATTCGATGCCGAGACCTGCCTTCGGCTCGACCCGGCGCGGCCCAATTATCTTCTGGTCGGCGACAGCCATGCGGCCCATCTGTGGCTTGGACTGTCCTCGGCGATGCCGGAAATCAACGTCCTGCAGGCCACCGCGAGCACCTGCCGTCCGGCGATTCCGGCGGCGGATTCACTCGACAGCCGCGCCTGTCCGCGGCTGATGCATTATGTGTTCGGGCAATTCCTGCATGATCACAAGGTCGACAGGATCCTGCTCGCCGCCTCCTGGAAGGATGAGGATATCCCGCAACTGGCACATACGCTGGATACGCTGAAATCGATGGGCCTCGATGTCGTCGTGCTGGGGCCGATTGTCGAATATGACGGCGCGCTGCCGCGGCTGCTCGCCAACCAGATCATGCGCGACCGACCGACCATGAAGGACCGTCGCACCATAGGTATTCGCGAGCGCGACCTGGCAATGCGTCAGATGGTGACCGCCCATGGCGTGAGCTACATCTCCGTCTATGACGCGGTGTGCCCGACCAGCAGTTGCGATACGTCCGCCGCCGCTGGCGTGCCGATGCAGTTCGATGCCGGCCATTTGACGGCGCAGGGATCGATCGAGGTCGGCCGGCGGCTGATCCCGGCATTGCGGGCGGCAACTCAGCCGCCGCGGGCGATCGGCCTGTTAAAGACCGCTGGATAAGGGACACGGACGCGACATGAAAATGCTTGGCATCGGTGGCGCGGAACGAGCCTCCGCCCGAAAGCTCGCGGGCCGGCGCGGGCTCATCCGGCTTGGCATGGCCATGCTGGTGGCGACGCTGGCCGGACCGATCGCGGGCACGGCGCGCGCGCAGTCGGCTTCGACATCAATCACTCTCCCCGCGAAATTCGGCGGCGCCTTTGTCAATTGGGGCGCACGTGGCCGCGAATACGCGCTGCGAGAATGGGAAGACTGGCTGAACCGGCCGCGCTCCTCGGTGCTGGCGGTCGACTTTTACGCCCACTCGACATGGGCCGACCTCGCCGAATATCGCTGGGTGCCGGCGATGTGGAAGCGGATCAACCCGGCGCGCAACGTGGTGTGGTCATTCCCGCTGACGGTCAAAGGCACGCCGCTGGCGGATGTCGCCAATGGCCTGCACGACGCCGAATTCGAGGCCGCGGCCAAAGGCATCGCCGAAGCGCAGCCCAACGCGATCATTCGGCTCGGCTGGGAGATGAACAGCATTTCCGCGCCATGGTACGCCAAGGGACAGGAAGCCGACTACATCAGGGCCTTTCGTCATGTCGTCGGCATCTTCCGGCGCCATTCGAGCGGCTTCACCTTTGACTGGTGCCCGGCCTGGAATGCGCAGGACCTGCCAGCCGATACCACCTATCCCGGCGACGACGTCGTCGATACCATCGGTCTCGATGTCTACGACTTCAAATGGACCGGCACGCCCGAGCAGCGCTGGGAAGAGCGCTATCTGAAGATAGAGTTCGGACTGGAGTGGCATCGCAGCTTCGCCGCGCAGCACGGCAAGAAGATGAGCTATCCGGAATGGGGCGTCGGCCAGTTCGGCGACAATCCGCTGTTCGTCCAGAACATGCACGACTGGTTCGTCGCCAACGAAGACCGCATTGCCTATGCCGCCTATTTCAACGTCGACGGCGACTGGCCCACCCAGATCGACAATGGCGCTTTCCCGAAATCGCAAGCGCTGTTTCGCGCACTGTTTCGCCGCACCCAACGTTAACCGTCTGATTTACCGCGCAGCCGACGAGCGCGGCAATGCGGCCGCCCTACATTCAGCCGTACCGGGTTCTGCCGCGGAATGTTCGATTCCTGCGACATTCATCCTGTCACGCGATCTCGCACCCCGATCGACGCGACCGGCTGCGGAATATAATACCTCTCGATAGAAAGCCGCGTTATATAATACCGTATTAATGCGTTTTAATTTACCTTAACGAAGTAATAACTTCGTGCGAGCATTGCACCACCACCCAATCAGTTTATTCCTAGCCGATACTTCAATCAGAATTCAGAACAGAGATGGTTTCATCAAATCATTCGGTGAGGCCTGCCAGGGTAGAGCGCTATGTCGGACGCCGCTGAGCTGATCATCCCGAAGACCGACCAACCGTTGCCGCCCCAACGCGGCACCGATCGCAGGGTTGCGCGCTTTCCCGCGGCCTGGGCCGGCGAGGAACGACGGCTCTCGAAAGATCGTCGCGCCAACCGCTTTCAGCGCTGGCGGAAAGTCCTTCTGGGCGGAATGCCTGTCGCCGTGGTGGATCGCCGCAAATCCGCGACAACGATGGTGGATCACGCGCTCGAACGTCACGGTCTGTGGCGATACCCGGCCTATCTCACCTCGACGAATGGCGAGGTCGCCTATCGTTGCGCTACCGACAGCGTCCAGCGTGCGCTGTTTCTGGAAGCCGATGCCATCCATGCCGACGGCATGCCGCATGTGTTCGCGTCCCGCGTCAAATGCGAACTCGCGCTGCCCGAGCGGGTCGCGACCACCGATCTGTTTTACGACGTGGCCGCCGAGGCCAGCGCGCGCGGCGCGACCATGTTCATGCTGGGCGCCATCGAGAGCTCGAACGCGCTCGCCGTCGACAAGGTGAGGCAGCGGTTTCCCGACCTCAAGCTGGTCGGCGCGCGACATGGTTTCTTTGCCAACGAAGACGAGGAAATCGCGACCTGTCGCGCCATCGCGCAACTGGCGCCGGATATCCTCTGGGTCTCGATGGGCGTGCCGCACGAACAGACATTCGTCGTCCGCAACCGGCATCGCCTCACCTCGGTCGGCGTCATCAAGACCTCCGGCGGATTGTTTGATTTTCTGTCCGAGATCAACCCGCGTGCACCATCCTGGATGCAGCGCGCCGGATTCGAATGGCTGTGGCGGGTGATCATCGAGCCGAAGCGGCTGGCGTGGCGTTATCTGAAGACCAGCCCGGTCGCGATCTACCTGCTGCTGACGAAATCGCGCTAACGACGCCGGATCGCGGGCGCCGCGCGCGGTCGGGCAATCAGGCGTATTGTTTCAGCGGCAACGCTTCGCGGGCGCTGGTCCCGAACTCGGTCACGACAATACCGACCAGCCTGCCTGCGGCGTCGCCGAGCGCGAGCACCGTGTTCCGCGGCCGTCCGTCGCCAGGCTTCTCCGCCGGACTGATGGCAATCACGCCTTCAACCGTCCCCAGCAGCGCCGGATCGCAATCGTCCGGCTCGAGCGCCGGTCCATTCAGAACCACGACGTCATAGGCTTGCGATGCGCGCGCCACTTCGAGCGCGTGGCTCGCCTCGACCGCGCTCAACGCTGCTACGCTCTGGATGGTGAAGCCGCTTCTTCCGGACGCGGAGGGCTGCGCCGTGGTGCTGATCCATCGCGACACCCCGGCCCCAGCCAAGTTGATGCCGAGGCGGCTGGACAGGGCATGATGGCGCCGGTCGGCATCGATCAGCAGGACACGTGCGCCGCGCCCCGTCAGCGCCATCGCGAAATTCAGGGCGACGATGGTGCGCTGCTCCGCGCAATCCAGACCGAGTACCGCGATCGCCGGCGCCCGTTGATGGCCGGCGCGCGCTTTGGCCACCGCTAAAACGCGGTGTGAGGCCTCGATGAACGGCGCAGATGTGACATCCGCGCGCAAGGTTGGCCAGCCCAGCCGGACGATATCGACGCTGTCGGTGAGCGGAAAAATCCCGTTCAGCGTGCGCAACAGATCCGTTTCCGTCAGACTGAAACGCACCGCATCGGCAAGGCTCGCCGCCGGCACCTGCGGCGCCGGCTTGTTCGGGCGCGGGCGTAAAAGGCCTGGTGACAGCTTGGTGTCCACTTTCGGCTCAACCGACGGCGACGGTGGCAAGGGCGGGGATGGCGGCGGCGCGACCGGGTCGGGCGCCGCGCCGGCAGGCGCGGCAGGTGACGACAACCGATCGGCCACCACGATCCAGCCGATCGATCCCGCGGCGCCCAGCATGAAGCCGAGCATGGCGAGGACGCTCATGGCCGGCGGGAATATCCGCCGCTGCGGCGCGGTCGCATCGCCGATAATGCGGGCACTCGACGTATTCAGGGTTTCCTGCTCCTCGGTTTCACGCGAGCGCTTCAGGAACGACTGGTAGATGGTCCGACTGGCCTCGACATCGCGCTCCAGCTCGCGCAATTGCACCGAGGCCTGGCCGAGATCCGCGCTCTGCTTCTTCTGACCGTCCAGCGCCTTGGTCAGCGACGCTTCGAGTGCCCGGGTACGGGTCAGATCGTTCTTTGCCGACTGCGCGAAGCGATCGACCTCCTCGTCGATGTTGCGGCGCAAGTCCTCGACCTGCTTGCTGGCCATGCGCAGGGCTGGATGCAGCGGTCCGAGCTCGCTCATCAGTTCGGCCTGCTTGCGCCGCGCGTCGGCATATTGCGTACGCAGGCTGGCGATGGTCGGCGATTGCAGCGCCTCCGGCACCGCGCCGCCATCGCTGGCAATTTTCCGGCTTGCCTCGATCTGGTTATAGCGGGCCAACGCGTCGAGCGTGGCGGCCTGGGCATTGGCCAGCCGCTGCGTGCCCGACGACAATTGCTGATCGCTGACCTGGGTATCCTGGGTGCCGAGAAAATTGTTCTTCGACTTGTAGACCGCCAGATTGTTTTCCGCGGTCCGGAGTCGCTCCTGAAGCTCTTTCAGACGTCCCGACAGATCGGCCGTCGCGCGTCGCGCGGCCACCGCCTGCGAGTCCTTGGATTCTTCCAGATAGGATTCAGCGAGGGCATTGGCGATCGCGGCAGCCTTGGCAGGCTCGCGCGACCAGACGTCGATATCGACGATGAACGTGCGGTCGGTCCGCTTGACGTTGACATGCATGCGCAGCGCTTCGAGCGTGGCCGCCTTCTCGTTCGCCGACGAGCGCGACGGTGCACTGCCGAAATTCAGCAGCCCGGACAGAAAGCTCGCGGCGGATTTGCCGCCGAATTCGGAATCCTGCTCCAGATTGAGATCGCCAATCACCTTCGACAATACATTGTTCGAGGTGATCAGACGCGCCTGGCTCTCGACCACCATCGCCAGTCCCGACAGATCCTGGCTGCGCGGCGTCAATTCGCGTTCGACCAGCTGCAGCTCGCGCGGATCAACATACAGCTGTGCCGTGGCGGAATAACGCGCTGTCAGGCTCTTGCCTATGGCCACGGCGATGCCGGTACCGATGATCGCAGCCAGCCCAATGGTGATGATTCGCCCGGTCAGCAGCCGGGCAAGGTCGATCGCATGGAAACCACGGGCGGCTTCGGCTGCGGGCTGCGCCCGAGCAGCCGGCTCACTAGGACTCAATGGGGGGGCGTACTCGAACATTCAACTGCGCCTCAAATCCTTACCGCGACGGCCGATAAGGGCATTCTTCGGGAGCAATAGCTATCCTGCACGAAGAATTAACCATGACCCGTTTCTGGAGCTTTGACGGAAAATAGCAAAAAATCAATTAAGCCCGCAGATATTCGAACGTCTCGGCGACGCTCTTGACCAGGATGCCGCGCCGCTTTGCCGCGGCCAGCGCATGCCGCAATAGCGCGGGAGAGCAGCCATACTGACTCGGCGACGGCTTGATGTCGTGGCTGTAAAAGATCAGCCAGCCATTGGTGTTCAGCGCCTCATCGAGAAACCGGTCGATCGCCGCAACATCTGTTCCGGGTTCGATCAGCGGCACGGCGCGCAGGAATTGAAGATCAACCCAGCCATGGTTGACGCCCGGCATGACGCCGCGGCACGAGCGGAATTTTCGCTGCAGCATCTTCTTCAAGGGAAAGCTGCCGAGGCCCCACGGATAGGCGAAATTCTCCAGCTCGATGGCTGGATCGAGGTTTTTGAAATAGTTGAAATTCTGCTCTGTTTCCGCCGCCAGCGCGGGTCGGTCGAACTCGAACGCCTTCTTGTGCGAAAAAGTATGGCAGGCGATTTCGTGGCCCTGGCGATGAAGTTCGATCAATTCAGCTTCGCTGGCATGCTGCCATTGCGGCGAGAGCGAACCGACAAGATTGCCGGACACATAGAATGTGCCATGCACGCCTTTCTCGGCCAGGATGCCCGCCCCGGTCGTCGCGGCGCTGTCCGGAATATCATCGAACGTGAAGCTGACGA
>JACMOT010000344.1 GCA_014377915.1 Tardiphaga sp.
GTCCGCGGCGGTGGCGCGGATCAGGTGCTGCAGCAGGTCGGCGCCGGCCAGCGCCCCGAGGCCGCCGACCACGCCGAAGGCAAAACGATTATCGATCATGCGTGGCTTTACACCCTGTCCCCATGGCGCGTTGCGGTCCGGGGCGAGGCCGCGGCGCGACAACTTAACCGGCGGCGACGGCGACAGGCAACGCTCAACCGCCGGAGAGGCGATCCGATTCAACGATATGGACGCCGGGGTCGCCCTTCACCGCCGCCTCGATCAGCGCATCGGCAATCACGGCGGCGGGACTGATGCGGTAGCGACGCGGCAGCAGCGGTCCCAACATGCCGAGAATGGCAGAGGCGATGCGCTCGCCGGCGCGAAATTCGGCGCGGGTGCCGCCGATCAGGCCGGGCCGCACGATGGTCAGGGACGGAAAGCCCAACGCCTGCAGGTCGCGCTCCACCTCGCCCTTGGTGCGCGGATAGAGCAGCCGCGACTTTGCATCGGCGCCGAGCGAGGAATTGAGCGCAAAGCGCTGCGCGCCATGGCGACGGGCGATTTTCGCCACCGCCAGCGGATAGACGTAGTCGACCTTGCGAAAGGCCTCATCCGATCCGGCCGTGGCGCGGGTGGTGCCGAGGCTGCAGATCACGCCGTCCACCGACCACCAGTCAGCGGCTTCGGTAAGATGATCGAAATCAACCAGCGGATTGGTGAGCTTCGGATGTGGCGGCAGCGCGCGGCGCGTCGGCGCGACGACGCGCTCGATGCGGAGGTCGGCCAGCGCCTTGGCAAGGACGTGGCTGCCGACGAGGCCGGTGGCGCCGACCAGAAGAATGCGGGTCATGGTGATCGCCTTGATATGCGTGTTCGGAGAGCAGGCGCCCTCCCGGCTCGACCGCGCTTTGCCCATTCAAGCCGCCCTCTCCCGCAAGCGGGAGAGGGAAAGGACGACGCGCTCAGTTCAGCATCCGCTTCGGCAAAGGCCGCTCGAATGGCTCGATCTCCGCGGTGTGCGGCGGCTGGCCGTTGAAGGTCAGCACGCCGCCTTCGGTGGCAATCGCGACATTGTCGCCATCCTTGACGTCGCCGGCCAGGATCATCTCGGCCAGCGGGTCCTGCCCGTAACGCTGGATCACGCGCTTCAGCGGTCGCGCGCCATAGGCCGGGTCCCAGCCCTTTTCGGCAAGCCAGTCCCGCGCCGCCGGATCGAGCGACAGCACGATCTTGCGGTCCACCAGCAGGTTGGAGAGCCGCGCGAACTGGATCTCGACGATCCGGCCCATCTCGCTCTTCTGCAGCCGGTGGAACAGGATGATCTCGTCGACCCGGTTGAGGAATTCCGGCCTGAAATGCGCCCGGACATTGCCCATCACCAGATCGCGCACCACCGAGGTGTCCTCGCCTTCCGGCTGGTTGACCAGGAATTCGGAGCCGAGATTCGAGGTCATGATGATCAGCGTGTTGCGGAAGTCGACGGTGCGGCCCTGACCATCGGTCAGGCGACCATCGTCGAGCACTTGCAGCAGCACGTTGAAGACATCCGGATGCGCCTTCTCGATCTCGTCGAACAGCACGACCTGATAGGGCCGCCGTCTGACAGCTTCGGTAAGCGCGCCGCCCTCGTCATAGCCGACATAGCCCGGAGGCGCGCCGATCAGGCGCGAGACCGAGTGCTTCTCCATATATTCGGACATGTCGAGGCGGACCATCGCGGTGTCGTCGTCGAACAGATATGACGCCAGCGCCTTGGTCAGTTCGGTCTTGCCGACACCGGTGGGCCCGAGGAACATGAAAGAGCCCATCGGCCGGTTCGGATCCTGCAGTCCAGCCCGGGAGCGGCGTACCGCGGTGGCCACCGCATGCACGGCCTCAGCTTGGCCGACCACGCGCTGGCCAAGGCTGTCTTCCATGCGCAGCAGCTTGTCCTTCTCGCCTTCCAGCATCTTGTTGACCGGCACGCCGGTCCAGCGCGACACCACCTCAGCGATGTGGTTGGCGGTGACCGCCTCCTCCATCATCTCACCGGACGTCTCATTGGCCTCGATGTCCGCCAGTTTCTTTTCCATCTCCGGAATCCGGCCATAGGCCAGTTCGCCGGCGCGCTGATATTCGCCGCGGCGCTGGGCATCGGCGAGTTCAAGGCGCAGCGCTTCGAGCTCGCTCTTGAGCTTCTGGGCGTTGGACAGCTTGTTCTTCTCGGCCGACCAGCGCTGGGTCAAGGCCGCCGACTTTTCCTCCAGCTCGGCGAGTTCCTTCGACAGCGTCTCCAGCCGGCTCTTCGAGCCCTGATCCGTCTCTTTTCGCAGCGCCTCCTGCTCGATCTTCAGCCGGATGATCTCGCGGTCCATGGAGTCGAGTTCTTCGGGCTTGGAATCGACCTGCATCTTCAGCCGCGCCGACGCCTCGTCCATCAGGTCGATGGCCTTGTCGGGCAGGAAGCGGTCGGTGATGTAGCGGTTCGACAACGTCACGGCTGCGACCAGCGCGGAATCGGTGATGCGGACGCCGTGGTGCTGTTCGTATTTGTCCTTCAGCCCGCGCAGGATCGAGATGGTGACCTCGACGGTGGGCTCGGCCACGAAGATCGGCTGGAAGCGTCGCGCAAGAGCCGCGTCCTTTTCCACA
>JACMOT010000345.1 GCA_014377915.1 Tardiphaga sp.
CGATCGTCGACACCTGGTGGCAGACCGAGACCGGTGGCATCCTGATCACGCCGCTGCCCGGCGCGACCAGACTCAAGCCGGGCTCCGCGACGAGACCGTTCTTCGGCGTGACGCCGGAGATCGTCGATGCCGACGGCAAGGTGCTGTCCGGTGAATGCTCCGGCAATCTGTGCATCGCGAGGTCGTGGCCCGGCCAGATGCGCACGGTCTATGGCGACCATGCGCGTTTCGAGCAGACCTACTTCTCGACCTACCCGAACAAGTACTTCACCGGCGACGGCTGCCGCCGTGACGCCGATGGCTATTACTGGATTACCGGGCGGGTCGACGACGTCATCAATGTCTCCGGCCACCGCATGGGTACCGCCGAAGTCGAAAGCTCGCTGGTGGCGCATGCCATGGTCTCGGAAGTCGCCGTGGTGGGCTATCCGCACGACATCAAGGGCCAGGGCATCTACGCCTATGTCACACTGATGACCGGCACCGAACCGACCGAGGAGCTGCGCAAGGAATTGGTGGCGTGGGTCCGCAAGGATATCGGCCCGATCGCCTCGCCGGACCTGATCCAGTTCGCGCCCGGCCTGCCGAAGACTCGCTCCGGCAAGATCATGCGTCGCATTCTGCGCAAAATTGCCGAGGACGAGTCCGGCACGCTCGGCGACACGTCGACGCTGGCGGACCCGGCCGTGGTGGATGATCTGGTTGAGCACCGCCAGAACAAGCGACCGGGCGTTTAAGCCAACGAAACACCGTGAACCGCGACGCGACCACCCCGTCGCGGTTCGCCGGTGACTTTGATGGGTTGGGAAAGTGTCGTCGAGCCGGCGAAGCCGAATCCGTTGCCTCGCGGTGTCGTCAATGGCGCCGCGCTAAGTAACTTACCGCGCATTGCCTGACTGGTATTTCACGCAATTGTCAGCCTCCAGCGCTTTCTGCAACTACTTTTCCGGCGGGTGTTGTTTTCCGGGCATTTACTTTGCGACCAGGATTTTCCTAATGGGCGGCTAACGCGTCCGATTTAGCTGCCGGCAATTTTTGGTAGTAGGCGCGTTGCGCGATAGTTCAGACGTGCGGGTCGTCGTTGCGACCGTGGAATTTAACGGCCTTTGGCCGAACCGGAGAAACCGATGTCGTTGAAGATCGCAGGCGCGCTGTTCGCCACCATCACGCTCGGCGCGCTCGCCATCAGTCCGGTACAAGCGAGCCCCGCGATGGTTGGCTTTCACGGCGATTATGCGCCCGGCACCATCGTCGTGAAGACCAATGAGCGCCACCTCTATCTCGTGCTCGAACAGGGCCACGCGGTTCGTTATCCGGTCGGCGTCGGCAAGGCTGGCAAGCAGTGGGCCGGCGTCACCAAGATCGATGGCAAATATCGCCAGCCGGCGTGGGCTCCCCCGGCCGACGTCAAGCGCGACAACCCGAACATCCCCGACGTCATTGAAGGCGGTTCGCCAGCCAATCCGATGGGCGTCGCGGCGATGACCCTGGCAGGTGGCGAATATGCCATTCACGGCACCAACCGTCCGCGGTCGGTCGGAGGCTTCGTCTCCTACGGCTGCGTCCGCATGTACAATGAGGACATTACCGATCTGTTCGACCGCGTGCCGGTCGGCACCCCGGTGATTGTCACCCAGCGCTGATTCACCGATCTTCGTCGTTCGGAAAGGGCGCGCCATTGCGCGGCATTTTCTTGGTCTGGTGCGAAATAAAGTTTTACACGCCTCAATAGTACCGCTGCGACGCAGGCGATCGATGTTACCGCCGGTTGCATGGAGCTTAAATCGCACCTGGTTCAGTATTAAGCCCCCAAATCAAGCGTTCGACGCAGGGGGAACCATGGGAAAATTGAATTTCAGGATTGGCGCCAAGCTCGGTCTCACCGCCGGCATCGGCCTGATCCTGGTCGGCGGCATGCTGGCCAACGAGATCCTCGGCAACCAGTCGATCTCGGAATCGAGCCGGCTGGTGATCGTCAACTCTTCCAACAAGGCCGATTCCCAATCGACCGACGCCGCGATAGCGCGGGCAGAGATTTCCACCCAGGAAATATCCTGGGCGCGGGGCGCCGCCCAGATCGACAAGGCCTTGGAAAATCTTCGCACGCACGTCGGCGAAGCGGCCGCGCGCACCGATTCCGCGATGGAACGCGCGACGCGGCAAGTCACCAAGGACGCCTACAAGGTGACGCGCGGGACGATCGACAGCTATCTCGCGCTTGGTGTCGAATTGGCGGAGCTGCAGAACAACGTGCTGGAAACGACCTTGAAGCGCAACCAGGCCTCGATTGCCTGGTCGCAGGCGATGGAACCGATGCTGGCTTCGCCCGCCGTCGCCGCTCTGCCCACCCTCAACGTCGCACTTCAGGAAGCGGGTTCGCTGTTCAACGCAGCGCGGGCCGCCGGCTGGCGGTTCGCGGTGACGTCGGAACCAACCCAGCGGGATCTGGTACCCAAGTTCACGGCGTCGACAATCGACGCGCTCAACAAGGCGCGAGGCGTCAGCGACGCCGGCATTCCGGGCAAGGTCGATGCCCTGATCGCCATCGCCGAACGTTATCGTGCAGCCTCCGACGTCGCCGCCAAAACCGAAGAATCGAAAATCCGGCTGCTGACGGATCGCATGCAGCCCGCTGCGAAGACGGTGCGTAGCAACATCGCAAACACCATCGCCGTCGCCAATGAATTCAGCACCCGGCGACAGACTGAACTGATCGCCGATCTGTCGCGGGTCAGCATGGTCGGGCTGGCGGTCGGCATCCCGGTCATCCTGATGTTGATCGGCTCGGCCATCTTTTCCGTATTTAATATCGCGCGGCCAATCCGGCGGATCGGCGACGTACTGATGGAGCTGGCCAATGGCAACAAGGCCGTCGACGTCCCCTATGCGGACCGCGGCGACGAAGTGGGCGACGCCGCGCGGGCAGCCCGCACCTTCCGCGACAATCTGGTGCGGATCGAGCAGATGGAAGCGTTGCAGAAGAGCGAGGAGACAGCCATCGCCACGCAACGCAAGGCCGACATGGTGCGGCTGGCGGATGCTTTCCAGACCGCGGTGGGCGGCATCGTGACCACCGTCTCCGCCGCGGCCCGCGAACTCGAACACGCCGCTGGCACGCTGACGGAAAACGCCGGTGAGACCCAGCAACTATCGAGCATGGTGGCCTCCGCTTCGGAGGAGGCCTCCGCCAATGTGGAGTCGGTGGCATCGGCCGCCGAGGAGATGAGCGCGTCAGTCAGTGAGATCAGCCGACAGGTGCATGATTCCAGCCGCATCGCTGCCGATGCGGTGAAGCAGGCCGAGCGCACCGACGAGCAGATCAACGAATTGCTGAAGGCGGCGGGGCGAATCGGCGATGTGGTCAAGCTGATCACGGCGATCGCCGAACAGACCAACCTGCTCGCGCTGAATGCGACGATCGAAGCGGCGCGCGCCGGCGAGGCCGGCCGTGGCTTCGCCGTGGTCGCCAGCGAAGTGAAGGCACTGGCCGAGCAAACCGCCAAGGCCACCGATGAGATCGGCGCCCAGATCACCGGGATGCAGGCGGCGACGCGGGAATCCGCCGGCGCCATCAAGGAAATCAGCGCGACCATCACGCGGATCGCCGAAATCGCATCGACCATCGCGTCCACCGTGGAGGAGCAGGGTGCCGCGACCGCCGAGATCGCCCGCAATGTCGGCGAGGCCGCCAAGGGCACGGCGGAGGTCGCCGACAAGATCGGCCAGGTCAATCGCGGGGCCAGCGCCACCGGGATGGCGTCCGCACAGGTACTGACCTCGGCGCAGGCGCTGTCCGGAGAAAGCTCGAATTTGCGAACCGAGGTCGACAAGTTCCTGGCAACGGTTCGCGCGGCGTAGCCGATCCGGCTCGACCGGCCCGCAAGGCCGGCGATCCCGCCATCACCGCCATTCATGACCCCATCGGATTGGCTCGCCACATCGGTTGGCCTCGCGATATCTGCTGCGATCGAGCGTGCGGCAAATGGGTAAAGGTTGTGAAGTGTCTATTTACACGCCGCTGCTAATCCGGCGGATGTCGAAACCGGCCCCTCTGATCGCCGCCGCAAGGCCGTTATCACCCGACCCGCTCGATGCGATGCCGCTGCATGCGCGCCCGCCCGTCCCGATAGGTCGAGCGGCCGAACGCATGCCAGCGGCAACGAGCAGCGCCATGAGCACCCCTACCCCATTCAGCGGCGAGCTGGAACGACTTGCCGATCGGGTTCGCACCCAACACCCATCGCTCGACACCATGTGGCTGGAGCCCGACGGCAAGTACCAGACCCGATCGGTCGCGCTCGACACCCTGATGCGCGAGATGGCGGCGAGCCTTGCCGAAGGTTTCGCCGGGCATCGCGCGGAAGATTTTCCGATGCACTATTTTGCCTGGGGCAAGTGCCGGGTCGGATCGACGCCCCTGACCAACCTGTTCGGCATCACCGGCATGCCGTCTTACTACCAGCCGCTCAAGATGATGATGCGGCATCTGTTCATCGGCCAAGCGGCCACCCCGTGGGCGATCCCGATGGCGGCCGACCAGCCGCAGATCTTCAGCAAGGAGACCGCCGGCCCCTATGTGGTGGCCGAGAGCCTGTTCAATCCACTACGGCTGCTGATCGAGGCGGGCTACCCCGCAAACCGGCTGCGCGTGATCCTGCTCGACCGCGAGCCGGCCAGTTCGCTGGCGTCATGGCTGGACAGGCTGCACGGTTGCGTGCCGGACAGCATGCTGCTGCGGAACTACGTCGTTGCCGCGCTGAACATGAGCCGCATGGAGAGCTACGCCAGGCACGCGGGTATTCCGGTGATCCACTACGTCTATGAGGCCAGCAAGGAGGCCGTGCGGTCGGTCCGGATGCTGTTCGAACGCCTCGGCCTTGGGGATCAGTTTGCCGAGGCCACGGTTACCGACTGGCGCGAGACCGGGCAGCTACGATCGGAAACCTCCCGCATCACCTATGGTGACGAACCGACCATCTACAATGTCTCGGGCCTGCATGGGTCCGACACCGCCTATCGCTACCGTGCGCGCCCGTCATCGCTGACCGATCTGCAGCGCGACATGCTCGAGCGCTGTGGCGTCAACGATGTCTACAGGACCTCCGTGGCGGCG